>NZ_JBSFCI010000045.1:0-50067 GCF_053593375.1 Streptomyces sp. NPDC002309 | reverse complement strand
GACACCGTCGTGTCAGGTGAGCTCATACGCGGCACATCGGCACCGAGGGTGACGGCCGTACCGGGTGACGGCACGGGGCACGGCCCCGGTACGGCGCCGGCGGCCGCCGGGCCGGACGTCATGGGCCGGGCGGCCGGGGCGTCGAGCGTGTCGGCCGTCACCTGCTGATGCTCCTGCGGGCCAGGGCGAACACCCCGTAGTCCTCGCGGGCGGATGGTCACGCCGTGCCCGGCTCTTCGACCGGGTACGGCACGAAGGTGCTGCTGTTCTGGTCGATCCGCAGCGTGCGGTCCAGCGGCGGGGCGGCGCGCTGCGGGCAGTCCAGGCGCTCGCAGACGCGGCAGCCCATGCCGATCGGGGTCACGGCGGACGGGCTGGCGAGGTCGAGGCCGTCGGATTGAAGTGCTCTCCTGGCTGAAGGCCGGGAGATTCCTGCTTACCTTGCGGTTGCGGGCTTGACGCGCTTCGCGCGCCTGACGACTGCCCTCCCGGCAGCCGGGACCCCGGTCATCGCCCGCGGTCTCGCCTACGCCCCGTACGCCGACCTCATCTGGGTCGAGACGGGCACCCCGGACCTGGCCCAGGCCCGCGAGTTCGCCGAGGCGATCCACGCGCGGTACCCGGACCGGATGCTCGCCTACAACTGCTCCCCGTCCTTCAACTGGAAGGCCGCGCTGGACGACGACCAGATCGCCAAGTTCCAGCGCGAACTGGGCGCGATGGGCTACAAGTTCCAGTTCATCACCCTGGCCGGGTTCCACTCCCTCAACCACGGCATGTTCGACCTCGCCCGCGGTTACGCCGAGCACGGCATGACCGCCTATGTCGACCTCCAGGAGAGGGAGTTCGCGGCCCAGGCGCACGGCTTCACCGCCGTCAGGCACCAGCGTGAGGTCGGCACCGGGTACTTCGACCTGGTCTCCACGGCCGTCAACCCCGCCTCCTCCACCACCGCGCTGGCCGGGTCCACGGAGGAGGAGCAGTTCCACTAGGCCGCCACGTCCGGGAGCCTCACCGCAGGGCTCCCCACGGCCGAGCGGAGGGGACGGGCGACCGTCCCCGTCCGCCCCTCCGCTCCCACTCCTGAGGAGAACCCGATGCCCACCACCGCACCGACCCGTCACGTCCGCGTCCTCGCCGGTGGGGGCCGTCGGCACGACGAAATCCTCACGCCCGCCGCTCTGGACTTCGTGGGCCGGCTGGCAGAGGCTTTCGGCGCGCGCCGCCTGGACCTCTGGAAGGAGCGCCGCCGGCAGGTGCTGCGACTGGCGTCCGGCTCACCGCTCGACTTCCCGCTGGTCACCTCCGCCGTCCGCGCCGACCCCACCTGGCGGGTCGCGCCCCCCGCCCCCGGGCTGACCGACCGGCGCGTCGAGATCACCGGCCCGCCCGACCGTCGTACGGCCGTCGACGCGCTCAACTCCGGCGCCGGGGTGTGGACGGCGGACTTCGAGGACGCCACGGCCCCGCTCTGGGACAACGTCGTCGGCGGGCAGCTCACCCTTCTCGACGCCGTCGAGCGCCGGATCGGCTTCACCACGCCCGAGGGCACGGAGCACCGGCCGGCGGAGCCGGACAGGCTCGCCACCATCATGGTGCGCCCGCGCGGCTGGCATCTCGACGAGGAGCACCTGGAGTTCGACGGCGGGCCCGTCCCCGCCGCGCTCGTCGACTTCGGGCTGTACTTCTTCCACTGTGCCCGGCGGCAGATCGACGCCGGGCACGGCCCGTACTTCTGCCTTCCCAAGCTGGAGAACCGGTACGAGGCCCGGCTCTGGAACGACGTCTTCGTGCTCGCGCAGGAACTGCTCGGCATCCCCCGCGGCACGATCCGCGCCGCCGTGCTCATCGAGACGATCACCGCCGCCTTCGAGATGGAGGAGATCCTCTACGAACTGCGCGAGCACAGCGCGGGGTTGAACGCGGGCCGCCGGGACTACCTGTTCAGCCTGATCAAGACGTTCGGCCACCGCACCCACTTTCTCCTCCCCGACCGCGCGCAGGTGACCATGACGGCCCCCTTCATGCGGGCCTGCACCGAACTCCTCGTGCGCACCTGCCACAAGCGCGGCGCCCACGCGATCGGCGGCATGGCCGCCCACGTCCCCGGCAAGGACCCGGCCGCGAACGAGGCCGCCCTCGCCGAGGTCCGCCTGGACAAGGAACGTGAGGCCGAGGACGGCTTCGACGGCTCCTGGGTCGCCCACCCCGGTCTGGTGTCCGTCTGCCGCGAGGTCTTCGACGGCGTCCTCGGCGGGCGGCCCCACCAGATCGACCGCGCCCGCGACGACGTCGAGGTGACGGCGGCCGACCTGCTCTCGGTACGCCGCATCGCCGGACCGCCCACGCCGGACGGGGTGCGCGCCAACGTCGCGGTGGCACTGCGGTACTTCGCCGCCTGGCTGCGCGGACAGGGCGCCGTGGCGCTGTACGGCCTGATGGAGGACGCGGCGACCGCCGAGATCGCCCGCGTGCAGCTCTGGCAGTGGCTGCGCCACCGCGTCGTCGACCGGGAGACCGTGCTGCGGCTGCTCGACGACGAGGTGGCGGCGCTCGGCGCCGAGTACCCGTGGGCGCCGCTGGACGAGATCCGGGATCTCTTCGAACGGACCGCGCTGGCCGGCGAACTGCCGCTGTTCTTCACCCCTGACGCCTACACCCGCCACCTCGTGAAGCGGACGGAGGCCGGAGCGTGAGCGGCCGCATCACGCGCGTCGGTGCGGTCGGCGGCGGGCAGTCGGGGGCCGGTACCGCGCCGAGACGTGCGCGCGGACCGGGCTCGACACCGTGGTGTCCTGGGCGCGGTCGCGGTCGCGGTCACGGACGCGGTCGCGGCCCGCGGCTCACCGGGCCGCCTCCTCGGTGGGGCCGAACCCTGCGGCGAGGCCGAGTTCGTGCTCGCCGAGGGAGGTGAAGTGGCGCTCGACATCGGCGTCGGTGACCTCGGCCAGCGTCCCCGGCGACCAGCGGGGGGCGCGGTCCTTGTCGACGATCTGCGCGCGGATGCCCTCCACCAGGTCGGGGTCCTTCAGGCTCGCGCAGGACACGCGGTACTCCTGGTCGAGGACCCGCTCCAGCGGTCCGAGCCGGCGGGCGCCGCGCAGGGAGGCGAGGGTGACCTTGAGGGCGGTGGGCGACTTGGCGAGCAGGGTCTCGGCGGTCTCCTTGGCGGCCGGGTCGCCGTGGGCGAGGAGCCGCCGGACGATCTCCTCGACCGTGTCGGCCGAGAAGCAGTCGTCGATCCAGCCCCGGTGACCGGCCAGTTCACCCGCCGCCCCCCGCGTGGCGTGCCGTGCGACAGCCTCGTGCACGGGCAGGCCGGCGAGGTCGTCGACGAGCGGCCCGAGCGAGACCGAGGGGACATGGTGGTCGGCGAGCCCGCACAGCAAGGCGTCCGAGGCGCCGATCTGCGCACCGGTGAGCGCCAGACAGGTGCCCAGCTCGCCGGGGGCGAGGGCGAGGAGACGGGTGCCGCCGACGTCCGGGACGAAGCCGATGCCGGTCTCGGGCATGGCGATCCTGGACCGCTCGGTGACGATCCGGACGCTGCCGTGCGCGGAGACTCCGACGCCCCCGCCCATCACGATGCCGTCCATGAGGGCGACGTACGGCTTCGGGTAGCGCGCGATACGGGCGTTGAGGTGGTACTCGTCGCGCCAGAACGCCGCCGAGGCCGTGCCGTCGCCGTCCCGGGCGTCGTCGTGGATGGCGCGGATGTCGCCGCCCGCGCACAGGCCGCGCCCGCCCGCCCCGGAGATCACGACGGTCCTCACGGCCGGGTCGTGCTCCCAGCGCGTGAGCGCCTCGTCGATACGGCGCACCATGTCGTGCGTGAGGGCGTTGAGGGCCTTGGGCCGGTTGAGGGTGATGTGGGCGGCCCGGCCCGTCGTACGGAGGAGGACGTCGGTCATCCGAACGCCTCCGTCAGGCCGTGGGCCACGATGACACGCATGATCTCGTTCGTTCCTTCCAGCATCCGGTGGACTCGCAGGTCGGACGATCTTCTCAGTGCCCGTACTCGCTGAGGCAGCCGTGGCCGCGGTGCGGGGCTCGGCCTTCGACACCCCTCGCCCGGGGTGCGCCGGTGGGTGTCGGCGACGACATCGCCGCGTGCTGGGACTCCTGACACCGCCGTCGGAGGTCGTAGGGTCGCGGCATGCGCATCGTCTCGCTGCTGCCCGCCGCGACCGACATCGTCGCGGAACTCGGCCTGTCCGCACAGCTCGTCGGCCGCACCCACGAGTGCGACTGGCCGCCGCGGGACGTCGCGTCCGTACCTGTCGTGACCGGCGCCGACCTCGACCAGGAGCGGCTCACCAGCCGGGAGATCTCCGACGCCGTCGGCGGGTCCGCGCACTCCGGATCCTCGCTCTACACCCTGGACACCGAGGCACTCGCGGCGCTGCGCCCCGATGTCGTCCTCACTCAGGACCTGTGCGACGTGTGCGCCGTCTCCTACGAGGACGCCGGCCGGGCGGTGCGCCGCCTCGACGCCGGCACGCGCGTGCTGAGCCTGGAGCCGCGCACGCTGGACGACGTGCTGGAGTGCCTGGTCACGGTCGGGGCGCTGCTCGGAGTCCGGGAACACGCGCGGCGTCGCCGGGGCGAGCTCGCCGCCCGTCTCGACGCGGTCCGCGCCCTGGTCGCCGGCCGGCCCCGGCCCCGGGTGGTGGCGATCGAATGGCTGGACCCGCT
This sequence comes from Streptomyces sp. NPDC002309, assembly GCF_053593375.1. Classification (NCBI taxonomy): domain Bacteria; kingdom Bacillati; phylum Actinomycetota; class Actinomycetes; order Kitasatosporales; family Streptomycetaceae; genus Streptomyces; species Streptomyces sp. NPDC002309. Next base: position 45,372 of record NZ_JBSFCI010000045.1, on the reverse strand, counting down.
GTGGCCCGCCGGGCACTGGGTGCCCGAGCAGATCGCGGCGGCAGGCGGCGAACCGCTCCTCGCGGCACCCGGCGCGCACACGGGGCCGATGACGTGGGACGCGGTACGCGCCGCCCGCCCCGATGTGCTGCTCGTCCTGCCCTGCGGCTTTCCGCCCGAACGGACCCTGCGAGAGCGTGAGTCGCTCACCGGGCTGCCCGGGTGGCAGGAGCTGCCGGCCGCGCGCGCGGACCGGGTGTGGGTCCTGGACGGGCCGTCGTACTTCAACCGTCCAGGACCCCGGGTGGTGCGTGGAGCGGAGGTGCTCGCCCACGTCCTGCAGGGCGTGCGCGCCGGAGCGCCGGTCACACCGGCCGAGGCACGCCGCCTGTGAGACAAACCTGCCGGACCCCGTGCCCCAGGACTAGGGGCGCGGGGCGCGCAGGTGCGTCCGTTGCTTCAGCTCTTCCTCGTCCACCACCGTGAGCATGGGCTGACCCGGCGCGCACACCATGGTCACGACGAACTTGTTCGGTTCCTCGGCGCTGGCGTTGCCGTCCTGGTAGTGGATCACGTCGCCGCCCGGCTCCCAGAACGTCTCCCCGGCGTGGATCACCTGCTCGGGCCGACCCTCGACCTCGAACCGGAGCGCGCCTTCCATCACGTAGCCGAACGCCGGCCCCGAGTGGCGGTGCGGAGGGAGCCCGGGATGACCAGGAGGCCACTCGACGAGGATCGTCATCGCCGAACCGCCCTCGGGGAAGAAGGGCGGAGAGACTTCCTGCAGCAACTTGACCTCTGGCGGCAGCGAGACGTCGCTCCCCCCGGCCGGGGGCTCGTGCGCGGGGTTGTTCTCTGACATGGACCACACCTCCGTGGGACTGCCTGGAGTGGACGTTCGGCCGCAGTTCGCATCCGTGACCCGCGGATTCCCCACTCACCGTGCCCCAGGTCGCGAACCCCCACAAACGGTGGCGGGCCGACCGGGCTGCCCGCTCCCCACCCGGCCGCCACCGCCCCCGCTGCCCTCGCCGCCCCCGCTGCCCCCGCTGCCCCCGTTGCCGGTGACGGCCGTCGGAGTGCGCGCCCGCTCATGTCGTGGCCTCCGCCGGGAGCACCACGCAGACCTCGTAGCCGCCGTCGCTCGTGGGACCCGAGGTCATCGTGCCGCCGAGGAGCTCGGTGCGCTGGCGGAGGCCGATCAGGCCATGGTGCGCGCCGGGCAGGGGCAGGGCTGTCCGGGTGGGCGCGGTGTTGGTCACGCGGACGCGGACGCGGCCGCCGGCGTGGGACAGGTCGATGCACGCCGTCGCGCCGGGGGCGTGTTTGCGGGTGTTGGTCAGGGCCTCCTGGACCGTGCGGTAGACCGCGCGCTGGACGGTGGGCGAGAGATCTTCGGGCAGGTCCGTCCTGAGTTCGGCCTCGATCCCGCAGTTGTCGGCCAGCTTCCGGAGGTCGGTGAGGGCCGGCTGCGGGGTCAGTTCCGTGGGGCGGCCACCGGAGGCGCGCAGGACGGTCACCATGTGGCGCAGCTCGTCGAGCGTGTGCACGCTCAGTCGCCGGATCGTCGCGGCTGCCTCCTTTACCTCGGGATCCCGCGTGCCGACCTGAAGAGCCCCGGCGTGCACGGCGATCAGACCGACCTGGTGGGAGACGACGTCGTGCATCTCCCGCGCGAGCTGCGCGCGCTCCTTGGCCAGGACCGCCTGGGTGGTCAGCAGCTGTTGATGGTCACGCGCCTGCGAGATCTCGGTCAGTCTCAGGGAGAGGTCGCGGCGTGTCTGCACGAGCTGCCCCAGGAACACGGCGGCCGCGGCTGTCGCGCAGGTGTAGCCGAGTCTGATCAGCGTCGCGGGGTCGGTGAGATCGAGTTCCAGCGACGGCAGGAGCGTCGCGTCGCTGATGGCGTAGGCCAGGGCGCACACGACCAGCAGGGCCCGCGGACGTCTGAGGGAGGCGAGGGTGTACAGCGCGATCAGGCAGGCGAAGAGCGCGTCGGACAGCAGGACGGCCGGGAGGGTGAGGACGAAGGTGAGCAGCGGTTGCCTTCGGCGCAGCAGCAGGGCGACGGCGGCGGCCAGACCGAAGGCCGTCCGCCACATCTCCTCGGCGTCCCAGTGGACCCAGACGTCGAGGAGGGCCAGGCCCACCGCCGCGCAGTCCAGGACCAGCGGGGGCGGCCGGCGCGTCATTCGGTCCTCCTGGTGAGGAGTCCGGCCTGCTGGGCGAAGAGCGCGGCCTGCACCCGGCCGCTCACCTCCAGTTTGGTGAGGATCGCGCTGACGTGGTCCTTGATGGTGCCGGTGCTCAGATGCATCCGGGTCGCGATGTCGGCGTTCGACAGGCCCTCCGCGACGAGGACGAGCACTTCGCGCTCACGGTCGGTCAGCCGCTTCAGGATCCGTGGGTGCTGCTGGGCCCCGGCGCTCAGATAGCCCTCCACCACCGTTCGCGTCACCTTGGACGACAGCACCGTGCCGCCACCGGCCAGGCTCCGCACCGCGAGGGGCAGTGCCTCGGGATCGGTGTCCTTGAGCAGGAAACCGGCCGCACCCGAGCGCAGGGCCGTCTCCACGTACTCGTCCATGTCGAACGTGGTCAGCATGGCCACGACAGGGGGTTCCGGCAGTTCGCGAAGGTGACCCAGGACCGTGAGGCCGTCCACGTCGGGCATCCGGATGTCCAGCAGCACGACGTCGGGGCACGTCTCGCGCACCGCCGGCAGAGCCTGGCCGCCGGACACCGCCCCCACGACCTCGATGTCGTCGGCGGCGTCGAGGATGCGCTCGAAGCCTGTGCGGATCAGGGCTTCGTCGTCGACCACCAGTACCCGGATCACGTGTGCTCCAGCCGATGTCGGACCACTGTCCGATTCGTATCACGGCCGAAGCGGCTCCGCCGCTGGGCGCCGCCCGGGGTCGCCTCCGCCGCCGGAATCGGATCCTCCGGTACCGGCGCCTCCGGTATCGGCGCCTCCGGTATCGGCGCCTCAGGGTTCAGCTGCTTCGGGTTCGACTCCTCCCGGGTCCGACTCCTCAGGGCCGACTGCTCGGGGCCGACTGCTCAGGGTCCGGCTCCGGTGGTCATGACGCTCATGGTCGGACGAGGAGTGGCGGAAACCCTCCCGTCGCCGGTGTGCCCGGCAGCGGGGCGAAGGGGGAGTCGTCGGTGGGGCGCAGTTGCCGAGGGACGGCCATGCGGCCGGGCTGGGCGGTCCAGCAGCCGTCCCGCCTCGTCAGCGTGACCGCGGCCGGGTCACCGAGGTGCCAGAAGGCGCGGGCGGGTGCCGACAGGCCGTGCACCAGCGCGGCCCGGACGACGGCGGCCTCGGTGATCGTGAGGACGCGGCCCACCTCGGGGGGCAGCGAATCCAGCCACTCCGCCGTCCGACGGCAGAGCCCCGCGACGGACTCGCCGCCGTGCGGTGCGGCCTCGGCGTCGGTCAGCCAGGCCGAGTAGCCGTAGGGGTCCTCGGCCTCGATGTCCTCGTGGGTGCGACCGTGCCAGGCGCCGTGGTCCAGGTCACGCAGCGCGTCCTCGGGAAGGGCCGCGACCGCCAGGGTCTCGGCGGCCCGCGCGCAACGGTCGGAGGGGGCTCGGAGGGCCAGGGAGTGCGGTGGCACGACGGCGTCGGTCATGGCCCTGTGCGCAGCGCGCTGACGCGTGCCGCAGCCGCTCGGAGCACCGTCCCCGAAGATCTGTGCTTCGCCGCCTTCTCCCCCGGCGGCGCACAACATCGTCACTCGCACGATCACCGTTCGACCCCCTTCTCCCACAGGGACGGGTCACGGACCCTCCAGAAGAGAGCCCACCGCGGCATTGGTCACCAGACTTCAGCAACCGTGCCGGTGAGACCATCCGGCAGGTGGCCGGACCGGCCCCGCCGACCGGCAGGTCCTGACCCGACGGATGGACGGCGGAGGGGTCCTCCCGGGTCCACACCGGTCCACCTCGATCCACCCGGGTCCGGCCGGGCGCACGAGCGGCGACCGGTGTCAGGGCACCTCGTGCCGTACGAGTGCTCTGGCGAAAGGCTCGCCGCTGCGCCGGGCGTACGTCATCCGCTCGCGTACCTCGCTCAGGGTGCGGGGGCGATACCCGGGGCCGCCGCAGCAACTCTTGTGGAAGCGGACACCGGCGTGCAGCAGCACGGACAGCGTTCGCCAGGCGGCGGTGTCCCTGCGGCGGGGTGCGGCGAAGGCGGAGCCCGCGTGGATCAGCGGCTGCGCGCAGCGAGGGCAGCTCCGCTGCCTGTCCCGGTCGTAGGGCTGCTTGTACGAGGCCCGGCAGGGCAGGCAGACGTAGGAGGTCTTCGCGTGGGACATGGCGCCAGCGTAGGTGGCGGCCACGCGGAGGGGCGACGCGACTTGGAGGCGCGGCACCCCCTTCTGCGCCGGGTCCCGGAGCGTGCGGCCCGGACGCCGGAGCGTGCGGCCCGCCGGCCCGGCCGGCGCCCCGCCGCTGCCGCTATACCGTCAGCTCGGCGACCCCCGCGACCCCGGCGACCTCCGCCGTGACTGTCGTGTCCGTCGGCTCCCTGTGCCCCTCCTCGAACTGCGTGCGGTACAGCTCCGCGTACCGTCCCCCCGCGGCCAGCAGCCCCTCGTGCGTGCCCCGTTCGACGACCCGTCCGCCCTCCAGGACGAGGATCAGGTCGGCGTTGCGCACGGTGGACAGGCGGTGGGCGATGACGAGGGCGGTGCGGCCCTGGAGTGCCTCGGTGAGGGCCTCCTGCACGGCCGCCTCCGAGGTGTTGTCGAGGTGGGCGGTGGCCTCGTCGAGGATCACCACCCGCTGACGGGCGAGCAGGAGGCGGGCGATGGTCATGCGCTGGCGTTCGCCGCCCGAGAGGCGGTAGCCGCGTTCGCCGACCACGGTGTCGAGGCCGTCGGGAAGGGCCTGGACGAGGGTGTCGAGGCGGGCCCGGCGCAGGGCGTCCCACAGGTCGCCGTCGCTCGCTTCGGGGCGGGCCAGCAGCAGGTTGGCGCGGACCGTGTCGTGGAACAGGTGGCCGTCCTGGGTGACCATGCCGACGGTGGCGCGCAGGGAGCCCGCGCTCAGGTCCCGGACGTCGACGCCGCCCACGCGGACGGCGCCCCCGTCGACGTCGTACAGGCGCGGCAGGAGTTGTGCGACGGTCGACTTGCCCGCGCCGGAGGAACCGACGAGGGCGACGGTGCGGCCGGGTTCGGCGCGGAAGGTGACGCCGTGCAGGACCTCGGCGCCGCCCCGGCTGTCGAGGGACGCCACCTCCTCCAGCGAGGCGAGGGAGACCTTGTCTGCTGAGGGGTAGCCGAAGCGGACGTTCTCGAACTCGACCGACACCGGCCCTTCGGGTACCTCGACGGCGTCCGGCGCGTCCTCGATGAGCGGCTCGAGGTCGAGCACCTCGAAGACCCGCTCGAAGCTGACGAGGGCGCTCATCACCTCGACGCGCGCCCCTGCGAGCGCCGTGAGGGGCGCGTACAGGCGGGTCAGCAGCAGGGCGAGGGCCACGACCGCACCGGGTTCCATGCTGCCGCGCAGGGCGAACCAGCCGCCGAGGCCGTAGACCAGGGCGAGGGCGAGCGCCGACACCAGGGTCAGCGCGGTGATGAACGCGGACTGCGCGGTCGCCGTGCGGATACCGATGTCCGCGACCCGGCGGGCCCGCACGGCGAACTCCGCCGACTCCTCCTCGGGCCGGCCGAAGAGTTTGACGAGGGTGGCGCCCGGGGCGGAGAAGCGCTCGGTCATCCGGGTGCCCATGGCGGCGTTGAGCGTCGCCGCCTCGCGCTGCATTCCGGCCATCCGGCTGCCCATCCGCCGGGCCGGGATCACGAAGACCGGCAGGAGTGCGAGGGCGAGCAGGGTGACCTGCCAGGACAGCGTGAGCATGACGGCGAGGGTGAGCACCAGCGTGACGAGGTTGCTGACCACTCCGGACAGGGTGTTGCTGAACGCCCGCTGGGCGCCGATCACGTCGTTGTTGAGCCGGCTGACGAGCGCTCCGGTGCGGGTGCGGGTGAAGAACGCGACCGGCATGCGCTGCACATGGTCGAACACGGCCCGCCGCAGATCGAGGATGAGCCCCTCCCCCAGCGCCGCCGAGAGCCTGCGGGCGAGGATGCCGAGGGCCGCCTCCACCACCGCGATGAGCGCGATGAGCAGTGCGAGCCGTACGACGGTCCGCTCGTCGCCGTCGGTGACGATCGCGTCGACGACCCGTCCGGCGAGGACCGGGGTCGCGACGGCGAGCAGCGCGGTGGCGACCCCGAGCAGCACGAACAGCACGATCCGGGGGCGGTGCGGGCGGGCGAACGCGGCGATCCGGCGCAGCGTGGCGCGGGCGAACGCGCGGCGTTCCTCTGTGGCGTTCATGACGCTGTACAACTGCGTCCACGCCGTGGTCTCCATGCTCATGGGGGCGAACATAGAACCTCGACCAAACTTGAGGTCAAGCGTTCCGCGCGGGCCGCCGTGAAGATCGTTGTCGGCCGGCTTCCCGCACGTAATCCCCCGTCCGCGCTTCCGCAACCCGCAGTTGGGGCGGTGCGGAAAACCTCTCGAAGTGTGACAGCGGCAGAAGAACGACCGGCCGGACGGCGCCCCCGACGCATCCCCTACCGGCTCATCCTGGGCCTGATCCCGCTCGCCTTCGTGGCCTGCCTCGGGGTGCGGCACCACGACGTGCTCGCCGAGGGCTTCCACCATCTGGCGACCGCCAAGTGGCCCTGGCTGCTGGCCGCGGGCGGCGCCACCTGCCTGACCTGGGTCGCCATGGCGGTGACGCGGCAGGGCGCGGTCGTCGAGCGGCTGCCGGGCTTCCGGCTGCTCGCCACCCAGGTCGCGGCGATGGCCGCCAACCACATGCTGCCGACCGGGCTGGGATCCAGCGCGGTCAACCTGCGGTTCATGACGGTGTGCGGGCTGCCGCTGGCGCGCTCGTCGGCGGCGGTGGCGCTCTATCTGCTCGCCGAGAGCATCGCCCGGGTCGGCATGCTGGCCGTCCTGCTGATCGTCTTCCCCGGCGCGCTGCGGCTCGGCACGCTGCTGCCGGGGAACGCGGCAGGCCCGCTGCTGTTCGTGCTGGGCGCGGTCGCGCTGGCGGCGGTGGCGGTGGTGCTGGTCGTACGGCGGCTGCGCTCGGCCGTGTCCTCCTTCGTGCGCACGGCGCTGGGCGAGGCCCGCTCGGTCCACACCCGTCCGTCGCGGGCGCTGGCCCTGTGGGGCGGTTCGCTGGCGTTCCCCGCGTTGCAGGCGGCCGGGCTGGTCGCGGTGGGGCTGGCGCTGGGGCTGGAGATACCGCTGTGGCACATCGTCCTCGCGTATCTGGCCGCGACGGTGGCCGTCGCCGTGGTGCCGACACCGGGCGGGCTCGGCTCGGTCGAGGCGGCGCTGATCGTCGCGCTGGTCGCGGCGGGCAGCCCGGCCGCGGTGGCCACGGCGGTGGTTCTGGCCTACCGCGTCATCACGCTGTGGCTGCCGCTGCTGCCGGGGGCGCTGACACTGGGAGCGCTGGTCCGGCTGAAGGTGATCTGACGCCGGCCCGGACCAGTAGCGTGCTGCCCTTCGGCGAACGTGGAACCGAACGAAGGCCGAGCGAAGACCGAGCGAAGAACGAACGAAGGGGGCACCACCATGGCGGTCCGTGTCGAGCGTCAGCGGCACGTCACCACGGTCATCCTCTCCCGCCCCGAGGCCCGCAACGCGGTGGACGGCCCGACGGCGGCCGAACTCGCCTCCGCGTTCCGTGAGTTCGAGGCGGACGACGAGGCGCGGGTGGCGGTGCTGTGGGGTGAGGGCGGCACCTTCTGCGCGGGGGCGGACCTCAAGGCGATCGGCACCGAGCGCGGCAACAGGGTCGCCGAGGACGGTGACGGGCCCATGGGGCCGACCCGGATGCGCTTGACCAAGCCGGTCGTCGCGGCCGTCGCGGGGCACGCGGTCGCGGGCGGCCTGGAGTTGGCGCTCTGGTGCGATCTGCGGGTGGCCGAGGAGGACGCGGTCTTCGGGGTCTTCTGCCGCCGCTGGGGTGTCCCGCTGATCGACGGCGGCACGGTACGGCTGCCGCGGCTGATCGGTACCGGTCGCGCCCTGGACATGATCCTCACGGGGCGGCCGGTGTCGGCCCGCGAGGCGCTGGAAATGGGGCTCGCCAGCCGTGTCGTCCCGACCGGCCGGGCCCGTGCCGAGGCCGAGGAACTGGCCGCCGCGATCGCCCGCTTCCCGCAGGCTTGCCTGCGGGCCGACCGCGCCTCCGTCGCGGAGCAGGAGGGCCTCGACGAAACGGCGGCGATGCGCGGGGAGCTCCGGCACGGCATGGGCGTGCTGGCGGCGAGTCTGGAGGGCGCCGCCCGCTTCGCCGCGGGAGCCGGACGGCACGGCTCATTCACGGACGGCTGAGGACGAGCCCCGCGCACCCCCGCCGAGCCGACCCGGCACTCCCCGCTCCCCCTCCACGCGGGAACACCCCACTCGTTCAGCGGCGACGCCGGCCGACGCCCGCGCGTACCCGCGCCGAGCCGGCCCCGGCACCACACGCTCCACGCACACCGTCCTGTCTCTGCCTGTCGCGGTCCTCGCCGGTGACGGTGGACACGATGCACCACGCCTCCGTCACCCTGGTCGTCGTACTCGTCCTCGCCACCGCGTGGTGGTGCCCCGCCCGCCGTTCGTACGGAACGCCCACGACCGCCGCGTACGGCTCGGACCGTCAACAGGCCGGAACGGCACAGGAAATCGTCTGCTCCAGGCGGTCCGGCCACCGCTCCAGGTGCGAACTGGTGTGCTGGATACGGCAGGATGAGCCATCGCGCCGCCCCGTCATCAGGGGCCGGCGCGCTCGCACATCCCGTCTTCGAGCAGGTGACAACTTGACGCGACTTCACATCCGGTATGCCGCAGAGTGTTTCCCCGGAGGTGACCGATGACCCGCGCGCTGACCCTGGACGATCTGATACTCGCCGGGATCGCCCTCGCGGCCGGTCTGCTGGCGGCGTTCCTGCTGCGCACGCTGCTGCGCTGGCTGGGCAAGCACGCCCTGCGGACCCGCTGGGGCGGCGACGACGTGATCGTGAACGCCTTGCGGACCGTGGTGCCGTGGGGGGCCGTCGTGGGCGGCGCGGCGGCCGCCGGAGGGTTGCTGCCGTTGACCCGCACGGTCCAGCACCACGTCAACCAGTCCCTGACGGTGCTGTTCATCCTCGTCGTGTCGGCGGCCTCGGCAAGCGCGGTCGCCGCCCTGGTGCGTACGGTCGCGCAGTCCCGGTCCGGGGTCGCGGCCTCGGCGTCGATCTTCGTGAACATCACCCGGGTCGCGGTGTTCGCGATCGGCTTCCTGGTGATGCTCCAGACGCTGGGCATCTCCATAGCCCCGATGCTCACCGCCCTCGGCGTCGGCGGTCTGGCCGTCGCCCTGGCTCTGCAGGACACCCTGGCGCACCTCTTCGCGGGCCTCCACATCCTCGCCTCCAAAACCGTCCAGCCCGGCGACTACATCCGGCTGAGCAGCGGCGAGGAGGGCTACGTCACGGACATCAACTGGCGCCAGACCACCATCCGCAACCTCAACAACAACCTGGTCATCATCCCCAACGGGCAGCTCGCGGGGACGAACATGACCAACTACAACCGCCCCGAGGAGCAGCTGACGATCCTGCTCCAGGCGGGTGTGGCGTACGACAGCGACCTGGAGCAGGTCGAGCGGGTGACGATGGAGGTCATCGCCGAGGTGATGACGGAGATCGACGGCGCCGTCCCGGACCACGAGCCGGCGGTCCGCTTCCACACCTTCGGCGACTCCCGGATCGGGTTCACGATCATCCTGGGTGTCGGCGAGTTCAGCGACCAGTACCGGATCAAGCACGAGTTCATCAAGCGGCTGCACCAGCGGTACCGGGCCGAGGGCATCCGCATCCCGGTCCCGGCGCGCAGGGTGTTCCTGGAGCCGGGCACGGGATCGATTCCGCAGCAGCGGGGCGCCGACGAGACGGACGACCTGGCGGCCTTCCGCCTGGACTGAGCGACCGTGGGTCCGAGGGTGGCCGGGCGTGCTCGTCACGCCCGGTGATCCGCCGCTCACCGCGGGCCGGGTCCGCCGTGAGCTGCGGTGTCCGCTCACCCGGGCCGCGGGGCGCGGCCGGATGCCCGGAATCACTCGGACCCCTGTCGAGCGGTGCCCCGGCACGAGATATCTTGATGTCGAGCAATGTTGCAGACGTGGAGCGGAGCACCCGGTGACTGACTCGACCATCATCTATACGCACACTGACGAGGCCCCCGCCCTGGCGACGTATTCGTTCCTGCCGGTGGTCCGGGCGTACGCCTCGCAGGCGGGTGTCGCCGTGGAGACGCGGGACATCTCGCTGGCGGGCCGCATCATCGCGGTGTTCCCGGAGTACCTCACCGAGGACCAGCGCATCCCGGACGCCCTGTCCGAGCTGGGCGAGCTGGCCAAGACGCCCGCGGCCAACATCATCAAGCTGCCGAACATCTCGGCGTCCATCCCGCAGCTGAAGGCCGCGGTCGCCGAGCTCCAGGGCCAGGGCTACGCGCTTCCGGACTACCCGGACGACCCGAAGTCCGACGAGGAGCGCGAGATCCGCGCCCGCTACGACAAGGTCAAGGGTTCCGCGGTGAACCCGGTCCTGCGTGAGGGCAACTCGGACCGCCGCGCCCCCGCCTCGGTCAAGAACTACGCCAAGACCCACCCGCACCGCATGGGTGCCTGGACCGGCGAGTCCAAGACGAACGTGGCGACCATGGGCGTGGACGACTTCCGCTCCACCGAGAAGTCCGTCGTCATCCCCGAGGACGGCACCCTGCGGATCGAACTCAAGGGCGACGACGGCTCCACCACCGTCCTGCGCGAGTCCGTACCGGTCCTCGCCGGCGAGGTCGTCGACGCCTCCGTGATGCGCGTCGGCGCGCTGCGCGAGTTCCTGACCGCGCAGGTCGCCCGGGCCAAGGCGGAGGGTGTGCTGTTCTCCGTGCACCTCAAGGCCACGATGATGAAGGTCTCCGACCCGATCATCTTCGGGCACGTGGTGCGCGCCTTCTTCCCGAAGACGTTCGCCCAGTACGGCGACAAGCTCGCCGCGGCCGGCCTCACCCCGAACGACGGCCTCGGCGGTATCTACAAGGGCCTGGAGGCCCTGCCCGAGGGCGCCGAGATCAAGGCGTCCTTCGACGCCGAGCTCGCCGAGGGCCCGGCGCTGGCGATGGTCGACTCCGACAAGGGCATCACCAACCTGCACGTGCCGTCCGACGTCATCGTCGACGCGTCCATGCCGGCCATGATCCGCACCTCCGGCCACATGTGGGGCCCGGACGGCCAGGAGGCCGACACCCTGGCGGTGCTCCCGGACTCCTCGTACTCCGGTGTCTACCAGGCCGTGCTCGACGACTGCCGCGCCCACGGCGCCTACGACCCCTCGACGATGGGCTCCGTCCCGAACGTCGGCCTCATGGCGCAGAAGGCCGAGGAGTACGGCAGCCACGACAAGACCTTCGAGATCCCCGTCACGGGCACGGTCCGCCTGGTCGACGCGAACGGCGACGCGGTCATCGAGCAGACGGTCTCCGCCGGTGACATCTTCCGCGCCTGCCAGACCAAGGACGCCCCGATCAAGGACTGGGTGAAGCTGGCCGTCACCCGCGCCCGCGCCACCGGCGACCCGGCGGTGTTCTGGCTGGACGCCACCCGCGCCCACGACGCCAACCTCATCGAGAAGGTCGACGCCTACCTGGCCGAGCACGACACCGCGGGCCTGGACATCCGCGTCCTGGCCCCCGTCGAGGCCACCAAGCTGTCGGTGGAGCGCATCCGCCGCGGCGAGAACACCATCTCGGTCACCGGCAACGTGCTGCGCGACTACCTGACCGACCTGTTCCCGATCCTGGAGCTGGGCACCAGCGCCAAGATGCTGTCGGTCGTCCCGCTGATGGCGGGCGGCGGCCTGTTCGAGACGGGCGCCGGCGGCTCCGCCCCGAAGCACGTCCAGCAGCTGGTCAAGGAGAACTACCTGCGCTGGGACTCGCTCGGCGAGTTCTTCGCGCTGGTCCCGTCCCTTGAGCAGTACGCGAAGGTCACCGGCAACGCCCGCGCCCAGGTCCTCGCGGACACCCTGGACCGCGCCACGGCGACCTTCCTCAACGAGGACAAGTCCCCGACCCGTCGCGTCGGCGGCATCGACAACCGCGGCAGCCACTTCTTCCTGTCCTTCTACTGGGCGCAGGAGCTGGCCAAGCAGACCGACGACGCCGAGCTGGCGAAGGCCTTCGCGCCGCTTGCCGAGACGCTCGCCGCGAACGAGCAGAAGATCGTCGACGAGCTGATCGCCGCGCAGGGCGAGCCCGCCGAGATCGGCGGCTACTACCAGCCCGACCCGGCCAAGGCCGCGACGGTCATGCGGCCGTCGGCCACCTGGAACGAGGTGCTCGGCTCCCTGAGCTGACGCCCCGGCCCGCAGGGCCACCGTCTCCGTCTCCGCCCCGACCGGCGCACCGTCCGGCCGGGGCGGAGCCGTGTGCGGGGGCGATGTGGCACCTTGATCATGCACTGCCCCGCCGACCTCCGGGAGCCGCCCGTGACCAGCCCCACGCCGTCGTCCTACGAGCTGCTGCCCGGGGCCGGTGACTCGCCCGTGATCCTGCACGTGCCGCACTCCGCGCGGGAGATACCCCCCGACGTACGCCAGAGGATCGTGCTGGGAGACGAGGCGCTGGAGCGGGAGCTGGACCACATCACGGACGCGCACACCGCGCGGATCGCCCGGGAGGCGGCCGAGGCGGCCCAGGTGGCGCCCTGGCGGTTCGTCAACCGGCTGTCGCGGCTGGTCGTGGACCCGGAGCGTTTTCCGGACGAGCGGGAGGAGATGCTCGCCGTCGGGATGGGTGCCGTCTACACGAGGACCACGCACGGTGAGGCACTACGGGACGCGGGATGCGATCCCGGGCCGCTCGTCGAGCGGTACTTCCGGCCCTACGCGCGGGCGATGACGGACGCCGTCGCCGGACGGCTGGCGGCGGCCGGACGGGCCGTGATCATCGACGTGCACTCGTACCCGAGCCGCCGGCTGCCCTACGAGCTGCACGGGCGGGGACCGCGGCCGGCCGTCTGTCTCGGCACCGACTCGTTCCACACCCCGCCCGCGCTGCTCGCGGCGGCCCGGGAGGCGTTCTCGGAGGTCGGCGAGGTCGGCCTGGACAGCCCGTTCAGCGGGACGTACGTGCCCCTGGAGTTCTACGGGACCGAGCCCCGGGTGTCCGCTCTGATGGTGGAGATCCGCCGGGACGCCTACATGACCGAGCCCGGCGGACCGGCCGGCCCCGGGCTGCCCCGGCTCGCCTCGGCACTGGCGCGACTGGTGGACGCCCTGTCCCGCTGAAGCGGACGCTCCACCCATCGAGACCGGCCTGCCCCCCCCTGACGCGGACGCCGCCCACCGAGACCGGCCTGCCCCGCCGGCAGGGACGCCTGTCCCACCGATACCGGCCTGTCCCGCCGAGACCGGCCCCTCCGGCCCGCAGCGCCCCCCCCTCCCACCGACACACGCCGCCTGCCGCCTGCCGCCTGCCGCCTGCCGCCTGCCGCGGGCAGCATCCCTCCCGCAGGCGCAGGCACGGCGACGGGCCCCTCCCGCCGAGCACCCGATGGAGTGCCCCCGCGCGACAGCGGGCGGCCCGGCGGTGACGGTGGGGGCATGACGGAGGAGATCACCACGCCGACCGGACGGCGACGGCCCCCGGTCCGGGAGTGGCCGGCGCTCGAACTGGACGGCCTCCGGTTCGACCCGGTCCTGGAGGACCTCATGGCCGAGGGCCCCCTGAACCGCGTCCGGCTGCCGTACGGGGAGGGCTGGGCCTGGCTCGCCACCCGCCACGAGGACGTGCGGGCGATCACCGGCGACGCGCGGTTCAGCCGCGCCGCGCTGCCCGGTCGCGAGGTGACGCGGATGGCCCCGCACTTCGCGCCACGGCCCGGCTCGCTGGCCTTCGCCGACCAGCCCGACCACAACAGGCTGCGCGGGGCGGTCGCGAGCGCCTTCACCGTCGGCGCGATGCGGCGGCTGCGCCCGCGTGCGCGGGAGATCCTGGACGCGCTGCTGGACGACGTCCTGCGCGAGGGGCCGCCGGCGGATCTGGTAGGGCGCGTGCTCGAACCGTTCCCGGTCGCCGTGACCAGCGAGGTCATGGGCGTGCCCCACGAGGACCGCGCGCGGGTGCACGACTGGACCCGGCAGATCATCTCCACCTCGGGCGGCGCCAAAGCCGCGCAGCGGGCCAAGCAGGGGCTCTACGGCTGGATCACCGAGGCCGTCCGCACCCGCGGCGACAGCGGCGGGCAGGACGTGTACTCCCTGCTCGCCGCCGCCGTGGCCCGCGGGGAGGTCGGGGCGGCGGAGGCGGTCGGCCTCGCCGGGCCGCTCCAGATCGGCGGCGAGGCCGTCACCCACAACTGCGGTCAGATCCTGTACGTGCTGCTCACCCGGCCCGAGCTGATGCGGCGGATGCGGGACCGCCCGGAGGACCGTGGTCCGCTCCTGGAGGAGCTGCTGCGCTACGTGCCGCACCGCAGCTCGGTCGGGCTGGCCCGGATCGCGCTGGAGGACGTCGAGGTGCGCGGCACCCTCATCCGGGCGGGCGAGGCGGTCTACGTCTCCTACCTGGCCGCCAACCGGGACCCGGACGTCTTCCCCGATCCGCACCGCGTCGACCCCGGACGCGAGCCCAACCCGCATCTGTCCTTCGGCAACGGGCCGCACCACTGCACCGGAGCCGTCCTCGCCCGGACACTGACCGAACTGCTCGTCACCACCCTGCTGGAACGGCTTCCCGGGCTGCGGCTCGCCGTCCCCGCGCCGGACGTCCGCTGGCGACGAAGCACCATGATCCGGGGCCCGGTGAACCTGCCCTGCGCCTGGTGAGGGGCAGGGCAGGTTCGCCCGGATCGGTCCCTAGGCCCGCAGCCACTCCGTGACCACGACCTCGCCGCCCGCCCGCAGCCGGAGCGCGAAGGGGCCGGAGGGCGCCACGTCACCGGTGAAGCGGCCCATGGCGTCGGCGGTGAGGGTGTCCGGCGCGGTCGGCTGCGGCCCGCCGAGCACCTCGATGCGGGCGGGCTGGGGCGGCAGCAGCTGCCCCATCAGCCCCTCGGCGGTCACCTCGACGTCGACGGTCAGTTCACCGCTGCGGAAGGTCAGCATCCGCGGCGCGTCCGTCACCCCCCGCACGGGGATGGCGTCGACCAGCGAGTCGAAGGTCAGTTCCGCCAGCCGCGCGTCCATGTCGTGCAGCGCGAAGGCCTCGACGGCGATCCGGCGCAGCTCGGCAGGCACCGGGTCCAGGACGGCGGCGGCACCCCGGAGCTCCTCCTCCAGCGGGCCGCAGTCGAACTCGTCGTCATACACGACGTCTTCGTCGTCGAAGCCCTTGTCGTCGGTGGCGTTCACGATGCTCCCCGTGCGTCGAGTCGGGCCCGCAGCCGGCGCAGGCAGCGCTGGCGCAGCGGCCCGATGCTGCCGACGGCGATCCCGAGGGCGGCGGACACCTCCTGGTAGCTGGGCGGCGGCGAGGCCATCAGCACCCGCAGCAACTGCCTGCAGCGCTCCCCCAGTTCCTCGAACTCCTGCCACAGCCGCCGGACGCGCTCGCTCTGGGCGGCCGCCTCCTCCGAGTCGATCACCGTCTGTTCGGGTGTGCGGTCCTCGCTGACCCGGTCCAGCAGCTGCGGATCGTCGGTCGGTGTCGTCCGGCGCAGGCTCTTGAGCACTTTCAGGCTCTCGTGCCGCGCGGTGCTCGCGAGCCAGGCCCCCGCCTTCTGCGGTTCCCGGATCCGGCCCAGGTGCTGGGCGAAGCGGAACCAGACGGTCTGGTAGACCTCGTGGGCGTCGGCGTCGGAGAGCCGATGGGCGCGCACCACCGACCACACCAGCGGGCTGAGCCCTTCCACCAGCGCTTTCCAGGCCGCCGCGTCACCGTCGACGGCGGACTGGACGAGCGCGCCGACATCTGCACGGTCCACGGCCCCACCCCTCGTGTACGGCAAGACATCGTACGCCGTGGCGGGGACCGTCAGCGCACTCATGCTCCAGGACCGGCGGTCCCGACCGGCCCCGGGCGCCAGGTCGGCGGGAGCAGCGCCGGCGCGACGGCACCGCGCACTTCCGCGAACTCGGTGTTGGCCGCGAGCAGTTGCTGCCGGGCGGCACGCGGGTCGGTCGCCTTGTGGGCGACCATGTGCGAGGCGATCAGGCCGGCCACCACGGGGGTGGCGAAGGAGGTACCGCTCCAGGTCGCGAGCCCCTCGAACATCACCCGGTCCGGCTCGCCCGGGTCGTCCTGACCGGCGCTGAGCACCCCGGTGTGACGGGGGGACTGACAGGTGCAGGCGTAGCCGAAGCCGTAGCGGCAGGAGTCGTACGTGGAGTGCTGGTAGATGTAGGGGACGGGCTCGGTGAAGCCCGTGAGGGCGCTGGTGAGGCGCTCGCCGGGGGCGTAGACCTTCACCCAGCCGCCGTGGTTGCTGAAGCAGGCGCCGAACTCGCCGTCGCCGCGCAGCGCTCCGACGGACAGCACGGAACTCGCGTACTCCGGCAGATCGGCGTACGCGGCGGGCCAGAACGGGGTGGCGCTGCCGTTGTTGCCGGCGGCGGCGACGAGCAGGGTCCGCTGCGCGCGCAGTTCCTCCATGAATGCCTGCACGCCGAGCAGTCCGTCGGAACGGCCGTTGGAGGTGCCGGCGGAGAGGCTGATGATGTCGGGCCAGCCGCCCGCGTCGACGGCCTCGAAGAGCTTGTCGCCGAACTCGGACTCCAGGATGGCGCCCGCGTCGTTCAGGCTGCCCCGCACGGTGAGTTCGGTGTTGGGCGCGACGGCGGCGACGAGTCCGCCGATGAACGTGCCGTGCCCGGCGTACTGCTGGAGGACACCGTCCTGGTCGCACTCCTGGATCTGCAGGTCGCCCTGGGCGCGCGCCAGCAACGGGTAGGAGCGGTGGTCCCGCATCAGACCGGTGTCGATCACCAGCACGCCGACGGCGGTGTCCGGGTCGTAGAGACCCTCCGCGGGCGCCGGGTTGGGCTGCTCGGTGGGCTGGGCGGGCACGGGCTCGTCGCCCGGGCAGGCGTTGACCGCGATGTGCACCACGTGGTTGCGGCTGACCAGCCTGCGGCCGGCGCGTCCCTCCGCGGTGCGCAGGGCGCGCAGGGCGCTCGCGACGTCACGGTCGCCGCGGCGGTCGCCCTGCCCGGGGTCGCCGACCTGGATGCGGGTGATGCCGGAGCGGTTCGTCTCGGGGCCCGCCCGGCGGACGCTCTCCCCGACGAGGCCGGTGGTCTCGGTGAAGTGGGCGCGCACGGCGTCCTCGACCATGCGGGCCTCCTCGCCGTCGCGGGCGAGCACGACCCCCTTCTCGTACAGGAACTCGGCGGAGTCGTCCGGTCCCATCGCCAGGGGGACGTCCGGCATCGAGCGCTGGATCTGGTCGAACTGCTCGCGGAATCGCTGTGGTGCCATGGCGGGTCCTCCTACTGGTGCTGTGCGTCGACAACTAGAGCAGACGGGCGACTGATTGATACAGAGACAAACCTGTGTGGCACGGTTCCGGGGCCACTACCATCCGAGGGGTGACAGCGGGAAGCGACACGGTCCTCGAACTGCTGCCGATGGTGTTCGCCGCTCCGAACGACGCGCTGGCCGGCGCGGAACGGGTGCTCGGCGCCGATCCGCCGCCGTTGCACGCCTCGGTCGCCCATCAGGTGATCGGCATCTGGCAGCGGGACTTCGGCGATCTGAGGATCGCCCTGGACCATCTGCGCCGCGCCCGCGATCTGGCGGCGCGCGCCGAGTCGGCGGAGCGGGAGGCGGACGTCCTCGGCACGCTCGGCGTGGCGTTGGTGCACGCGGGCCGCACACGGCAGGGGCTCGCCGCGTTCGAGCGGGGCGTGCTGCGCGGCACCGGGCACACGCGCGCGCGGGTGCTGTACCGACGGGCCTACGTGTGGTGGGTGCTCGGCCATCACCGGGAGGCGCTGGAGGACGTACGCCGGGCGATTCCCGTGCTGCGGCAGGCGGACGACGTGATCTGGACGGCGCGGGCGCTGACCCTGCGGGCGACCGTGCACCTGGCGCTGGGCTCGGTGGAACGCGCCGACGCCGACTTCACGGCCGCCGAGCGGCTGTGGGACACCACCGGCCAGGAGCACGACAAGGCCGACGCGGTGGAGAGCCGGGGCCTGGCCGCGTTCCGGTCGGGTGACATCCCCGCGGCGCTGCGGCTGCTGGACGAGGCGCAGGAGCGGTACGCCAAGCTCGGCACGCCCTCCTTCATGCTCGACATCCGGCGCTGCGAGGTGCTGATGGCGGCCGGCCTGGCCAAGGAGGCGCTGGCCGAGGCGGACGCGGCGACCGGCGTGCTGGACGGCATCGGCGGCCAGTCGACCCGCAAGGCGGAGCTGCTGCTCGTCGCCGCCCGCGCGGCCCGTCTCGCCGGAGATCCGCACACGGCGATCGCCCGAGCGGCGCTCGCCGTGCGGCTGTTCGCGGCACAGCGGCGCACCTGGTGGGAGACGCACGCCCGGCTGGTGCTCATCGAGGCCCGGGTGGCAGCCGGGCGCCGTTCGGGCCGGCTGGTCGCGGACGCCGCGGCGGTGGCCGACCGGCTGGCCGCGTTCGGGGCGCCCGCCGCGCCGGAGGCGTCGCTGCTCGCGGGCCGGATCGCCCTGGCCCTGGGCTGGCGCACGGACGCGGAACGGCATCTCGCGGTCGCCGCCCGCAGCAGGCACTCGGGACCGTCGCCCGCGCGGATGACGGGCTGGGCGGCGCAGGCCCTGCGCGCGCATGCCGCCGGTTCGAGCCGCGGGGTGCTGGAGGCCTGCCGCCGGGGTCTCGACGTACTGGACGACCATCGGATGACGCTCGGCGCCTCGGAGTTGCGGGCACGCGCCACCGAACAGGGCGCGGAACTGGCCGCGCTGGCGCAGCAGGCGAGCCTCGCCGCCGGGGGCCCGCGGCGGTTGCTGATGTGGAGCGAGCGGTGGCGGGCGACGGTGCTGTCCGCGCCGCCCACCCGGCCGCCGGCCGATCCGGCGCTGGTGCGTTCGCTGACCGCGTTCCGGGAGATCGCGGCACGCGCGGAGGCCGCCCGGATGGAGGGCCGTCCGGTGCCCGCGCTGGAGCGGGAGCAGCGGCGCCTGGAGCGGGAGGTCCGCTCGCGGACCCTGCACATCCGGGGCGGCTCGCCCGGCGACGGGGACCGTTTCGACGTGGGCGGGCTGCTGGCGCGGCTGGGCGGCACGCGACTGGTGGAACTCGCCGTGCTCGACGGGCGCGTGCACGTGCTGCTGTGCGCTCAGGGGCGGGTGCGACGGTACGAGGCGGGGCGGATCACGGAGGCGGAGGCCGAGGCCGAGTACGTGCAGGCCGGGCTGCGGCGGCTCGCGCATCCGGGCGCGGAGGGGCGGCTGCCGGTGGTGGAGGCGGCGGGGCGGCGGCTGGAGGAGCTGCTGCTCGGGCCGGCCGCGGCGCATCTGGGGCCGGGCCCGGTGGTGGTGGTGCCGCCGGCCCGGCTGCACCGGGTGCCGTGGGCGCTGCTGCCGTCGCTGCGGGAACGGGTGCTCAGCGTGTCGCCGTCGGCGGTCAGCTGGCTGCGGGCCCGGGAGACCGAACCGCCGCCGGGCGGACGGCACGTGCTGGTGCGAGGGCCGGGGCTGGCGACGGGGGGCGCGGAGGTGCCCGAGGTAGCCGACCGGTACGGCAGGCCGACGGTCCTGGAGCACGACGAGGCCCGCGTCCCCAGGGTGCTGGAGGAGCTGGACGGAGCCGCACTCGCCCACATCGCCGCGCACGGCACGTTCCGGGCGGACAGCCCGCTGTTCTCCGCTCTGCGGATGGCCGACGGGCCGCTCATCGTGCACGACTTCGAACGTCTGGACCGCAGCCCGTACCGCATCATCCTCTCCAGCTGCGACACCGCCCGCCTCGCGTCCGTCGGCGCGGACGAGCTGCTCGGCCTGGTCACCGCGCTGCTCCCGCTGGGCACGGCGGGCGTCGTCGCCAGCAGCGCGCCCGTCAACGACGCCGCGGTCGTCCCCCTGATGCTCGCCCTCCACAAGGGCCTGGCCACCGGCCTCTCCCTGGCCGAGGCCCTCCGCGACGCCCGCGCCGCGGTTCCGGGGGACGCGGTCCACCAGGCGACCGGGTGGGCGTTCACGGCGTTCGGGGCGGCCTGAGGATCCGCGCGGTCACGCAGGTCGAGGCCGCCGCGCGCGGTCACGCGGGCCGCGCGTCCGGCAGTTCCAGCAGCCAGGGCAGGGCAGCCCGGTCGCCGGTGCCGAGGCGGGTGTAGGCGCTGTAGAGGTGGTTGCCGACCGTGCGGACGGAGAGGGTGAGCTGCTCGGCGATCTGGCGGTTGCTGAGGCCGGCCGCGGCGAGCGTGACGATCTGGCGCTGGCGGGCGGTGAGTTCACCGAGCGCGAGGCCGGACAGGGCCGGGGTGCGGGCGCCCTGGCAGCGCCGGGCCAGGGCGACGGCGCGGGTGCGGGACGTGCGGGCGGCGCGCGGGTCGCGGTGCGCCCGTACGGCCTGGGCGTGCGCCTCGGCGGCGAACAGCAGGTACCCCCGTTCCTCCAGCCGTGCGGCCGCCCGGTCCAGGGCGGGCCCGTCGCCCCGGGCGAGCGCGTCGGCGTGCTCGGCGAACACCCCTCGCAGTCGGCCGGCGGCGTGCTCGGGCGCACCGAGGCGTACGGCGTCGTAGGCGCTCTCCGCGTCGGCTGCCGCGAGCGCCCGGTCCAGGTCGCCGCGGGCCGCCGCCGTCCAGACGGCCACGGCGCCGCTCGCCTCGGCCTGCCGGACGGCGCCCACCTCGCCCGACTGGGCGGTGGCGAGGGCGAGTTCCGCGCGGCACAGCGCGTCCCCGGGCGCGCCGCGCAGCCCTTCCCTGGCCCACGCCCCGGCCTCCCGCAGCTCCCCGCGCAGCCGCGCGAGCCGCGCCCGGACGGCGGCGTACCCGGCCGGCACCGAAGCGCCCTCGGCCACGATCCACTCCCCCACGGGCGCGGCGGGCGGCCGTACGTCGGTCTGCTCCAGGTGCCGCAGCAGCGCGGCCCGTTCGGCGGCGAGGGCGGCGTCGCACCGGTCCGGGGTGCCCGCCAGGCGCCGGGTGCGCAGTCGGCCCGCGGTGGCGCGCAGGGTCGGGCCGACGAGGGGGTGGGCCAGTCGGACGGCGCCGTCGTCGTCGACGTGCACCAGGGCGTCGTGTTCGAGCCGTTCGAGGATGCCGAGGTCGAGGGCGTCCATGGGCAGCGGGAGGGGCTCGGCGAAGGCGAGGCGGTCCAGGGTCTCCCGCTCGTCGGGGGCCGTGCGGTGGAGGGCGAGGGCGATCCGGTGGAGGACGGCCGCGGTGACCGGCACCGGCCCGCGCCACTCCCTCTCGTCCGTGCCCTCGACCCGGGTGAACCGACCGCTGTCGCGCAGCGCGCCGACCAAGTCGCGCAGGAGGCTCAGGTCGCCCTGGCACAGGTGGTGCAGGCGGTTCGCGGTGAGAGGCTCCAGCGAGGCTCCGGCGCCCGCGGTGAGCAGCTGGGGCGTGTCCTGGGCGGGCAGCGGCTCCAGGGCGAGCCGGGGCAGCAGTTCACCCGTCCACAGACGGGAGATCGCCGGGGGCACGGGCGCGCCGTCGGCGACCACGACCAGCAGGCGGGTGCGGCCGTGCACGGCGAGCTGGTGGACCAGGGCGGCGGAGGCGTCGTCGAGCAGGTGCGCGTCGTCCACCAGCAACAGCCGTGTGCCGGAGAGCAGTTGGACCGCACGGTGCAGAGTGACCCGCTCGGGCAGCAGAGCGGCGAACGCGGCGAAGGGGATCTCCCTGGTCTCGGGCGTCCCGGCGGCCCTGGCGGGGTCGGCGCCCCGGACGGCCTCGGTGGCCAGGCGGGTCTTGCCGCACCCGGCGGGCCCGCTCACCACGATGCCGGGCCGGCCGGCGGTCAACGAGCGGCGCACGAGTGCGAGTTCGCCCTGCCGCCCGGTGAAGGGCCAGGGAAGTTCCAGGGTCTTCGCGTCCTGCTCGTAAGGCGTCACGTCAACATGAGTGGCACTACTCAGTCCTGATACAGGGCGACTTGAGTAGCCCCCGACTCAGGCG
Source organism: Streptomyces sp. NPDC002309 (assembly GCF_053593375.1). Classification (NCBI taxonomy): domain Bacteria; kingdom Bacillati; phylum Actinomycetota; class Actinomycetes; order Kitasatosporales; family Streptomycetaceae; genus Streptomyces; species Streptomyces sp. NPDC002309. Next base: position 23,270 of record NZ_JBSFCI010000045.1, on the reverse strand, counting down.
CCCCGGACGCGTCCGACGGCAGGCTGTGCGCATGCCCGGACGCTACTGCTCCCTCATGCAGGCGTCGGCCCCCGTCTTCGCACCGGGGCTGACCGCCGAGCGGCTCGGTGCGCTCGCGAGCGGACGCCGGATGTGGGTCAACGGCACGGTGCTGCACTACTGCTTCTTCACCGGCGACGCCGACGGGTCCGTGATCCCCGTGCCGGGGACCGCGGAGACGCGGCGGGTGTCGTGGGGCGGTGCCAAGGAGCAGCAGGACGTCGTCCGCGAGTGCCTCGCGCAGTGGCAGGGGCTGGGCATCGGCATCGCCTTCGCCGAGGTCGACGACCGGACGGAGGCCGAACTGCGGATCGGCTTCCAGCCGGGCGACGGCTCGTGGTCGACCGTGGGCAGGGACGCGCTCCGCGCCGGCCGTGGCGAACGCACGATGAACTTCGGCTGGGACCTGACCGAGCCCGGGGAACGCGCCACGGCGCTGCACGAGATCGGGCACGCGCTCGGGATGCTGCACGAGCACCAGAGCCCGTTCGCCGGCATCCACTGGGACGACGAGGCCGTCTACGACGAGTTGGCGGGCCCGCCCAACTTCTGGAACCGCGACAGGACGTTCTCCAACATCCTGCGCAAGCTCGATCCGGACGAGGTCAACGGCTCCGTCTGGGACCCGCACTCGATCATGGAGTATCCGTTCTCGTCGGGGCTGATCCTGGAGCCCGAGCAGTTCCGCGCGGGACTGAACCCGCCCGGCACGCTCTCCGCCCTCGACAAGGAGTTCGTGCTCCGCTGGTACCCGCCGGCCGGCGCCGCGCCGCCGCCCGCGCTGGTGCCGTTCCGTTCGGCGCCGCTCGGTCTGGGTCAGGGCGAGCAGGCCGACTTCGCCGTCGAGCCGCCCGAGACCCGCACGTACACCGTGGGCACGTTCGGCGACAGCGACACTGTCGTCGTGGTGTTCGAGGAGCGGGACGGCGAGCCCCGCTATCTGGCCGGACAGGACGACGGGGGCACCCCCGGAAACGCCGCTGTCCGGGCCCGGCTCGTCAAGGGCCGCCGCTACTTCGTCCGTGTGCGTCTGTACTCCTCCTGGGGTGCGGGCGAGACAGCGGTCATGTGCTGGTGACCGCCGGTCCCCACACGGACGCCTGGACCACAGTCCGGCGTCGGGGGAGCGGTCGGGGTCCGTCGCCTTCGGGGGAGGGAGACGGGCCCCGACCACGCCACACCCCGCGCCGGCCCGCTCGTCGCCGGCCGGCCGGCGCCGCCGGGGCCTCGGCGCCCGCGGGAGGGGTACTCCAGAAGGACACAGTCCCGTACCCGAGGAGACCCCATGCGTGCGCCCCGGCAGACCCCGAGCCGGTACACCCGCGCGGACACCGCCCTGCTGCTCGCCGGGGGCTACGCCACGCTCGTCGTCGGCGTCGCCGCCTGGCTGGGCTCGCTCGTCGCCGCGGGCGACCCCGGCACGGGCGGGATCTGGCTCATCGCCCTGACGCTGCCCGTGTCGATCCCCCTGCTGGCGATACCCGCCTCACCGGAGGCGTCGCTCGCGCTGCTCACCGCCGGAGGACTCGCCCAGGCGTGGGTGTTGTGGCGGCTGCTGCGCGGCAGGCGCCAGGCGTGAAATACGGAGGGCCTCCGCCGGCTCCCACCGGCGAAGGCCCTCTTCGCACCGTCGGGACGACAGGATTTGAACCTGCGACCCCTTGACCCCCAGTCAAGTGCGCTACCAAGCTGCGCCACGTCCCGGTGCGTCGGCACCCGGAGATCCGGGTGAACACGCAGACAAACCCTACCCCATACGGCGCGTGGGCTCGTTCACGCGCGGGGTGCCGTTCCCCCGCCGGAGCGGCGGCGTCAGGGTCACCGCTCTCCGCTGTCCGGCTGCTCGGCGCCCGTGTAGAACGCGGTGGTCCGGTCCGCCGCCTCGCGTGCCGCCCGCTCGGCCTCGCCGGACGCCACGCTCGCGGCGTACCAACCGTCGCTGCTGAGGGTGACGAAGCGGATGCCCTCCTGCGACAGCGACCACGCCTCGGCCTGCGCGGGGTCGAGGGCGGGCGCGCCGGACAGATGGCGGGCCAGGCCCATGACGGCGAGGTCCCAGCCGACACCGACCGCTCCCGGCCCGAACTGCGCCCACCGCTCGTCGTCGACATGGGCGATGTGCTCCAGCTCGAAGCGGGTGCGCTCGTCGCCCTCGGGCGTCAGGCGCAGCTCGATCCAGCTGGTCTCGCCGCCGTATTCCCAGGTCGCGAAGAAGCCCTTGGGTGGGTCGCAGCGCTCGACGGTGCCGGAGGCGTTGCCCTGTACCTGGTAGCGCCCGCCGAGCCGGAGCTCGCCGGTGACCGGCGCGAACCAGCGGGGCAGGCGCTCGGCGTCGGTGCAGGCGTCCCAGACGTCGTCGAGCGGGGCGTCGTAGGTCTGACTCACCGTGACGACGCGGGCCTCGCCGGCCTTGAAGACACGCTTGCCGACGCGACGGCCGACGGCGTCGATCTGATGGGTGACGTCGATCATGTGGTGCTCCTCGGGGGGTCTTCGGCGCCGCTCAGCCGGCGCTCTCTTCTGCCGCGCGCCAGTTCGGTGGCCAGCGCGTCAAGGCGGGGGGTCCAGAAGCGGCGGAACCGGTCGAGCCAGACGTCGACGTCCCGCAGCGGTTCGGAGTTCACCGCGTACAGGCGCCGGGTGCCCTCGGGGCGGACCGTCGCGAAGCCGTTCTCCCGCAGCACCTTGAGGTGCTGCGAGACCCCGGGCTGCGATATCCCGAACTCCGCCCGGACGACCTCGCTGACCGCACCGGACGTCATCTCGCCGTCGGCCAGCAACTCCAGGATGCGGCGCCGGACGGGGTCGCCGAGCACATCGAAAGCGTGCATGGACCGAATCTATCAGCATTCACTTATATAAGCGAGAGATGATACTAAGGGAGCCGAGCAGGTCTCCGCGGCGATCACGCCCGGTAGAGCTGGGTGGTCCTCGGTCAGGGCCTGGGCGTGGCGGAGTGGTCGGGGATCGCCGCGGTCGTGGCGGCGAACGCGCTCAGCATGTGCGTACGGCGGTGAGGGCGGCGGCCGGACCCGCGCCCCCGGTACCGCGCGAGGCGCACGCGACCGGCCCGCGGCGGGACCGCGCGAGGTGCGCGCGGCGGGACGGCGGATCGGGGGCGGCCCGGCCTCGCCGTGACGGCCGGCGGGGGATCCCGGCTCAGCCGCCCACCGCGCCCGTCGTGCCGCGCACCTCCAGCGTCGGCACCGCGAGCTGGAGCCGGCCCTCTCCCCCGGGTGCCTCCAGCCGGTCGAGCAGACGGCGGGCGGCGCGGCGGCCGACCTCGTGGCCGGCGTTGTCGACGGTGGTCAGCCACAGATGGCGCAGCCGGGAGACGCCGGTGTTGTCGTAGCCGGTCACCGAGAGGTCCCCCGGCACGCTCAGGCCCATGTCCCCGGCCGCTGAGAGGGCGCCGACGGCGGCGGTGTCATTGACCGCGAGGACGGCGGTGGGCCGCCCGGGGCGGGCGAGCAGCCGGACGGCGGCGCGGTGACCGCCCTCCTCGGTCTGGTCGCAGGGCTCGACCACGGCGTCACCGGCCAGGCCGTGCGCCCGCATCGTCGCCTCGAAGCTCCGCCGTCGCAGCTCTCCGACCGCGCCGTATCCCGCGAGGTGCGCGATCCGCCGGTGCCCGAGGCCGATGAGGTGCTCGGTGACCAGGCGCGTGCCCTGTTCGTCGTCGCCGGCGACGACGTCGACGCCGGGCGGCACCGGATCGCGGGCGCCCGCGACGACGACCGGCATCCGGGCGGCGACCGTGTCGAGCGCGGCCGGTTCGGGCAGCGTGCCGACGACGACCAGGCCGTCGGTCCCGAGGTCCAGGAAGGGGCCGGTGAGGTCGTGGCCGGTACGGCGGTTGAGGCGGGCGTCGGCGAGGAGCATGTGCATGCCCGCCGTGTGCAGCAGCGAGTCGAGGCCGTCGAGCAGGTCGACGAACCAGGGGTTGCGCAGGTCGTTCAGGAGGACGCCCACGGTGCGGGTACGCCGCTCGCTGAGGCTGCGGGCGGCGGCGTTCGGGCGGTAACCCAGCTCGCGTACGGCCCGCAGCACCGCTTCGCGCTTGTCCGGGCGGACCTGGCCGGAGCCGCGCAGCACCAGGGAGACCAGCGACTTGGAGACCCCGGCGTGCTCCGCCACGTCGCGGATGGTCGGCGGTCTTCGCATGCCTTGGACCGTTCCACTCGTCGGGCCGGGTTGTCAAAGGGGCAATGGGGCGAGAGCGGGGGCGGGAGCAGGGTTGACAGTGGGAAGGGCACCCACTGATCGTGGGCGGACAGGAATGGACCGGTCCAAAGAGGGGCGCTGTCATGGTGAGCACGCTCGGTGTCGCCGTCGTCGGATTCGGATGGATGGGCCGGGTGCACACCCAGGCGTACGCCCGCCTGCCGCACCACTATCCGGACCTCGCCCTGCGGCCCGAGCTGGTGACCGTCGCCGAGGAGGTGCCGGGCCGGGCCGAGCGCGCCGCCGGGCAGTTCGGGTTCGCCTCGGCGACCCGCGACTGGCGTGAGGTGGCCGCCGACCCGCGGGTGCGGGCGGTCAGCGTCACCGCGCCGAACTTCCTGCACCGCGAGATCGGCGTGGCGATGGCGGAGGCCGGAAAGCACCTCTGGATCGAGAAGCCGGTCGGCCTCACCGCCGGGGACGCCCGCGCGGTCGCCGACGCGGTGGCCGCGGCGGGGGTGCAGGGCGCGGTCGGCTTCAACTACCGCAACGCGCCCGCCGTCGAGACCGCCCGGGAGCTGATCGCCGCCGGTGAGCTGGGCAGGGTCACCCATGCCCGGATCCGGCTGTTCAGCGACTACGCGGCGCACCCGGAGGGCGCCCTGACGTGGCGTTACGAGCGGGAGCGCGGCGGCAGCGGAGTGCTGGGCGACCTGGCCTCGCACGGGGCCGACCTGGCTCACTTCCTGCTCGGCGACATCGCCTCGCTCACCGCCGACACGGCGATCTTCGTCCCGGAGCGGGCACGCCCCACGGGTGCCACGGCCGGCCACTCCCGTGCCACCGGCGGCGTGCTCGGCCCGGTCGAGAACGAGGACTACGTGAACTGCCTGCTGCGCTTCGCCTCCGGCGCCCGGGGCGTCCTGGAGGCGTGCCGCGTGTCGGTCGGCGAGCAGAACAACTACGGCTTCGAGGTGCACGGCACCGAGGGCGCGGTGTTCTGGGACTTCCGGCGGATGAACGAGCTGGCGGTCGGCCGGGGCACGACCTACCAGGACCAGCCGGTGAGCACGGTGTACGTCGGCCCGGGCCAGGGCGAGTTCGCCGCCTTCCAGCCGGGTGCCGCCAACGCCATGGGCTACGACGACCTGAAGGTCGTCGAGGCGTACCGCTTCCTGCGTTCGGTCGCCGAGGGCACCCCGTACGGGGCGACGCTGCGGGACGCCGTGCGCAGTGCCGTCGTGCTGGACGCGATGGCGCGGTCCGCGGAGAGCGGCGCCTGGGTGGACGTGGACGCGGTCGGCTGAGCCGGCGCGCTCAACGCGCCCTGCGGGCCGCCCGGGCCGTCCAGAGCCTGGCCGGGATCAGCACCAGCCACCACAGCATGGCCCCCGACCCGACCAGCGCCGCCAGCGGGACGGTGACGAGGAAGACGGCCACCGTCACGACGGGATCGAGCAGGTCGTGCCCGCTGCCCACGTCGGTGGCGGCGCCCTCGCGCAGCCCGGGGTTCCTGGCCACCAGGACGGCCATGGCGAGGTGGGTGGCGCCGAGGGCGGCGACCGCCGCCCCGTAGATCGCGGCCGAGGCCGGTTCCCCGCCGTAGTCGGCGAGCAGCCGGGTGGGGAAGGGCAGCAGGGCGGCGATGCCGAGACCGAGCAGGGACAGGGAGACGAGCCGGGTGTCGACCCGGCGGACGGGGCCGAAGATCCTGCGGTGGTCGCGCCAGAAGCCGCCGAGCACCGCCACGCTGAGCGCGTAGGCCCCGAGGTCGGGGAGCAGTTCGTACAGGGCGTCCAGGTACTGCGCGGAGTTCAGTCCCCGGGGCACGGAGAGGTCCAGGACGAGCAGGGTGATCGCGATGGCGAAGACTCCGTCGGCGAGCGCCACCACCCGCTCGGGACCTCCGGCCGGGGTCGATTTCCACATGCGAGGACGGTAGGGAGCCGCGGCCCGGCGAGCGGGGATACACGCCGGGCCGCGCCCCGGACCGCGCCGATGTCACACGGCCGCCGCCTGGAGCGGCATGTTGTAGGGCGTGACCACCTGTATCGCGGAAGGCAGGGTGGGCCCGGCCGGCGGCAGCGCGCCGTGGGCGCGCATCACCAGACGGCACGCCTCACGCAGGTCCTGGCGCAGGTCGTGGTGGAGCACGGCCGACAGCCGGTTCTCCCGCAGCAGGCGGGTGTTGTCGTGGTCGAGGTCGTGGGCGACGAACACCACGCACTCCCGGCCGAGGTCCGCGAAGGCGCGCAGGGTGGCGATGTTGCCGCCGCCGATCGAGTACACCGCGCGGATGTCCGGGTCGCGCTCCAGGGCGGTGCGGACGAGGTCGTACTGCGTGGCGTCCAGCCCCTGGCCCTCGGCGATCTCGACGAGGGCGCGCGCGGGGTGCCGGGCGCGCATGGCACCGCGGAAGCCCATCTCGCGCTCCTCCTCGTTACGGAAGAAGCCGCTGCTGAGGCTGGTGAGGACGTTGCCGGGCCGGTCGCCGAGCCACTGGCCCATGAGATAGGCGGCGGTCGCGCCGGCCGCCCTGTTGTCGATGCCGACGTAGCCGAGGCGGGCGCCGGCGGGCAGGTCGGTGACCAGGGTGACGACCGGGATGCCGGCCGCGACCAGCCGGGCCGCGGCGGCGGTGACCTCGGGGACGTCCGGGGCCTTGAGGACCACGCCCTGGGAGCCGCGCCGGGCGATCCGGTCCAGGGTCCGCACCTGTTCCGCCGCGGGCCCCGTCTCACGGAAGTGGAAGCGCGAGCGCACGACGGCCGGGTGCAGGGAGGGCAGCTCCGCCTCAAGGGCCGCGCGCACGGCGGTGGTGAAGCGCTCCGGCGCCTGCATCACGATGTCGAGCATGAAGGTGCGGCCGACCAGCCGGACCTGCGTGCGCTGCCGGTCCAGATCCGCGATGGCACGGCTCACCTCCCGCGCGGTGCTCTCGCGCACACCGCCCCGCCCGTTCAGGACCCGGTCGACGGTCGCCTCGCTCAACCCGGCCTGACGTGCGATCTCCCGGATGGGGAACGGGTGGCCCACGGATGCTCCTTGAGGGGTTTTTGATGGGTTGCTGCCGGTTGTTCGAGGGGTTTGTACTGACAACAATGACAGCACTGCGCCATCCCGTCACCGAGCTGCGCCATCCCGTCACCGAGGGGACGCCGATGTCCATCACCCCCGTGCACCGCGGTGCACGGCTCTCCGAGCGGGCCCGCGGTCTCGACGCCGCCCGCGCCCCCTTTGTGGCCGGTGCCGGACTCGCCGGCCTCGCCCGTCCGGAGCGGTCACCGGTTCGGTGATCGACTGGGACCGGCACTCTCTCGGCGGGCCGGACCGGGCCGGACCGTCGCTGCCCGACCGCCCTCGCCCTCGCCCTCGACCTCGACCGACCTGACCGCACCCTCGTAGGCCGTCCCGCACCACAAGGAGCCATACCCTCATGCGTATCGGAATTCTGGGCCTCGGCCGTATCGGCGCCTTCCACGCCGAGACCCTCGCCGGACTCGACGCGGTCGAGTCGCTCGTCGTCGCCGACCCGTTCGCCGAGGCGGCCAAGTCCGCCGCCGAGCGGTTCGGGGCCGAGGTCGCCGACTCACCGGAGGCGGTGCTGGCCGCCGGGATCGACGGCGTGGTGATCGCCGCGGCGACCGACGCCCACCCCGGCCTCATCATGGCGGCGGTGGACGCGGGCGTGCCCGTGTTCTGCGAGAAGCCCGTCGCCCGCACCATGGCCGAAGGCGTGGCGGTGCTGCGGGCCGTCGAGGCCCGGGACGTGCCGGTGCAGATCGGCTACAACCGACGCTTCGACGCGGGGTTCGCCGCCGCGCGGGCCGCCGTGCTCGCGGGCGAGCTGGGCACGCTGCACACCGTACGGTCGACGACCCTGGACCCGGCGCCGCCGCCCGCGGCGTACGTCGCCGCCTCCGGCGGGATCTTCCGCGACTGCTCGGTGCACGACTTCGACATCATCCGCTGGGTGACGGGCCGCGAGGTGACCGAGGTGTACGCCGTCGGCGGCAACCGGGGCGCGCGGTACATCGTGGAGGCGGGCGACGCCGACACCACGGGCGCGCTGCTCACGCTGGACGACGGCACGATCGCGGTGGTCTCCAACAGCCGCCACAACGGCCGCGGTCACGATGTACGGATGGAGCTGCACGGCTTCGAGGACTCGATCGCCGTCGGTCTGGAGGACAAGCTGCCGCTGCGGTCGGTGGAGCCGGGCGTGACCTTCCCGGCGGGCACCCCGCACGACTTCTTCATGGACCGCTTCACCGCCGCCTACCGCGCCGAACTCGGCGCCTTCACCGAGGTCGTCGCGGGCAGCCGGCCCTCGCCGTGCACGGTCGCGGACGCGCTGGAGGCGGGCTGGATCGCGGAGGCGTGCACGCTGTCGCTGCGGGAGCACCGCCCCGTCCGCGTCGAGGAGGTGCGTACCGCCTGAGCCGCCCGGGTCAGTGGTGGAACCCGGGCTGCGGCGTCACGTGGGCCGCCCGTCCCGCGCGCAGCTGGTCGACGGCGGTGCGCAGGTCGCTCGCGAGGAGCGCGATCTTGTCGTAGCTGGTGCCGTGCCGGACCAGGACGCGCTGCACGACGGTCTCCTCCCGGCCCAGGGCGAGCGGATACGCCGGTACCTGCCAGCCGCGGCGGCGCAGCTGGTCGGTGACGTCGTACAGCGTGAAGGACGCCGTGCCGGGGTCGGTCAGTGTCCAGGCGGCTGCGGGCAGGGCGCCCTGGCCGTCGTGGAGGACGGTGAACGGGCCCATGGCGGCCACCTGTCCGGCCAGCATCCCGGCGGTGCGGGCGCAGGCCCCGTGCACCTTGGCGTAGCCCTCGCGGCCAAGACGCAGCATGTTGTAGTACTGGGCGATCACCTCGCCGCCGGGACGGGAGAAGTTCAGGGCGAAGGTGGGCATGTCGCCGCCGAGGTAGGAGACGCGGAAGACCAGCTCCTCGGGGAGCAGTTCGGGCGAGCGCCAGACCACCCAGCCGACGCCGAGCGGCGCCATGCCGTACTTGTGGCCCGAGACGTTGATGGAGGCGACGCGGGGCAGCCGGAAGTCCCACACCAGGTCGGGCTGGAGGAACGGGGCGACGAAACCGCCGCTGGCCGCGTCGACGTGCACCGGGATGTCGATCCCGGTGTCCGCCTGGATGCGGTCGAGTTCCGCGACGATCTCGGCGACGGGCTCGTACACGCAGGTGTAGGTGACGCCGAGGATCGCGACCACGCCGATGGTGTTCTCGTCGACGTGCTCGCGCAGTTGGTGCGCGCGCAGTCCCAGCGCGTCCTTCTCCAGGGGGACCTGACGCAGCTCCACGTCGAAGTAGCGGGCGAACTTCTCCCAGCACACCTGGACCGGTCCGACGACCAGGTTGGGGCGGTCGGTGGGCTTGCCCTCGGCGCGGCGGCGTTCGCGCCAGCGCCACTTCAGGGCGAGTCCGCCGAGCATGCCGGCCTCGCTGGAGCCGGTGGTGGAGCAGCCGACGGTGGAGGCGCCGTCCGGGGCGTTCCAGAGGTCGGCGAGCATATGGACGCAGCGGTCCTCGATCGCGGCGGTCTGCGGGTACTCGTCCTTGTCGACCATGTTCTTGCCGAGGCACTCGTCCATCAGCTGGTGCACCTCGGGCTCCGCCCAGGTGGTGCAGAAGGTCGCCAGGTTCTGCGAGGCGTTGCCGTCCAGGCTCAGCTCGTCGTGGATCAGGGCCCGGACCGCGCGAGCGTCGGAGACGCCGTCGGGCATCCGGTACTTCGGCAGCGCCCGCGCGCTGATGGGCAGGGTGTACACGTCTTCTTCGGGGCCCGGCTCCGGGCGGCGGGTCTTGTGCAGGGCCATCGGGTCGAACCCCCGGGGTCGTGGGACGTCACGGCGGGCGGGCCGGTGTCGTGCCCTGGCGGCACCAGTGCGGGACGGCGACGCGCGGCCCGGCCTCCCTCAGTCGGCAATCTCGCACACGGCCCGGCCCGGCGCCCGCCGAGCGCACCCGGACGATGGCACCGAGGTGAGCCCCGGACGGCCGCGGGCGCCGGGCCCGCGGCGACTCCCCCGGCTCACCGCCGCGCCGACAGCACCATCCGCCGGGTGACGTCGCGGTACCCGAGGCGGTCGAAGGCGGCGGCCATGGGGCGGTTCGTGAGGTCGGTGTCCGCCCGGACGACGTCCGCGCCCGCCTCCTCCGCCAGGATGCGGGTGGTCTCGGCGAGCAGGTCGTCGACATAGCCGTGACCGCGCCGCTCGGGCAGGACGCCCAGGTAGCCGACGACGTGCGAGCCGGTGTTGCGGGAGGGCAGCGCGAAGCCGGCCGGGCGTCCGTCGGCGTCCTCGGCCACCCGCCACCAGGAGCGCTCGCCCGGCATCGTGTCCCGGTAGAACGCGACGTCGGCGCGGGCCTGCGCGTCGGCGCCCACCGCCGCGGCCCCGGTGGCGGACGCGGCGTCGAGCGTGCCGTCGAGCACCCGGCGGAACAGGCCGACGAAGACCTCGTCGTCGGGCTCGGGACGAAAGCGCAGCCGGCGGGGCGGCGCGGGGACGCCGCTGTCGCGGGTCCACTCGTAGCGGAGCCGTTCGACCGCGGTGGTGAGTCCGGCACGCCGGGCCGCCTCCTGCCGCCAGCCGAGGCCGGCGACGACGTCCGGCCGCTCCCGCCAGTCGACGGGGAGCAGGAGGTGGAATTCCGGCGGGGTCCCCCCGAAGGCGGCGTGGGCGGCGTCGAGGAGCCCGGCGACGACGTCGGTGCGGGCCGGGGACGTGACGGCGTTCAGAGTGTCGAGCGCGCCGGGCCGTTCGTCACCGGGGTTGCCCCACCACACCGCCACGGCCCGCGGCTCACCGGCCTCCTCGGCGACCCAGGTCCACTCCGGCCGGTACTCCCCCGTGGCGAGCCGCTCGCGGAAGAGGTCCGCGTCCGCCCAGACGCCCACCTCGCCGGTGGGCAGCAGCGCGCCGATACGGTCGAGGTCGGACTCGGCCAGGGTGCGGTGGATCACGGGGCCTCCGGGGTCGGCGCGGGTGTGCGCCATTTTGGCGTGTCCATGAGCGCGGCACGCAACCGGTTTGTCACGCGGGTGCGTAGACGCGGCGCCGCGTCAGGGCCTACGGTCCCGGGGCAGCCAAGCCCTGGAGTGCCGGATGCGCCGTAGCGCCTCGCCCCTCTCCCTGGTCCTGCTGGGCCTGGGTGTCTTCCTGCTCGTCCTCGCGCCGATGCTGGTGTGGTACGTCACACCACGTGCGGCGGTGACCCCGGTCGACATCGATGTGACCGCCGTCTACAAGGGCACGGGCAGCTATTTCGACGTCGCGGAGACAGAGACGCTCCACGACCGGACCGTGACCGTCACCCAGCGGGTGCGCGGCGACGTCGCCGACAGCGAACGCAGCGGCCGCGCCGTGTGGGACGTGGTGACCACGGTCGACACGGACAAGTCGCTGCCCGCGGCGGACCCGCACGACGCGCTGGACTTCTCCACCGCCCGCTGGGTCACCGACCGCACCAGCAACCGGCCCGCGCACTGCTGCGAGGAGCAGCCGTACCACGAGGGCGAGGCCTATCTGAAGTTCCCGTTCGACGTGCAGAAGCGCTCCTACCGCTGGTGGGACAGCCAGCTGGGCTCGGCGGTCACCCTCTCCTACCGGGGCACCGAGAAGGTCCGCGGCTACCGGGGGTACGTCTTCACCGGCACCGTGCCGCCCACCAAGGTCGGCACCCGCCAGGTCCCCGGCGCCCTCGTCGGACGGCCCGAGGCCTCCCAGGTCTTCGCCGAGGAGTGGTACTCCAACCACGGCATCAAGCTGGTCGTCGACCAGCCCACGGGCCGTGTCCTGTACGCCCAGCTGGGTCCCCGTCAGACCCTGCGCGCGCCCGGCGCCGAAAAGGACGCCGTGGTCCTGCTGGACGTGGAGAAGCTCAGCCACACCCCGGCCACGCAGAGGTTCGCGGTGGACAAGGCGAAGGCGGACGGCGCCCAGTTGCGCGCGGTCGGCCGCACCGTCCCGATCGGCGCGGCGGCCGCCGGGTTCGTGCTCGCCGTGGTGGGCGGGGTGCTGGTGGTGCGGGGGCGGAGGCAGCCCGCGGACGAGGGGTGACCCACCCGCGCCGCGGACCCGCCTCCGGGCGGGCCCCCGGTCTCCGCGGACCGCCTCCGGTGCTGTCAAGCCCGCAGGACCGCCTCCGGTGGCCGTCAGGCTCCGCAGGACCGCAGGAACTTGCGGGTGCGCACCGCGATCGGCAGCGGCTTGTCCGGCTCGCAGGGGTACATGTCCTGCTCGACGATCGCGAACAGGTCCACGCCCAGCTTCTGGGCGGCGGTGAGCACCGGCCCGAGCTCCGGCACCCCGGACGGCGGCTCGCACATCACGCCGCGCTGCACGGCCGGCCCGAACGGCACCTCGTTCGCGACGACGTCGGCGAGGATCTCCGGGTCGACCTGCTTGAGGTGCAGATAGCCGATGCGCTCGCCGTACGTCTCGATCAGCTTGACGCTGTCGCCGCCGCAGTAGGCGTAGTGCCCGGTGTCCAGGCAGAGTCGGACCAGCCCGGAGTCGGTGGAGTCGAGGAAGCGCTCGACGTGCTCCTCGGTGTCGATGTGGGTGTCGGCGTGCGGGTGCACGACGATGTCGAGGCCGTAGGTCTCCTTGACCTCGTGCCCGAGGCGTTCCATGCCCTTGGTCAGGTGCGCCCACTGCTCGCCGGTCAGTTCCGGCGCCTCCAGGATCTCGGCGGTCTTGTCGTCCCGCCAGAACGACGGGATGACCACGAGGTGCCGGGCGCCCATCGCCTGGGTGAGGGCGGCGACCTCGCTGACGTGCTCCCAGGTGGCGTCCCAGACGGACGGGCCGCGGTGCAGGCCGGTGAAGACGGTGCCGGCCGACACCTTCAGGCCGCGCTTCTCCACCTCGTCGGTGAGCCGGGCCGGGTCGGTCGGCAGATAGCCGTAGGGGCCCAGCTCGATCCATGAGTAGCCGGCCTCGGCGACCTCGTCCAGGAAGCGAACCCAGGGCACCTGCCGGGGGTCGTCGGGGAACCAGACGCCCCAGGAGTCGGGCGCCGAGCCGACGCGGATGCGGTCGAGGGCGGGGGTGTCGGCCATGTCAGGTGGTCCCTTCGGAAGAGGAGGCCGGAGAGGCGGAGGAGGCCGGGGTCTCCTTGGAGGGCGGCCCGGAGAGGTCATCGGCCTCGGGCAGTTCCTCCACGTCGACGCCCCGCACCTGCGCCAGCTCGTGCTTGAGCGCGGCGAGTTCCGTGCCGCCGGCCATGTGGTGGGTCAGCTCCTCCAGGCTCACCTCGCTGCGGTCGGCGCTCAGTTCGAGGGTGCCGAGGCGCAGCACGCTGAAGTGGTCGCCGACCATGTACGCGTGATGGGGATTGTGGGTGATGAAGATGACGCCGAGGCCACGGTCGCGGGCGGCGGCGATGTACTTCAGAACCACGCCGGACTGCTTGACGCCGAGGGCCGCCGTCGGCTCGTCCAGGATGAGCACGCGGGCGCCGAAGTGCACGGCGCGGGCGATGGCCACGCACTGGCGCTGGCCGCCGGACAGCGTGCCGATGGGCTGCTCCAGGTCGTCGAGGACGATGCCCATGGCGCGCAGTTCCTCGTCGGCGGTCCGCTTCATCCGGGCGATGTCGAGGCGGCGAACCGGCCAGGGCCCCTTGGTGAGCTCGGAGCCGAGGAAGAAGTTCCGCCAGACGGGCATCAGCGGGACCGTCGCGAGGTCCTGGTAGACGGCGGCGATGCCCTTGTCGAGGGCCTCGCGCGGGGTGCCGAAGCGCACCGGCTCGCCGTCCACGAGGAACTCGCCCTCGGTGTGCCGGTGCAGCCCGGAGACGATCTTGATGAGGGTGGACTTGCCCGCGCCGTTGTCGCCGAGGACGCAGGTGACCTTGCCGGCGTGGACGGCGAGGTCGACGCCGTGCAGGGCGCGGATGTTGCCGTAGGACTTGCCCGCGCCGCGCAGTTCGACGAGGGCCCCGGCGCCCTGGGGCGCGGCGTCCTGGACCGCTGGTCCGTGGGTGCTGGTCATGGCGGTCACCTCCGGGTCGCGGTGCGCTGCACCCACAGATTGATGAGGACGGCACCGAGCAGCATCACACCGAGGAACGCCTTGAACCAGTCGGGGTTCCATCCCGCGTAGACGATGCCCTGCTGGACCATGCCGAACATGAAGGCGCCGAAGACCGGGCCGATGGCGGAGCCGTGGCCGCCGGTCAGGAGGCAGCCGCCGATGACGGCCGCGGCGATGTAGATCAGCTCCTGGCCGACGCCCTCGCCGGACTGCACGGTGTTGAAGGAGAAGAGCTGGTGCATGCCGACGAACCAGGCGCCGAAGCCGACCAGCATGAACAGGGTGATCTTGGTGAAGGTCACCGGGACACCGACCGCCCGCGCGCTCTCCTTGTTGCCGCCGACGGCGAAGATCCAGTTGCCGTACTTGGTCCGCAGCAGCACCCACGTGGCCAGCGCCGCGAAGACGAGCCACCACACCACGGTGATCTTCACCTGGACGCCGCCGACGTCGAAGGACGAGGCGAAGAGGGTCCTGGCCTGCTCGAAGCCGTCGATGGTGCTGATGTCGTCGGTGGCGACGTTGCCGGTGACGAGCTTGGTGACGGCGAGGTTCACGCCCTGCAGGATCATGAACGTCCCGAGGGTCACGAGGAAGCTCGGCAACCCGGTCCTCACCAGCACCCAGCCGTTGAACGCGCCGACGCCGACCGACACCACGAGCGCGACGATCACGCCCGTCCACACGTTCAGGGTCAGCTGGTAGCTGAGCATGGCCGCGGTGAGCGCCGAGGTGACGACGGCGACGCCGGCCGACAGGTCGAACTCGCCGCCGATCATCAGCAGGGCCACGGGCAGCGCCATGATGCCGATGGTCGACGCCTGGTAGAGGACCGTGGCCATCGAGCCGCCCTGGCGGAGCGAGGGCGCGGCGATCAGGAAGAAGACGAACACGGCTGCGGCGCCGAGGAAGACGCCGACCTCGGGCCGGGCGAGCAGCCGCACGACCAGCGGTCGCTGCCGGGTGCGTCCGTCGGCCGGCTCGGCGCCGGGGTCCGGCGGTGTCGCCACCGCCGGCGCCGCCTGCTGGGCCATGCCCATCACCGGGTCCCCTTCGCGGCGAACTCCGCGATCCGGGCGACGTTGGACTTGTCGACGAAGGCCGGGCCGGTCAGCACGGGCTGCTCGCCGCCACCGCTGTAGTTGCCGTTGTTCTCGTAGAGCCACAGCCCGTCGACCGCCAGGTACCCCTGGAGGTAGGGCTGCTGGTCGACGGCGAACTGGATGTCGCCGCGCTCGATGGCGCCGGTCAGGTCCTTGTTCAGGTCGAAGGTGGCGACCTTCGCCTCGCTGCCGGCCTCGGACACCGACTGCACGGCGGTCATCGCGAAGGGCGCGCCCAGGGCGACGACGTAGTCGATGGCCGCGTCCTGCTTGAGCTTGGCGGTGATCGTCGACTTCACCGAGGGCATGTCGGTGCCGTTGACGTTGAGGGTCTGCGTGGTGCCCTCGAACGTCTTCTTCACGCCGTCGCAGCGCTGGGTGAGACCGATGTTGCCCTGCTCCTGGATCACGCAGACGGCGTTCTTCGCGCCCTCCTCGTTGAGCCGCTTGCCGAGTGCCTCGCCGGCCACGGTCTCGTCCTGGCCGAAGAACTCCATCAGGCCGAGCTGCTTCCAGTCGCTCAGACCGGAGTTGAGGCCGACGACCGGTATCCCGGCCTGCGCGGCCTTGCCGAGGACGTCCTTGAGCGCGTCCGGCTTGGCGAGGGTGACGGCGATGCCGTCGACCTTCTGGTCGATGGCGTTCTGGACCAGGTTGGCCTGGCTGCCGGCGTTGGGGTCGGCGGAGTAGACGAGCTTGACGTTGTCCTTCGCGGCGGCGGCCTCGGCTCCCTTGCGCACGATGTCCCAGAAGGTGTCTCCGGGGGCCTGGTGGGTGACCAGGGCGACCGTCATGCGGGGCGTGTCGGCCTTGCCCGCCGAGGCGCCGTCCGCTCCCTCCTCGGCCTTCTTGCCGCCGGAACCGCTGGAGCAGCCGGCGAGGACCAGGGCGGCCGCCGCTGCCACGGCCAGGGCGGAGGTGATCGTGCGAGAGCGGTCCATCTTTCCTGCACCTCACTGAGCGATGGAGGGAAAGGCTGTCGTTGGGACGGGATCAAATCCCTTGGCACGCCCACTGTCAATACTTTGTTAAGACATCATTTCACAAGCAGGTCCTAATGTTAGAACAAACTGCTACGGTGGGGGCCGGGAGGGACGCCATGACACGTACTGTCTCCGGGCTCGCCGCCGTGCACTTCGCACTCGACCGCACCAGCCCCGTGCCGCTCTACCACCAGCTCGCCCAGCAGTTGGAGGCGGCCATCGAGCACGGAACGCTGACTCCGGGCAACCAGTTGGGCAACGAGATCGACCTGTCGGTGCGCCTCGGCCTGTCCCGGCCCACGGTCCGCCAGGCCATCCAGTCCCTGGTCGACAAGGGCCTGCTGGTGCGCCGCCGGGGCGTCGGCACCCAGGTCGTGCACAGCAAGGTGAGACGCCCGCTGGAGCTGAGCAGCCTCTACGACGACCTGGAGGCGGCCGGACAGCAGCCCACCACCGAGGTGGTCCGCAACGAGACCGCGCCGGCCGCCGCGGACGTCGCGGCGGCCCTCGCCCTGCCCGAGGGCGGCGAGGTCACCGTCCTGGAACGGCTCCGCCTCACCCACGGCCACCCCGTGGCGTTCCTGTGCAACTACCTGCCCGCGGGCCTGCTCCCGCCGGACACCGGCCGACTGGAGACCACCGGCCTGTACCGCGTGCTGCGCTCCACCGGCGTCACCCTGCACAGCGCCCGCCAGACCATCGGCGCCCGCGGTGCCACCGCCGAGGAGGCCGCCCGCCTCGACGAGAGGGAGGGCGCCGCACTCCTCACCATGCAGCGCACGGCCTACGACGACACCGGCCGCGCCGTGGAGTACGGGACGCACCTCTACCGCGCCTCCCGGTACTCCTTCGACTTCCAGCTCCTGGTACGGCCCTGACGTCGGCGCGCGCCGTCCAGCCGGACCCGTGGCTCCACCGTCAGCCCCGGCTCCAGCGCCCCGAGGCTCCCCTCCAGCGAACGGTGCCGATGGCGCGGTACTTCATGGCGATACCTCCCGTTCGTTCCCGGTTGTCCAGGGCACGAACGGGAGCCATCAGGGCGAAGCGCACTTCACGTCGAGGACAGGGCGGCTAGCGCTCGGCGAACGGCCCTTCCAGGGCGGCCCATTGCAGCAGCATGACCGTCTTGGCGTCGGCGATCTCTCCGGTGCGGATCATCTCCAGGGCCCTGCGGAAGGGCAGTTCGAGGATCTCGATGTCCTCGCCCTCCTCACCCAGCCCGCCGCCCTCGTGGGTGCGGGTCGAAGGCCCGTAGGCGGCGGCGTAGAAGCTGACGCGTTCGGTGACCGAGCCGGGGCTCATATAGATGTCGAAGACATGCTGAACGGCGTCGATGGTGTGGCCGGTCTCCTCGGTCACCTCGCGCCGCACGGCCTCCTCCGGGTGCTCGTCGGCGTCGTCGAGCACCCCGCCGGGCGTCTCGATCAGCATGCCGTCGGGGTGCCCGTTCACATACACCGGGAAGCGGAACTGGCGGGTGAGCAGCACGGTCCCGCGGGTGGTGTCGTACAGCAGCATCGTGGCGCCGTTGCCGCGGTCGTGCGTCTCACGCTCCTGGGTGCTCCAGGTGCCGTCGGTGCGGCGGAAGTCGAAGGTGGTCGTGCGCTCCACGTACCAGTGGCTGGAGAGCAGTTTCACGTCCCGCACCTTCACACGCGGGTTCCGGGTCAGGTCGCGGCCGGTCCGGTCGAGCCCGGTGCGGCCGCGGCGGTCCGGGGTGTCGACGCCCGCGGTCATCGGGCACGGCCCGGACGGAGGGGCAGGAGGATGAACTCGTCGGTCATGCCCCCGCTTGTACCATCCGGCCCCGTGGAACCGACGCAAGCCTCGCTGCGAAGTGACAGCGCCTCACCACCGCCCTCACTCAGGAGGAGCCGGGCTCGTCCGCCGGGACGGCGCCGCGGCCGTCGCCTCCACCGGGGCGTCGGCGGGAGCGCGATAGAGGAAGACACCGGCAAGGCAGAGCAGTGCCGCCCCGGTGAAGAAGGGGGCCTGGGGACCGACGCCCTGGTAGACCAGTCCCGCCAGCAGCGCCCCCAGGGCTCCCGCGCTCACGGAAGCCATCTGGAAGGCCATGGTGACCCTGCCCAGCAACTCGGCCGGAACCTGCGACTGCCGAAGCGACACCGCGGTGACGGCCCAGACCAGACTCACCGCGCCGTACCCGGCGATGACCAGCATCCCCACCAGGACCGACCCGGCCATGCCCATGCCCGCGCAGAGGACACCGGTGATCAGCATGCCGAGCCGCAGCAGCCGCACCGCGCCGATCCGCTTCTCCAGGCGAGGTGCGAGCGGCACTCCGGCGAGGCCTCCGACCGCGAAGGCCGCCACCAGCACCGCGTAGCCCGAGTTTCCCAGTTCGAGTCTCTGCTGAGCGAACAGGACGAGGACGGACATGAGACCGACCACCACGAGGTTGTTCACGGCGGAGACCGCGCACAGTCGGCGCATCTGGCTGTGCCGCCACAGCCAGACAAGTCCTTGCAGAGCGTCTTGGCGCAGTGACCGCCGCGCGGGAACGCTCTTCTCGGGGACGGCCCGTGTTCCGCCTGTCAACAGCATGACCAGTACCGCGGCGCACACGAACGACAGCGCGTCGACGGCGAGCGGGAGCGCGGGGGCGACCCCGAAGAGCACCGCACCCAGCGGGGTCCCCAGCAGCGGGCCGGCGAACAGCACGGTGATCTGAAGGTACGAGTTCGCCTTGGTCAGTCCTTCGGGTGGCACCAGGGAGGGCACCATGCCGGACCAGGCTCCGTTGTAGAGAGTCTGGCCGCAGCCCAGCAGGAAGGCGACACCGGCCAGCAGCAGCACGGACAGGCCGTCGAGCATCGTGAGGACCACGAGGCCGGCCATGACGGCCGCTCGTGCCGTGTCGACGAGGCACAGGAGACGGCGGCGCTCGAACCTGTCGGCGAGGACGCCGGAGGCGAGGCTGACCAGCAGCCAGGGAAGCTGTCCGGCGAAGGCCACCAGTCCGACCAACCGGGCGTCGTCCGTGAGGCGGGCGGTGAGCAGGGGAAGGGCGACCAGTCGCATACCGTCGCCGATGCTCGAGACGGTCACGGCGGCCCAGACGAGTCGGAACTGTCGTGGCAGCCGGTGGCGAGTGCTTTGCCTTGGAGAGCGCATGGAGGGATCAGTAGTTCCTCGGACCTGGAGACGGTGGGGCCCACAGGCCCTCGTTGAGCACCGTGGCGTGCCCGGCGGCGGCTCCGGTCGAGCCCCCGACACGGTCCGCCGGATCGCCGGCGGACCGTGGTCCGGGCTCCGGCTCAGTTGCCGCCCATGGCGTCGACCAGGCTCTGGGGACGCATGTCGGTCCACGTCTTCTCGATGTAGTCCAGGCAGTCCTGTCGCGGGGCCTCACCGAAGGCGGTCTCCCAACCCTGGGGGACCTCGACGAAGGTCGGCCAGAGCGAGTACTGCTTCTCCGTGTTGACCAGCACGAGGTACTGGGCGTCCTGATCCTCAAACGGGTTCGTCATGTTTGCGTCCTTGCTCTGGCGTCTGGTCGGACCGTGGTGCGGATCCGCGTGGGTGTCGCCTCACTCACGAGACGTGCGGACAGTCCGGGGCCAGCGGGTGAATGTCCGGTCATCCGAACGTCGCTGACTTCGGTCGGGTGCGGCAGCCGAGGCCTGTTGAGGGACGGGCACGCCAGTCGGCGGCCTCCCCGGCGGCACCTCCGTATCGCCTGCCATGATCCGTCGGAGACCTAACGGTTGGGGTGAGTCAGGGTGACAACGGGCTAACAACCTGTGAAAAGGGTGCTGCCACCGCAAGGGCGCTGCCACGTTGTCGCCGTCGAGGTCCGACGGTGTGTCGCGACCCGGCGGGCACTCGGTCCGGGGCCGGGTCCGTCCCGTCGACGCCCGGCACCTCCACCTCGGGCAGCACGCGCCGGCGACGTCGCGGCGTCCCGCGTCCCGGAGCCGTACCACCGTGCACATCACACGGTGTGACAGGTAGTCAACACATCGGCGAGATGTGCCGCTCAAGTGCGAAGACCGGGCTTACCGGCCACGGCAAGATCATCCTAAAGCCGACCCGGAGTACCTTCCTGTTCACTTGGGGCGGTTGTACTCCCCTCTGAGTCAAGTTCACCAAGAACACAAGCAATGAAGCAATGAGTGCAGAAAGCCCTAACGTGACGAACCCGTTCGAGGACCAAGAAGCTACTTACCTGGTGCTGGTCAACTCGGAGAAGCAGTACTCGCTCTGGCCGACCTTTGTCGATGTGCCCGGGGGCTGGGAGATCGCGTTCGGCGAGGCTCCACGGCAGGACTGCCTGGATTACATCGAGCGCACCTGGACCGACATGCGACCCCAGAGCCTGGTCGACGCCATGGGCGGCAACTGAGCACAGCGGTTTTCGCGGTCCGCCGGATTCCGGCGGACCGCACCCGGGGGCGATCAGCCCCCGGGCAGGGACCGCCGCACGCGCTTTCCTTCACTTCTTCGCCGACCGACCTCCGCACCACCCGGACGTGAGCCCTGAGACGGATCCCCGATCCGCCGCCCGGGCCCGGACCTGGGCCGATGTGCGTCCCGGGGTGACCTGTCGGGCACCGAACTGTTCACCCAGGCCGCATTCAAGGCAGCGGAGAACCTTTTCGTCCGATATCGGCGAACTCATCACATAATCGGCCACGGTTATGAGACTTCGCTGGTCGCCACCGGGGTGATCCAGCATGGCACCGCGCCCACTGCCAGGCTTCCGGGAACCGAAGAGGGTGTGTCAGCCACATTCCTCACCGACGGATGCCGAGTCCGCGCGGCGCAGGACCTTTTGCCGATTCCTCGCTGGATACCGAGTACACGGGACATTTCGATATGCCGAACCACGCCACAAAGGCCCTGACCGCGGCTCAGGAAGGCATCTGGTACGCCCAGGCACTGGATCCGGAGAGCCCGGCCCAGAACATGGCGGACTACCTGGACATCGCCGGTACTCTGCGGCTCCCCTTGCTGGAGAAGGCGTTCCGCCAGGCGGTGGCCGAGACCGAGCTGCTGCGTGCGCGGTTCGGGCAGACCGGCGACGGGCCGTGGCAGGTGGTCGACGCCCCGCTCGACTTCCGGTTGCCCGTGATCGACCTGCGGCAGGAGCCTGAGCCGGTGGCGGCCGCGGAGGCGTGGATGCGTGCCGAGGCGGCCCGCCCCGCCGATCTCGAGGACGGCCGGATCTGGGCTCTCGCCGCGCTGCTGGTGGGCGAGGACAGGACCGTGGTGTATCTGGCGGCCCATCACATCGCCCTGGACGGCATCGGATACTCGGTGTGGCTGAACCGGGTGGCGGAGATCTACACCGCCCTGGAGGACGGGAAGGACTGCCCGTTCACGCCGTTCGCCACCCTCGACGAGATCGTGGCCGACGACGAGTCGTACCGCGCGAGTGAGAAGTTCGCACAGGACCGGGCTTACTGGGCGGAGCAGATGGGGGACGCGCCCGAGGCCGTCACCCTGGCCTCGCGGACGGCGTTCGCGTCCCGTACGTCTCACCGCCGGACCGCCGTGGCCTCGGCCGAGGTCGCGCAGTCGCTCCGACAGCTGGCCCGCGCGTCGGGCGTCGCCCTGCCCGCCCTGCTGATCGGGGCCGCCGGGCTCTACGTGCATCGGATGGCGCAGGCGCAGGAGGTCGTGCTGGGGCTCACCGTCACGGCACGCAAGGGCTCCCGTCTGCGCGGGTCGTTGGCGAGCATGGCTCAGGCGCTGCCGCTGCGTCTGCCCGTCGCGCCGGGCATGAGCGTGCGTGAGCTGGCCCGTGAGGCGTCCGCACGGAGCCGGGGGGTCCTGCAGCACCAGCGCTACCGCTACGAACACCTGCGTCGCGACCTGAAGATCGCCCGTACGGACGGTCGCATGTACGGCCCCGTCATCAACTTCCTTCCCGATGACCGCACGATGCCCCGGTTCGGGCGATGCGAGACCACCGCGCGCACCTACCTGGCGAACGGTGCGGTGGACGACCTGACGATCCTCGTCTACGAGCGGGACGCGGGTCTGCGGGTGGACTTCCTGGCCAACCCCGCGCTCTACACCGAAGAGGAGAACGCCGCCCACCAGGCGCGGTTCCTTCATCTGCTCACGTCCCTGGCCCGTCTGGAGCCCGATTCGCCGGTCGCCCGGCTGGGTCTGGCCACCACGGTCGAACACCGGCGCACGCTGGTGGAGTGGAACGACACCGCCCGGGACGTTCCCGCCGCGACCCTTCCCGAGCTGTTCGAGGCTCAGGCCGCGCTCACGCCGGACGCGACCGCCGTGGTGTTCGAGGACACCCAGCTCACGTACGCGGAGCTGAACGCCCGGGCGAACCGCCTGGCGCGACTGCTGGTCACCAGGGGGGTGGGGCCGGAGGGCCGGGTCGCCGTACTGATGGACCGCTCGGTCGACCTGGTGGTCGCCCTGTTGGCGGTCTTGAAGGCGGGGGCGGCGTACGTGCCCGTCGATGCCGGTCATCCGGCCGACCGGATCGCCTACGTGCTGGCGGACGCCGCACCGGCGCTGGTGGTGACCACCGCGGCGATCGCGCCCGCACTGCCCGAAGACACCGCACGACTGGTCCTGGACACCCCGGAGACCACCGAGGCGATCTCACACCTCCGCCACGAAAACCTGACCGACACCGACCGCGGCACGGCACTGCTTCCCGCCCACCCCGCCTACGTCATCTACACCTCCGGCTCCACCGGCCGCCCCAAGGGCGTGGTCGTCTCCCACCACGCACTCGGCAACTTCACAGCCGCCCTGCGCACACACCTGACACTGGACACCGACGACACCCTCGTCGCCGTGACCACAGTCGCCTTCGACATCCACACCCTGGAAATCTACGTCCCCCTCACCTCGGGCGCCCGCGTCGTCCTCGCCGACCGCGACACCACCCGCGACCCCCGCGCACTCGCACACCTCATCCA
>NZ_JBSFCI010000044.1:0-53880 GCF_053593375.1 Streptomyces sp. NPDC002309 | reverse complement strand
AAGGCGAAGACGAAGGCGAGGACGAGGAGCGGGACGAGGAGCGGGACGAGGAGCGGGACGAGGACGAAGAGGAGGAATACGAAGAAGACGAAGAGAACGGAGAGGAGACGGACAGAAGGAAGAGCCGGTGATCGCCGCCCCGCGTCACGACGGTGTCGGCAGCACGTCGTGGTGGCGACCGCGGCAAGGCGAGGCGCTCCGGTGTGGGCCGGCGCACGTCAGGCACCCGGCCGAGGCGTTCAAGGAGGCGGCTCACGGCGGCCGACCAACAGCGTCGACGCACCTGAATCCCAAGGACCTGACCTGCGAAACGCCTCTGATCTAGACCACTTGGGCGACACGGGACTCTTCGGGCAAACTGGGTTAAATGGGACCATGACTGGCCGTGGCGGATGCGCCACGCGGGTCATGAACGCGAACACGCCGAGGCTGTACCCGCGCGCTCCCACTGGCGGGCGTGGCCGCCCAGGTCACATCGGCGAGGAAGATGAGATCACAGGCGAGCGGATGGTCGTGCAGAACGGCCGCGGCGGTCAGGACCGGCAGCCCGACGGCCGGAAGCAGCGCGGTGTTGACCGCCTGCCCGCGCACGGTGGCGCCCGTGACGGTGAACAGGGCGAGCAACGCGGCCAGGCCCCCGTGACGGCCCCGACGAGGGAGTGACCGGCGAGCCTGCGGACGACGACCGCGAGCCGATCCCGAGTACGGCCCGCGCGGCGAAGCGCAGCCGCGTCTGTCCCGGGTCCGGCCACGAACACCCCTTCAGCACTGCTGCCGCCCGCCCCCCATGCTTCGCAACGGCATTGAAAAGGGCGCCGCGGGAATCCGCAGCACCATCGACTCCCCCATGGCCGCATCACTGCCACCACTGGCCCAATTTGCTTCCCCTTCACTGGTCCATCGGCCCAGTCGCGAGCACAGGTGGCGAGCCACCGGGGGCCAACGAGCCACGTCCGGGCGAAACGGCCGCACGGCCCATGTTGGGGCCATTGGTACAGTCGGCCGTGATCGACGGGAGGAGGCCGGCGCCATGGCCGTGGACGAGCTGGACACCCGCATCCTGCGCCTGCTGCTGCAGCAGCCGCGCACGAGCGTGCGCGAGTACGCCCGCGTCCTCGGAATCGCCCGGGGCACCCTCCAGGCCCGGCTGGACCGGCTGGAGCGGGCCGGCGTGATCACCGGCACCGGACCGGCGCTCTCCGCCGCCGCCCTCGGCCACCCGGTGCTGGCCTTCGTGCACATCGAGGTCACGCAGGGCCATCTGGACGAGGTGGGCGACGCGCTGGCCGCCGTACCGGAGATCGTCGAGGCGTTCTCGATCACGGGCGGCGGCGATCTGCTCACGCGGGTCGTGGCCCGCGACAACGAGCACCTCGAAGACGTGATCCAGAAGCTGATCAGCATGCCCGGTGTGGTCCGGACCCGCACCGAGGTGGTGCTGCGCGAGCGGGTCCCGCACCGGCTGCTGCCGCTGGTGGAGTCGATCGGGCGGACGGCGCGCCACCAGTCGTCGACTTCATGACCCCATGAGCGATCCGGCCGACCTCGCGGTCATCTTCGATCTCGACGGAACACTCGTGGACAGCGAGCCGAACTACTACGAGGCAGGCCGGCTGACCCTCGCCAAGTGCGGCGTGCCGGAGTGCACCTGGGCCGAGCACGAGCGGCACATCGGCATCAGCACGCTGGACACGATCGTCGACTGGCACGAGCGCTACGGTCTGCGCGCCCCGGCGGCCGAGCTGCTCGCGGCCAAGAACCGGCACCATCTCGAACTCGCCCGGACCTCCACGCGCGCCTACCCGGAGATGCGAGGGTT
The DNA here is from genome assembly GCF_053593375.1 of Streptomyces sp. NPDC002309. Lineage (NCBI taxonomy): Bacteria > Bacillati > Actinomycetota > Actinomycetes > Kitasatosporales > Streptomycetaceae > Streptomyces > Streptomyces sp. NPDC002309. Next base: position 52,061 of record NZ_JBSFCI010000044.1, on the reverse strand, counting down.
CGTGGACTTGCTGGCCGCCGAGGGCGTCCCGATGGCCGTGGCGTCGGGGTCGTCACCCGAGGCCATCGCGGCGGTCCTCGCCGGTACGGGCCTGGACGCCCGGCTGCGCGCCCTCGTCTCGGCCGACGAGGTCGCCCACAGCAAGTCCGCTCCCGGTTCCTGGAGGCCGCCCGCCGCCTCGGGGCGAACCCGGCGGACTGCGTGGTGGTCGAGGACGCCGCGCCGGGCGCTGCCGCCGCCCACGCGGCCGGGATGCGCTGCATCGCCCTCCCCTACGTCGCCGCCCAGGCGGACGACCCCGCGTTCGCGAGCGCCGATCTGCTGGTGCGGGGCGGTCAGTCGGAGTTCACAGCGCGGGCGGCGTGCGCCTGGCTGACGCACTCGGCCCGTACCTCCTGACGCGGCTCCGGCTCAGCTAGGAGCGGCGGCGGGGCTTACCGCGGCGGGCGCCCTTGGGCGTGCCTCTGCCGGCGCCTTGGGAGGTGCCCCTGGACGTGCCTTTGGCGGCGCCGGAGCGTGAGGACTGCTGCGCCGCGGGTTTACGGCGCGCGGTGGCCTCGGTGCCGCGCTGTTCCTTCGGCTGCGCGTCCTGCTGGGCCCGGCCGCGGGTGCTGTTCACGGTCCGGCCGCGCACGATGCCGATGAAGTCCTCGACCAGGTCGGTGTGCGCGTCCTCGGGCCAGGACAGGGCCACACCCGACTGGGGCGCGTCCACCAGGGGCCGGTAGGTGAGGTCCTTGCGGTGGTGCAGGCGGGCCAGGGACTGGGGGACGGCCAGGACGCCGATGCCCGCGGCGACCAGGTCGATCGCGTCGGCGGTGGTGGCGGGGCGCTCGAAGGCGGCCTCCCCCGGCGGCCGCTCCCAGCCGAGGACGTCGTCGAGGGGGTGCAGGACGACCTCGTCGGCGAGGTCGTCGACGGTCACCTCGTCCGCTGCCGTGATGACGTGGTCCTTGGGGACCACGACGACCGTCGTCTCGGTGTAGAGCGGGATCGCGCTGAAGACCGTACGGTCCACGGGCAGCCGAACGATCCCCGCGTCGGCGCCACCGTCGCGCAACAGATCGGATGCCTCGGCGGCCGTCACGGGGAGGAGCGAGAGGGAGACGTCCGGCCGGCGCTCGTTCCAGATCCGCACCCACTTGCCGGGTGTCGCCCCAGGGACGTACGCGAGCCGGAACGTGGAGGGTGCTTCCGAGCCTGTCACGCCGCCAGGTTACCGGCTGTGGTCGGATGTCTCGTATCCGGCGGATAGTCTGGACTGCATGAAGTCGCACCAGACCACCCAGACGATGAAGCCCGCGACCGCGGCGAAGAAGCTGGGTGTCTACCTCCCCGCCACCCCCGCCGAGTTCCAGGAGGGCATGGTCTCGCGCGCCGAGCTGAACGAGCTGCAGGCCGACCCGCCCGAGTGGCTGCGGGACCTGCGGCGCGACGGCCCGCACCCGCGGCCGGTGGTCGCGGCGAGGCTGGGCGTCTCCATCGCGGGCCTCGCGCGCGGCGGAGTGACCGAGCCGCTCACCACGGAGCAGATCGAGACGCTGAGGCAGGAACGGCCCGAGTGGCTGGACAAGGAGCGGGCCACCCAGGCCGAGGTGCGCAAGGAAGCGGCTCGGCTGCAGGAGAAGCAGGCGGAGGCCGAGGGCGCCTGAGCGCGCTCCCGGCCCTCCCGGCGTGGCAAGGCCGTGGGGACGACGGCCCGAACCCGTCACTCGTCCCGTCACGCCGCCACCGCTGCCTCCCTCCGGTGGATCGGTGTGCCCGTCCCGGTGAGCGGGAGGCCCGTGCCGCCCCGCCGGGCCGCGATGATCTCGGCGGCGATCGAGACGGCGGTCTCCTCGGGCGTACGGGCGCCGAGGTCCAGGCCGATCGGTGAGCGCAGCCTGGCCAGCTCCCGCTCCCCGAGCCCGGCCTCCCGCAGCCGCCGTTCGCGCTCCTCGTGGGTGCGGCGGGACCCCATCGCGCCGACGTACGCGACTGGCAGCCGAAGGGCCTCCGTGAGCAGGGGTACGTCGAACTTGGCGTCGTGCGTGAGGACGCACAGGACCGTGCGCGCGTCGGTCCGGGTCCGCCGGAGGTAGCGGTGCGGCCAGTCGACGACGATCTCGTCGGCCTCGGGCAGCCGGGCGCGGGTGGCGAAGACCGGGCGGGCGTCGCAGACCGTGACGTGGTGGCCGAGGAGCTTGCCGACGCGGACCAGGGCCGCGGCGAAGTCGATCGCACCGAAGACGATCATGCGGGGTGCGGGCACCGCCGACTCCACGAAGAGGGTGAGCCCCGGAAGTTCGAGCGAGCCGGTGCGGCCCTCGGTGAGCATGGTGTGCGCCGCGGCCGCGAGGCGGGCGCGTGGGCGCGGTGACGGGTCGTGCGATGCGCCGTGCCCGTCCCCGGGCGCTTGCGTCTCGTACGTCCCGTCCTCGTGGACGAGCAACGGGGCGCCCAGCAGCTCCTCCGGGCCGCTCGTCACCCGTGCCAGAGCCACCGGCCCGCCCGTGGCCGCGGCCCTCAGCGCGTCCCGGACGAGTGCGGTCGCGCGGGTGACCGGCGTGATCAGGACCTCGATCGCACCGCCGCACGTCAGGCCCACGGCGAAGGCGTCCTCGTCGCTGTAGCCGAAGCGTTCGACGACCGTCACGCCGTCCTGGAGGGACTGGACGCACAGGTCGTACACCGCTCCTTCGACGCAGCCGCCGGAGACCGAGCCGATGACCGTGCCCTCGGTGTCGACGGCCAGGGCAGCGCCGGGCGCGCGGGGAGCGCTGCCGCTCACCGAGATGACGGTGGCCACGGCGAAGTCGCGGCCCTCCGCCGCCCAGCGGTCGAGTTCCTCCGCGATGTCAAGCATCCGTCGCCGCCGGCAGGACGCGGTCGGGCCGGATCGGCAGGTCACGGTGGCGCACGCCCGTCGCGTGCCACACGGCGTTGGCGACGGCGGCCGCCGCGCCCACGATGCCGATCTCGCCGATGCCCTTGATGCCGACAGGGTCGTCCGGGTCGGGGTCGTCCACCCAGTCCGCCTCGACGTGGGGCACGTCCGCGTGGGCGGCGACGTGGTAGCCCGCGAGGTCGGCGCCGACGTTGCTGCCGGAAGCCCGGTCGCGGAAGGCTTCCTCGTGCAGTGCCATGGAGATGCCCCAGATCATGCCGCCGACGAGCTGGTTGCGTGCGGTCAGCGGGTTGACGATCCGGCCCGCGGCGAAGATGCCGAGCATGCGCCGGACACGCACCTCGCCGGTGGCGGGGTCCACGGCGACCTCGGCGAACTGCGCCCCGAAGGAATGCCGTTCCCGCTGGGGCAGGGCGCCCAGGGCCGCGGCGGTGTCCGACCGTACGGTGACGCCCTCCGGCGGGATGTCCGCGCCCGGGGCCAGCCGCTCGCGCAGCTCGGCCGCGGCCAGCTTGATCGACCAGGCCCAGGAGCGGGTGCCCATGGAACCTCCGGCGATCATCGCCGGCCCGAAGTCGCTGTCCCCGATCCGTACCCGGACCCGGTCCGGCGGCACGTCGAGCGCGTCGGCCGCGATCAGGGTGAGCGCGGTACGGGCTCCGGTGCCAATGTCCGCGGCGGCGGTGCGCACGGTGAAGGTGCCGTCCGCCTCCGCCGTGATCGCCGCCGACGAGGGCGCGGCCCCGGCGAAGAAGGAGGCCGCCGCCGTGCCGGTGCCGATCAGCCACCGTCCGTCCCGGCGCACTCCCGGGCGTGGGTCACGGTCCGCCCAGCCGAAGCGGCGGGCGCCCTCCTCGAAGCAGACGAGCAGGTTGCGGCTGCTGAAGGGCAGTCCGGAGACCGGGCCCGCCGCGGGTTCGTTGCGGGCGCGCAGGGCGATGGGGTCGAGGCCGCACTTCTCGGCGAGTTCGTCCAGCGCCGACTCCAGAGCGAAGGACCCCGGCGCCTCGCCCGGGGCGCGCATCCAGGTCGGGGTCGGCACATCGAGGCGGACGACCTCGTTCGCGGTGCGGTGTGCGTCGGCGTCGTACATCACCCGGGCGACCCCGGCACTGGGCTCGACGTAGTCGAACACCGTCGAGGTGTGGTTGAGGGAGCGGTGCTCCAGGGCCCGCAGCCGTCCGTCGGCGTCCGCGCCGAGCCGGACCCGCTGGGTGGTGGGGCTGCGGTGGCCGGCCAGGGTGAACATCTGGCGGCGGGTCAGCACCACCCTGACCGGGCGCTGGAGGGCGGTGGCGGCCATCACCGCGGCCACCTGGTGGGCGCGCACGCCCTTGCTGCCGAATCCGCCGCCCACGTGATCGGAACGGACGCGGACGGCGCCCGGGTCGAGGGAGAAGATCTTCGCGAGGCTGTCCTGGACCCAGGTGGCGCCCTGGTTGGAGTCGAAGACGTCGAGCCGTCCGCCGTCCCAGCGGGCGGTCGCCGCGTGCGGCTCCATCGGGCTGTGGTGCTCCTCCGGCGTGGTGTACTCGGCGTCCACGACGACGGCGGACGCGGCGAGTTCCGGCTCCAGTTCGCCCTTGGTGGTCACGGCCGGCATGTGGCCCTCCAACGGGTGGGCGCCGGGGTGGTCCGCGGAGAAGGCGACCTCGTGCGGCTCCTGCTCGTAGTGCACGACCAGTGCCTCGGCGGCCTCCCGGGCCTGCTCCGACGTCTCGGCGACGACCAAGGCCACCGGCCAGCCGACGTGCGGCACCCGGTCGTTCTGGAAGAGCGCGGCCGACGGGTCGGGCGGGACGCCCAGCAGGCCGATGTGGTCGGTGTCGAGGCGTGGCGCGTTGCCGTGGTGCAGGACGGTGACGACGCCGGGCATGGCGAGGACGGGGTCGGCCTCCAGCGCACGGATGCGCCCGCGCGCGACGGTGGACAACGCCAGCCAGCCGTGGGCGAGTTCGGGGAAAGGAATCTCCCCGGCGTAGCGGGCGGCACCGGTGACCTTGTCCCGGCCCTCGACACGGGTGTGGGGTGTGCCGACGGAGGACGTCCGGCGGGTGACGGTGGTCATCGGGCGTCGGCCTCCTCGGCGAGTCCGGTCAGCACGGCCACCACGAGGTTGCGCATCAGGGTGACCTTGTATCGGTTGTGCGGAAGGGGCCGGGCCGCGGCCAGTTCGGCGTCCGCCGCGGCGGCGAAGGTCTCGGCGTCGGCCGGGGCTCCGGTCAGCAGCCGCTCGGCCTTCCGCGCCCGCCACGGCCGGGAGGCGACCGCGCCGAACGCCAGGCGCGCCTCGCGCACGGTCCCGTCCTCGACGTCCAGCGCCGCGGCGACCGAGCCGATCGCGAAGGCGTACGAGGCGCGCTCGCGCACCTTGCGGTAGCGGGAGCGTGCGGCGACCGGGGCGGGCGGCAGGGTCACGGCCGTGATCAGCGCGCCCGGCGGCAGAGCGGTCTCCAGATGCGGGGTGTCACCCACGGGCCGGTACAGCTCGGCGAGCGGCAACTCCCCCTGTCCCGCGGTCGTCTCGTACGAGACGACGGCGTCCAGGGCGACCAGCGCGACCGCCATGTCCGAGGGGTGGGTGGCCACGCACGCCTCGGAGGCGCCGAGGACGGCGTGGTTGTGGTGCTCGCCGTCGATGGCGGGGCAGCCGCTTCCGGGGACACGCTTGTTGCAGGGCTGGGTCACGTCGGCGAAGTAGCCGCAGCGCGTGCGCTGGAGCAGGTTGCCGCCGACGGTCGCCATGTTGCGCAGCTGGCCCGAGGCGCCGGCCAGCACCGCCTGTGTCAGCACCGGGTAGCGGCGGCGGACCTCGGGGTGGGCGGCGAGGTCGCTGTTGGTGACGGTCGCGCCGATGCGCAGCCCGCCGTCCTCGGCCGGCTCGACGCGGTCGAGGGGCAGCTCACGGATGTCGACGAGCCGGGCGGGCCGCTCGATGCCGGTCTTCATCAGGTCGACGAGGTTGGTGCCGCCGCCGAGGAAGCGGGCATCCGGGTCGTCGCCGAGCAGCGCGACCGCCCCGGAGACGTCGTAGGCGCGCTCGTAGCCGAACTCCCTCATACCGCCGCCTCCTCGGTCCGGTGGGTCCCGCGCGACTCGCGGGTCTCGTCGGCCGCGCGGCCGACGGCCTGGACGATCGACACATAGGCGGCGCAGCGGCAGAGGTTGCCGCTCATCCGCTCCCGGATCTCCTCCGGCGTCAGGGGTGGCGGTCCCGCCTCGGGCCGTACGTCGTCGGTGACGGCGCTCGGCCAGCCGGCCGCGTGCTCCTCGATGACGGCGATCGCCGAGCAGATCTGTCCCGGTGTGCAGTAGCCGCACTGGAAGCCGTCGAGGTCGAGGAACGCCTGCTGCACCGGGTGCAGCAGGTCACCGTCGGCCACGCCCTCGATGGTGGTGACCTCCCGCCCGTCGGCCGCGACCGCGAGTTGCAGACAGGAGACCGCCCGGCGGCCGTCGACGAGGACGGTGCAGGCACCGCATTGCCCCTGGTCACAGCCCTTCTTGGTACCGGTCAGATCGAGGCGTTCACGCAGGGCGTCGAGCAGGGTGGTGCGATGGTCGATGGACAGCGGATATTTCTCGCCGTTGATGTGCAAGGTGATGGCGCTGGACGTCGAAGGTGTCATGATCAGCCTTCTTTCGCGTATCCGATCCACACGGACGAGGAAGAACAACAAAGGCGAGTGCGGGGAAATCGGTCGAGAACCGGAGTCGGGGACCCGCGGGGAGGGCGCCGGGATGGCGCTGTACATGGCGAAAACCGCTCGCTCGCCGCTATGGTGGAGCTAACCGGACAACTGTCCACTAGCACCCAACGTACCGGACAGCTGTCCGCTTAGCAAGGAACGGGTTCGGGACGCCGCCCGCGGGGAGGACGAGTGCAGGAGAAGAAGGCAGGGCCCCAGCGCTCGGACGCCCAGCGGAACCGCGAACGGATCCTGGAGGTCGCGGTGGCCGAGCTGACGCGTTGCGCGGACGCTCCACTGAGCACGATCGCGAAGAAGGCGGGCGTGGGGCAAGGCACGTTCTACCGGAACTTCCCCCATCGCGAGGCGCTGGTGCTGGAGGTCTACCGGCACGAGATGCAGCAGGTCGCCGACAGCGCGACCGAGCTGCTGGAGAGCCGGGAGCCGGACGAGGCGCTGCGGGCGTGGATGGACCGCCTCGCGCGGTTCGCCATGACCAAGGCGGGACTGGCGGAGGCGATCCGGCAGGCCACCAGCGCGCCGGGAGCGCAGAAGCCCGGGCCCACCCCGGTCGTCGCCGCCGCCGAACTGCTGCTGCGGGCGAGCGAGGAGGCCGGCACCATCCGCCCCGGCGTGACCGGGGACGACTTCACCCTCGCGATCTCCGGTCTCTGGCAGCTCGACCCCCACACCGACTGGCAACCGCGCGCGACCCGACTGCTGGATCTCGTGATGGACGGGCTGCGCGCGGGGGCTCGGGGGCGCCGGGACTCCACCGAGCGGGCCACACCGCCTTCCGCGGAAGTCAACGGTCGTTTCGCATAGGCGCCTTCACCTTCCTTTCGCCGACGCCTTTCTGTGCTCCCGTGCGCCCCTGGGAAAAGGACATTCGAGGGGCTGTACCCGGGTCGCACCGGGCAGAACAAGGAGACAAAGGCGGGGCCGGTGAGCAGTCGCCGGCAGTGACTCTGGGCCCGAGGGCCCTGACGATGCTCTGCGAGCCACGCCGTCACAGCCGCGACAACGGAACGGCTCGCCGAGGCGGAGGACCTCGTCCGTGACGGACTGCGCGTCGCCGGGAAGGCCGAAGGCGCCGTACCGGCCCGGAGGTTCGCCGTCGGTATCCTCATCCAGATCCTGCTGGCCCGGGGGCGCGCGTGCGCTCGCCGACGAACACCGCTACGGGGACGCGGCACCGAACGCCGTCATCTACCCGGACCCTCGCGCGGTCCACTCCGAGCTGCTCCTCGCCGAGGGCCGGCACACCGACGCCGAGCGTGAGCCGACCGCTCTCGGGCAGCGGTTGGAGGCCCGGGCCTGGCGCAATCCCGCCTGGTGCCCCTGGCAGCTGGATCTCGCCTACGCCGCCGCGCCGACGGCACCCGACCGGGCGGTCCGGCTCGCCCGGGACGCCGTCAAGCGTGCCCGCGACTTCGGCGCGGCCTCCGCGATCGGCCAGGCACTGCACACCGAGGCCGAGGTGACCGGCGGGACGGCCGCCCTGGACCTGCACGCCGAGGCCGTGGACCAGCTGCAGCAATCGCCCGCGGCGTACCAACTGGCCCGTGCGCTGGTCGGTCACGGCGCGGCGCTGTCGCGCGGCGACCGGGTGCAGGAAGCCGCGGACCGGCTCTACCAGGGCCTGGAATGCGCGGTGCACTGTGGTGCGGAGGCCCTGGCGACGCGAGCGCGGGACGAGCTCTCGGCGGCGGGGCTGCGGCCGTTGCCGCTCCGCTACGCCCAGACGGACACCCTCACGGCCCCCGAGCGCCGGGCCGCCGAGATGACCGCGCTCGGCAACCCGGTGGCGGTCGTGGCCAAGGAGCTGCGGCTCACCGAGCAGGGGGTGAGGCAGCTGCTGTCCCTGGTGTACCGCAAAGTCGGCACGGAGGCGGCGGGGCCGGCGCGTGCGCTGGAGACGTTTCCCCGGCAGCGGTCCTGACGTCGGCGGCCGCCCGGGTTCGGTGTCCTGACCTCGGCAGGAGTGCGCACGGCTACGTCTCGCGCGTGCAGCTCCCCGTCGGGCTCGTGGCCGGTGGCCGGCACTGGAGGGCGTAGTCGGCCGCGCTGGTGCTCAGGTAGCGGCCCAGGCAGTCGTTGGGCGTCGTACGCCCCCGCTCGGCACAGAAGGTCAGCGCCGCGCGGCCGTCCGCGAACGGGCCCGGAGCATAGATCAGCCAGTAGCCCGGTCGCAAGGACGCGTAGTCGTCGCTGCGGACGAAGACGGCCTCGGGCACGGTCTCGCGTACCCGTGCGAGGCGCTGGTCACGGACCGCGGTACCCGTGGAGACCGGCTCGGAGTGCAGCTGCGCGATCCAGCGGCCCGCCCCGTCGGGGGCGGAGGGCGAGGGTGCGGGCGGCTCGGGCGCGGTCGGGGTCGGGGTCGGGGTGGGTGTCGGGGTGGGTGTCGCGCTGGGCGTCGGGGTCGGGGTGGCGTCGGCCGGCGCCGAGGAGGAGACGGTGGCCGAGGAGCCTCCCTGCGACCCGACGGTCCGCTTGTCGTCCCCGCCGCCCTCCTTGTCGTCGCCGGGCATGAGCAGGGTCAGGGCGAGTGCGGTGACCGCGCCCACCGCCACGACGGCCGACACCGCGGCGAGCAGGAGCGGCCTGCGGCCACGGGACGGGCTGCTCGGACGAGGCGTGTCCAGACGCGTGGGCGTGGGCGTGGGCAGCGGTGGAGGCGGCGGAGCGTGAGTCACCGTCTGCGTCGGCTCGGCCCAGTGCGGTGTGGCGCCGGACTCGACCTGCTCCAGCAGCGCGTCCAGTTGCTCGGCGCCGGGCCGTGCCGCCGGGTCGCGGACGAGGAGGGACTGCAGGACGGGAGCGAGGGGGCCGGAGCGGACGGGCGGGGGCACCGGGTCGTCGAGGACCGCGGCGAGTGTGGCGAGGGTCGTCTCGCGGCGCAGCGGGCTGACACCCTCCACACAGACGTAGAGGACCAGCCCCAGGGACCACAGGTCGGCCGCCGGCTCGTCGCCGCGGCCGCGGACGCGCTCGGGCGCCATGTACTCGGGGGAGCCGACGAGTTCACCGGTGACCGTCAGGGCGCTCGTGCCCTGGAGCGCGGCGATGCCGAAGTCGGTGAGGACGGCGGTGCCGTCGGGGCGGAGCAGTACGTTGGCGGGCTTCACGTCCCGGTGCTGGATGCCGGCGGCGTGGGCGGCACGCAGCCCGGAGAGCAGCTGACGGCCGATGCGTGCCGCCTCCACCGGCCCCAACGGGCCCTGAGTGAGACGCTGCTGGAGCGAGACACCCGGCACCAGCTCCATCACGATCCACGGATGGGGGTCCGCCTCGACGATCTGATGGATCGTCACCACATAGGGGTTGCTGAGCCGGGCCAGCGCCCTGGCCTCGCGCATGACCCGCTCGCGTACCGCCTCGGACGCCTCGGCGTCCGCGCGTACGGCTTTCAGAGCGACGTAGCGATCGAGCACGGTGTCCCGCGCCCGCCAGACCGTGCCCATACCCCCGCTGCCCAGCCGCTCGATCAGCTCGAAGCGTCCGTCGACGATGTCCCCCGGTGCGTTCACCCGCCATAGGTTAGGGCAGCGGGCGGCACGTTCGCGGGGCAGCGTCGCGATCGACTCCCGGGCGCGGGGTGAAGGCCGGCCGGGCCACGCCCGATCGGGGGCCGCCGGCCTTGGAGCTCACCGCCGAGGGCCCCGCGGCCGGCACGGCCGGACCCGCCTCCGGTACGGACGGCAGCCGTACGCCGGTACGGCCGGACCCGCCTCGGGTACGGACGGCAGCCGTGCGCCGGTACGGCCGGACCGGCGCACGGCGCTCAGTCGCGCGGAGGATTCCTGCGGGGGGCGATGACGGCGTTGGGCAGGCTCGGGGCGGGAAGGCGGTCGCCCGGGTAGCCCTCGACCACACCGAAGCGGTCGGAGGACGCCTCCCAGTCCTCGCGTGCGCGCACGATGTCCTCGTGGCTGCGGCCGACGAAGTTCCACCACATGACGATCTCCTCGTCGAACGGCGTACCGCCCAGCAGCACCGCCCGCGCGTGCCCGTCGGACTCGTTCACCAGCGTCAGGCAGTCCACGCCGGGGTGCACGTAGCCCAGCTCCGCCGGCGCCAGCACGGTGCCGGCCAAGCGGATGTCCCCGCTGTCGACGAGGAGACCGTGCTCGAAGGCGGGGTCCACGGCGAGCGCGATCTCCGTGTGCGGCGCGAGGACGATCTCGGCACCGAGCAGCGGCGAGAAGGTCCGCACCGGCGAGGTGTCACCGGCGAGAGACCCCAGGAAGACCCTGATCCCGGCGCCGTCGCGTTCTACCGTCCCGGGCACGTAGTGCTGGAAGTCGCGTGCGGCGTTCCGGTGCTCCTCGGGCAGCGCCACCCACAGCTGGACGCCGTGCAGCACGGTCGTGCCGGGGGTGGAGACCTCGGTGTGCGCGATGCCGGAGCCGCCGGTCATCAGGTTCATCTCGCCGGGCCGGACGAAGGCGTGGCTGCCGAGGGTGTCGCGGTGCTCGATCTCCCCGCTGAAGAGCCAGCTCACCGTCTGCAGCCCGATGTGGGGATGGGGGGCGACATCCATGCCGCCGGTCAGGGACACGTCGTCCGGACCGTAGTGGTCCGCGAAGCACCAGGCCCCGATCAGCGTGCGGGCCCGCTGCGGGAGCGTGCGCCTCACGGGCATCGCACGCGGCCCGCCCAGGGGAACCTCCCGCGCGGAGAGCACCTCGACGCGCGGCACCACCGCACGCTGCCGGTCGTCGACCAGCGCCCCGCACCGCACCTCCGAGGGTTCCGCTTCCAGGTTGCTCATCGGGACCACCTTCTCCACACTCCCGCGGCCGGTGACCGCACCTCGCTCACAAGCACGAAGTGTAATCGGTTGATGATTCAACGACTCCGACGGCTCGCCGCGGCGGGCGGGAAGGGCAGGCAACGGCAGGGCAGGGCAGGGAGATCCTGGGCGAGCCGGTATCCACGGGGAGTCGGTCGGCCCAGGAAACCCCAGCGCGCCCGCGCGGTCACCAGCACCCCCACCCGCGTCATCGGCGGTCCAGGTGACGGGCGTGAGGCAGCCGGTGTTCGTGAAGCGACCCGCGGGGCACGGGCGGGCAACCGCGCCCTGGGCCAGTGGGCCTCACGCGGGTCCGTCGCCCCGGAAACGGGCGGAAGCGGCGTCGAGCCGTTGGCCGCCTACTGCCGATATACCACCGCTCTCCCCTCGTCCTGCAAGGTGCGCGGATACAACTGTCGGTGAGCGGCACCTCGATGGGGAGGGCCATCCATGCCCGGAAACGCACGAAGTGACCCGCACCGCTCCTGCCGGCGACGCCGGAAGTCTCCCTGGCGCCCTCCGGACCACACGCGCCGGGCGGCCGACGCTCTCCTGCGCCGATCGCTTACCCGCACGGAACGCCTGGGCGGCCGGCGGCCACCCCGCTCGCATGAGGCCGTCGCTCCGTCGTCGCCTCCGGCCCACCGAGGGCAGACGGCCGACCACTTCGGACGCCCCATCGGCCGCACCCCATCCACTCCGGCACATGGACTCGACATGACAGATATCGACCCGCGCCCCCGGGCGGCCCGCCACCCCTGCCCCTCCCCCTTCGGCCGACAGCGCCTTGAGCACGGTGCGACCGCACCCCTCGTCAACGGTGATCACGACGGCGCGCGGCCACGGAGAACCACCGGCGCCGATGCAGGCGCGGCGACCGGTCGGAGCCTCGCCTGCTCGGACTGCAACCTCGCCTTCGGCCGGCATCTGCACCTCCACGTGGACCCGGTGGCGGCGAAGGTGGGCGGAGTCCGCGGGTCCGTGCGTGCGGCCCTCTCCTCGTGGGGCTGTCCGCCCCAGGTCATCGACGACAGCGTGCTGCTCACCAGTGAACTGGTCGGCAACGCCGTCATGCACGGGCCGCGCACGTCGATAACGGTGAACCTCCTGCAAGTCGGCGACAGGCTGCTCCTGGAGGTCACCGACGCCTCCTCGGCACGCCCAGCGGTCCGGCAGTCGGGGCCCGAGGACGAGCAGGGGCGCGGGATGTACCTGGTTCAGGCCATCGCTTCGGCCTGGGGTTCGCGACGGGAGTCTCACGGCGGGAAGACGACGTGGTGCACCGTCGCTCTCGACGGTGGCGGGGACCCGCCACGACCGCCTCGATGATCTTTGTGGCAGGGCGCGCGCGGGAAGCGGGAGCGCAGGCGGGCGGGCGCGTCCCGCACCGGGCGCGCCGGACAGGGGCCGGAGCCCGGTCGAGCTGTGACTCCGGAGCGCGGTGTCGCCTCCGGTACACCGCCGCTCCCGGCGGGCCCTGGCTCCGGAGCGCCGGTGTTACCGCCGGTATACCGCTGCTCTCCCCCTCGCAGGCATGGTGAACGCGCAATCACCGTCTTCGCAGGCGATCTCCAGGGAGGGCCAGTGACCGGCGCGACGAATGACAGGGACCAGGGTGCGTTCGACCCTCGGCACGGAAATCTCTACCGGTGGGACATCCACCACGTGTCCAGCAGCCGGCACCAGCACGGACCGTGCGGTACGTGCGTGAGCGAGGACAGCGCACGCGCCTGCATCGAGGCGGCGCTGTCCGCCGCCGCCGGCCCCGATGTGTACGCCTGGGGTCTGCTGAGCCTCATGCCCGCCGGAACGACGGCGACGTCGCCGCCGTGGCGCCGTACGCCCCTGGCGTGGGCCGCACCTGGGCCGGACGGAACCGTCGCCTGGCTGCCGCACGGTGGTCGGCCGCTCATCACGGAGGCAGGGAGCGGGACGCCGGCGACGCCCACGGAGAGCCTCTCGTCACTGCTGTCCCGGTTCGGCCGTGAAGTCCACCGGTACCGGATCACCGCGGGAATCACTCAGACGGAATTCGCCGAGCGGGCGGACTGCGCGGAGACGAGGGTCGGGCGCATCGAGAACGCTCAGGAGATGCCCTCGTACGACTTCGCTCAACGAGCGGACCGGGTCCTCGGCACCGACGGTGCGATGGTGAAGCTCTGGCCGTCGCTCATCCGGTCGGCATATCCGGACTGGTTCTGGCATGTCATCGAGCTGGAGCAGCGAGCCGGCTTCATCCAGGAGTTCGAGTCCGTCGCCATCCCCGGCCTGTTGCAGACAGAGGCGTATGCGCGCGCCATCTTCACCGCCGCCCACCCGGTCTCCCCGGAAATGCAGATCGAACAGTTCGTGGCCGCCCGCATCGACCGGCAGCGCATCCTCACCAGGCGCGATCCGCCCCAGTTCATGGTGACGCTCGACGAAGGCGTCCTTCGCCGCGGTATCGGCGGGAATCGCGTCATGAGCGAGCAGCTCGGGCATCTGCTGGATCGCTCCGACCTGCCCAAGGTCCACCTCCAGGTGATCCCGTTCAACGTCCGGGAACACCCCGGCGGCATGACGCCGTTCCGGCTCATGGGATTCCGGGAGGGCCCGGACGTGCTCTACGGGGAGACGTTCATAGGCGGACAGACGACCGTCGACCCCGCACAGCTCCAGCAGCACAAGCTGGCCTTCAATCTGATCCAGTCCAAAGCACTCTCCCGAGACGACTCACGCGTTCTCATACGCGACCTGAAAGAGGAACTGGACCGTGGATCCGACTGAACCGCCCTGGCGCAAGAGCAGCTACAGCATGGGAAACGGCGGCAATTGTGTCGAGGTGGCGGACGGCGCGCACACCGTCCATGTGCGCGACAGCAAGAATCCCGACGGTCCGGAGCTCAGGTGCGGTCGGGAACAGTGGCAGGTCTTCGTCACCGCCCTCGCGAACCCCTGACAGCGCCGTTCCGCAAGCCGCCCGGCCGGATGCGCCCGCCGGCGGCACCGCCGGCCCCTCTGCCACCGTCGCGCACACACGGATACGCAGGCACCTTGCCAACAACAGGAGTTCGAACCGAGAATTCGTGATCCACGATATTCTGCGCCCCCGTTGCCCCGGGGAGGGACACAGGATGGTCGGCCATGTCCGGTCAGCCGGCCGACGCACAAGTCCCCACCGGGCGAGGAGCGTGCGCCGGCCCTGCCGGTCCGGGTGACGGCTCATGGAGCGTGACATGCGGTATCGGATACTCGGGCCGCTCGGGCTCCGGCGCGACGGCGAAGAGATTCCGCTCGCGCCCGCCAAGTGGCGGATGCTGCTGGCAGTGCTCCTGTGCGACGCCAACCAGGTCGTCTCCACCGACCGGCTGGTCGCGGAACTCTGGGGCGCCCGGCCTCCGCAGAGCGTGAACAAGCTTCTGCAGGGCTATGTCTCGCGCGTGCGGCGGGCGCTGGGCGATGAGTCGGGTGAACTGCTGGTGACCCATGTGCACGGTTACCGGGCCCACGGTTACAGGCTGGTCGTGGAAGCGGACGAGGTCGATTCCCACCGGTTCCTCGAACTCATCAAGCGGGGCACTCAGGAGCTGGACCGGGGTTCGGCCGAGGCCGCCGCCGCCCGGCTCGGCGAAGCGCTGGACCTGTGGCGCGACGCCCCGTTCGCCGACGTGCCGCCGACACCCGCCGTGGAGGCCGAGGCCGCGCGTCTGACAGCGAGTCACACGCAGGCGCGGGAACTCCGTATCGAAGCGCGCCTGCGGCTCGGCCGCCACGAGGCGGTGCTGGACGAGCTCGAGGCACTGGTGGCCGAGCATCCGCTCCGGGAAACCCTGCGCAGCCAGCTCATGCTGGCGCTCTACCGGTCGGGCCGGCAGGCCGACGCCCTGGCCGCATACCGGGAATTGCGTCACCGGCTGGCCGAGGAACTGGGCATCGAGCCGGGCCCACCGCTCCAGCAGCTCCACCAGCGGATCCTCACCGCCGACACGTCGTTGCTCCTCGAACCCGGGCCCGTCGCCGACCGTGGACCGGCTGACCGCGGCCCCGCCGAACGCGCTCGCGCCGACCGTACGACGACCACGGCGGGCGTACCCGCGCTGGTCCCGAGGGAACTTCCCCACAGCGGCACCGCCTTCCTCGGCCGCACCGGCGAGAGCTCCGTGCTGCAGAAGGTGCTGGGTCCCGCCGGCGAGGGACATGTGGCGATCGCCGCGATCGACGGGACCGGCGGCGTGGGCAAGTCGGCACTGGCGATCCACACGGCCCACCAGCTCGCCGACCGCTTCCCGGACGGCCAGTTCTACGTCGATCTGCACGGAGCCACCGCCGGACTGACGCCCCTGGAACCGGGCGAGGTGCTCGGCCGGTTCCTGAGCACGCTCGGTCTGCCCCAAGTGGCCATACCCACCAATACCGACGAGGCGGCCGCGACGTTCCGGTCCATGGTCGCCGACCGCCGCGTCCTCCTGGTGCTCGACAACGCCGCCGGTGTGGATCAGATCCGCCCGCTGCTCCCCGCCGGGCCGGGGTGTGCGGTACTGATCACCAGCCGGGAGATGCTCACCGCCCTCGAGGGTGCCACGCACCTCCACCTCGGCGTCCTGTTCCACGACCAGGCCACGGCCCTGCTGGAGCGCCTCCTCGGCCCGGAGCGGGTGGCCGCCGAGCCCGACGCGGCAGACACGATCATCAGAATGTGCGGGGGTCTTCCCCTGGCGCTGAGAATCGTCGGCGCCAGGCTGGCGGCCCGGCCCGGTTGGCCGTTGAGCGCCTTCGTCGACCGGCTGACCGACGCCCAGGGCCGCCTCGACGAGATCCGCGTCGGGGACGTTTCGGTACGTGCCAGCTTCCAGGCGAGCTATCACGCCATCTGTGACGGTGACAATCCCACCGACCAGGCCGCGGCGCGCGCCTTTCGGCTCCTCGGAGTGGTGCCGGGATCGAGCATGAGTCTGCCGGCGGCGGCCGCGCTGTTCGGCGTGTCCACCGGTCGGGCCGAGGACGCGCTCGAACGGCTGGTGGACGCGCACCTGCTGCACAGTCCTGCCCCGGCCCGCTACCAGATGCACGACCTGCTCCGCCTGTTCGCACGCGAGCAGGTGTGGGCGGAGGAACCCGAGGCCGAGCGGGAACAGGCCCTGGAACGCGTACTGCGCTTCTATCTCGCCACCGCACAACAGGCTGTGGCGTTCCTGGAGGTGCCGCCGTACGTCGCCCGCCGCGCCCACGATCTCTCGTCCGCGGGCACGGCCACCACGCCGGGTCTCCCGGCGGCGCGCATCAAGGACCTGGGGGAGGCCGAGACGTGGCTGGTCACCGAGCGCGCGAACCTGATGGCCATCGTCACGCACGCCCATACGCAGTCCGACTCCACGGCGCGTCTCGCGGTGCGGCTGACGGAGGTGCTGCAGTGGTACCTCTACCCGTACGGCCGGGCAAGGGAGTTGTGGACCCTGGGAGAGCTGGCCGTCCATACCGCCCGGCGTCTCGGCGACCGTGAGAGCGAGGCCTGGGGGCTGCACAACCTGTCAGCCGTGTACTGGCTGCACCGCCGGTTCGACGGGATGCGGCAGTGCCTGGAGTCGGCCCTGGCCATCTGGCGTGAGATCGGCGACCTCGAAGGCGAACGGCGCTCGCTGTACAACCTCGCGGACGCGCTGGCGGAAATGGAGCTGTACGAGGAGTCCGTGGCCCTGCAGTCCCGGCACCTCGACCTCGCGCGTGCGGCCGACGACCGCCTGGCCCTGGTCACCGGCCTGGGCAACCTCGGGCGTGCGTACCAGGGTCTGGGCCGCGCGGAGGACGCCCTGACATGCCTCGAGGAGAGTTGCCGGCACGCGCGGGAGCTCGGTGACAGGAGCCTGCAGAGCTTCGCCCTCCATGAGGTCGGCGCCGTCTGTTTCGATCAGGGCAGGAACCAGGAGGCACAGAAGCACCTGGAACATGCCGCGGCCCTGGGAGGGGGAAGCCTCACGGCGTACGTGAGCTGGCGGGGGCACGCGTGGAGTGCGTTCTTCCCCGCCTGCCTGAGTCTGCGGATCGGCCCGGAGACCCTCGGTCCGCCTCCGCTGTGAGGCGATGCCGGACGCCGGAACCGGCTCGGGGCACACACCGTGCGACCGGTCTACCGCCGCTATACCGGTCGCGTACAGGGTGGGGGAGGATCACGTCGGCCGCGAACCGCACAAGGAGCCTCGACGCACACTTCGGCTCTGGGACTTCTCGGAATCCCTCAGCCTCCTCTACGGTCAGGCGGGACTCTCTCCAGGATCAATCATCCCAGGACTCGGCAGGTCTCATGGAAGTCATTGCACCAAGCGAAGAGCGCATTCTGCGGATCGCCCGGACCGACGATCCCCCCGGCCTTCGCCTCGAGGGTGAACTCGACGTGACGCGGCACGGAGATGTCTTCGAGGCGCTGTCCTCGCTCGCGGCCGACGGCGGTGAAGTCCGGCTCGACCTGGCCGGGTTGACCTTCATCGACCTCGGTGCGCTCAGCATGCTGACGAGCTTCGTGGAGAGTCGGGGCGGCGGCCTGCGGCTCATCCTCGACGACATGTCGTCCGAGGTGGGGCACCTCATAGAGACAGTGGGTTGGGAACGCCTGCCCGGGCTCGTCCAGGGGCGGAAGGGGACGACGTCATGACGACCGGGACACATGCCGACCAGCAGCCCGTGGCGGACAGCGGGAAGAGCGACCACGCGGTCCGGCACCACGCGCTTCTCTACAGCGACGAGCGGGAGTTCCTCGCGGGTACCCTTCCCCACCTGCGTGAGGGCATCGAGGCCGGCGCCCCGAGCTTTGTGGTGACCCCGCAAAGCGAGGCCGAGGCACTGCGCGACTCGCTCGGGCAGGACGCTCACGCCGTGCAGTTCATCGACCCGGCGGACGTCTACACCAATCCCGTTCGGGCCATGGCCGCCATGACCGCCGTCGCCAAGACACTGGGCCCCCGTCCGGCGTGGGTCGTGGCGTCGGACGACTGGACGAGATATCGGGACGCGATCGAGTGGGTGCGTTATGACTCGATCTTCAACCTGAGCTTTGCCGACGTGCCGTTCCGGAGCTATTGCTGCTACAACACGGCGGTCCTGTCCTCCGACGCCATCGCACTCGTGCGCCAGACCCACCCGAAGATCCTCGAGGGCGACGTACTGCGGGACAACCCGCGGTACCGGGAACCCGAGGCCTTCGTCGGCGACATCGACCGGCAGCCCCTTCCCTCCTCCCCGCAGTCCGCAGCGTCGATGCAGATCCTTCCCACGGAACTGCACGCCGTCCGGACGTTCGTCGCCGATCAGGCGAAGCGCTGTGGGGTGACAGCCGACGCGCTGCACAACCTGCTCGTCGCCGTGACCGAGGTGGCCACCAACGCCATCCGCCACGGAGACGCACCGGTGACGCTGCGCACCTGGCCCGACGACGGACTGATCTGCGAGATCACCGACTCCGGCAACTGGCAGCCCGAGGAGTTCATCAGCTGGAGGCCGCCGGAGTCCGCGGTGGACTCCGGATTCGGACTCTGGGGAGTCGGGATGCTCTGCGACACCGTGCAAGTGCGGACGGGAGCGAACGGCACCACCGTACGCCTGCGGACATGTGCCTGAACCGAGCCTGACGCGCTCAGCCGGGACACGGCCCGGGGTG
Source organism: Streptomyces sp. NPDC002309 (assembly GCF_053593375.1). Taxonomy (NCBI): domain Bacteria; kingdom Bacillati; phylum Actinomycetota; class Actinomycetes; order Kitasatosporales; family Streptomycetaceae; genus Streptomyces; species Streptomyces sp. NPDC002309. Next base: position 33,060 of record NZ_JBSFCI010000044.1, on the reverse strand, counting down.
CGGCCCGCTCCGGATCCCGCCGGGTGAAGCGACTGCTCGAGCGGGTCGTCGGTAACCCGGCGTGCGGTCCACCGGTTCACCGCGTCCCGGCTCACACACCCCTCCGCCACAGCAGCGAACGGTGCCTGATGCGGCACCGGTCATCCCGCCGCCGGTCGCCGCCGGTCGCTGTTCACTGCCCCCGGTCGCCCAGTGCGCGGCGGCCGGGGACCGGTCCGCCGGCGCTTCGTGCGTGGGGGTCGGCATGCTCCTGTTCGTCGTCGACGGCGGCCCGCTCGATCGGCAGCAGCCGGGGGCTCGAGTCGGCCGCCGGCGTGGTGCCGGTGGTGCTCGGGCCAGTGCCCAACGGGCGTCGTGGGGCGCTCATTCCGGCAGTCTCGCGCCATGCCGCCTGAACGTTGTCCACGGGCGACCCTCCAAGGTGGCTCTGGTCATGAGTTTCGTTTCGACAGAGGTTGTCCCTCGACCCGGAAGGCACTCGGACCGGGGCGAGGTCGATGTCATGGTGGAGCCTAGCGGTGCGATCCCCCACGGGCACTTCCGTGCTGCCGGCCGACGTGATCCGCTCGCAGCGATCGGGTCATGGTGTCACTTGAGTTCGGAGAGCGCGAGGTTGAGTTCCACGATGTTGACCCGCTCGTGGCCGAGGAAGCCGAGGGTCCGGCCCTGCGTCCGGTCGTCCACCAGCTGGCGCACGGTGGCGGCGTCCACGCCGCGGGCTTGGGCGACCCGGTTGACCTGCTGGTAGGCGTAGTCGGGCGAGACGTGCGGGTCGATACCCGAGCCGGAGGCCGTGAGGGCGTCGACCGGGACGTCCTCGGGCGCGACGCCGTCGAACTCGGCGACCGCGGCGCGGCGCTCCTTGATGGTCTCCAGCAGCCCCGCGTCGTTCGGTCCGAGGTTGGAGGCGCCGGTGACCAGGGGGTCGTAGCCGCCGGGACGCGGCTGGAACCACTTGGGGTCGGGTTCGGCCACCTCCTCGGAGTCGTCCGGGTTCTTCTTGGGCAGATTGAAGCTCTGGCCGATCAGGCTGGAGCCGACGGTCTTGTCGTGGTGGGTGACTGTGGAGCCGTTGGCCTGGTCGGAGAAGACCGCCTGGGCGACGCCGGTCACGGCCAGCGGGTAGACGATGCCGGTGATCACGGTGAACACCAGCAGCATCCGCAGCGAGGCCAGATGGTTCCGGACGAGCCCTGTCGGGCGTGGGAAACACGCAGGCCAGGAGCGGTGCCGGTGGACCGGCTGGGACAGTGAAACGCCGAACCAGCGCTCACGGACAGGGCGTAAGCGCCTTCCTGGCACGCCGGCCGATCGACCTGATGCCGTCTTGACGGTCCGTAACCGCAGCGACATTCACCGCTACTCGGTGCTAGCGCACGCGGTGGAGGGGCAGGCAGGCCCGGGATGCAGTGGGATGTTGTCAGCCCGGCACGGCCTACGCGCCACGACGGACCCGGGCCGCCTTGCGGGCCTCGGCGATCTGGCGGGCCTCAGCAGACCGGCGCGACTCGCCACCGCCGCGGCCGGACGGCCCCGGGCGGGTGCCCAGACCGCGGAAGGGGACACCGCCGCGCTTCGGGCGCTCCGTGACCGGCCCGCTACCGTTGACGGGGACGCCGGAGGGAGCCTGGGCGCCGGTGATGCGGCTCAACTCGGCTTCGCCGGAGCTGACCTGCGTGATCTGCGGCCTGATGCCCGCGTCGGACAGGAGACGGGCCATGTCCCGGCGCTGGTTGGGCAGGACCAGCGTGACGACACTGCCGGACTCGCCGGCGCGGGCGGTACGGCCGCCACGGTGCAGGTAGTCCTTGTGGTCGCTGGGCGGGTCGAAATTGACCACGAGGTCGAGGTCGTCGATGTGGATGCCGCGGGCCGCGACGTTGGTGGCCACCAGGACCGTGACGTGACCGTCCCTGAACTGAGCCAGGGTGCGGGTGCGCAGGGGCTGCGACTTGCCGCCGTGCAGCGCTGCGGCCTTCACGCCGCTGCTGCGCAGGTGCTTGGTGAACTGGTCGACGGCGTGCTTGGTGTCCAGGAACATGATCACACGCCCGTCGCGGGCGGCGATCTCGGTGGCGGTGGCGTACTTGTCGGCGCCGTGCACGTGCAGAACGTGATGCTCCATCGTGGTGACCGCGCCCGCCGAGGGGTCGACCGAGTGGACTACCGGGTCATGGAGGTAACGACGGACCAGGAGGTCGATATTGCGGTCCAGCGTGGCCGAGAACAGCATGCGCTGGCCGTCGGGGCGTACCTGGTCCAGCAGTTCGCTGACCTGGGGCATGAAGCCCATGTCGGTCATCTGGTCGGCCTCGTCGAGGACGGTGATGTTGACCCGGTCCAGGCGGCAGTCCTTACGCTCGACGAGATCCGCGAGGCGGCCCGGAGTCGCGACGACCACCTCGGCCCCGGCACGCAGTGCGCGGGCCTGCCCGCCGATCGACATCCCGCCGACCACAGTGGCCAGCCGCAGCTTCAGCAACCGGGCGTACGGGGCGAGCGCATCGGTGACCTGCTGAGCCAGCTCGCGTGTGGGGACGAGGATCAGGGCCAGCGGCTTCCGCGAATCGGCGCGCTGCCCGGCCGTGCGCACCAGGAGCGCCAGGCCGAAGGCGAGCGTCTTGCCCGATCCGGTACGCCCGCGGCCCAGGACGTCGCGCCCTGTGAGGGAGTTCGGCAGTGTGGCGGCCTGGATCGGAAACGGCTCGTTCAGGCCAAGATCGGTGAGCATCTGCAACACCTCGGCGGGCATGTCGAGTTCACCGAAGGTCGCGACCGCGGGGAGGGCAGGGGTGACGGTGACCGGCACCGCGAACTCCCCCTGTGGTGCGGAGGGGCGACGCCCGTCGCCGCCCGAACTGACGCCGGGACGCCCCTGACCCTCTGGCCGGAAACGGTCATTCGTGCGAGCTGAACGGCTCATGGAGAACCTTCCTCGATGGGGCGCGCATCGAGGAATTCCCGACAGAAATGAGCCGGATGAATTGCAAGAACGAGCCGAAAGTAAGACTGAAAGAATTCCACCGGAATGTAAATACAAGTAAGCTGGGGCCCCACCACAAGGTGTGGGCCCCAGCTACCTCATTTACGCTTCGACGTCAGGCAGGAGTGATGTTCTCCGCCTGCGGGCCCTTCTGTCCCTGCGTGATGTCGAAGTTCACCTTCTGGCCTTCCTGGAGCTCACGGAAGCCCTGAGCGGCAATGTTCGAGTAGTGGGCGAAGACGTCGGGGCCGCCGCCGTCCTGCTCGATGAAGCCGAAGCCCTTTTCCGCGTTGAACCACTTGACGGTGCCGGTAGCCATGTCACATCTCCTTCGGGGCAGTGCCCAGGGGTCCACACCGTGTGAACCCTTGCGTTGCCACAATGAACCCCGTCCGGATGAGCACCGGAGACGTAAAAGCGCCCGGCGATCCACAACCGCCGCGACACTTGAAGTTTCGGGAACCACAACTGCAACTACCGTCAATCTTATCACGACACACGCGTCCGCATTATCTTTCGCGCACCGCTCCGGATCAGCCGCAGCCTGCGCGCACTCGAATGCACACGAAAGATTGATTTTCAGGTTACACAAGGGGCGATCACGGAGAACTCCTCCTATTACCTTCCTGATGGCCCCGCAAGGGGGCGCACGGCCTCCGGAGCCGACATGTGATCCCCGCCTTCGGAGGCGTCGGCGTCTCCCTCGAACTCCGGACCGAGCACGGGAGCACGCCTGTGATGGCAGAGGCCGGTTTCGATGACGCCGCCGCCGGCAGCGCGTGGCAGGGGACGTGACCTCAGGCCGCTGTCGGTGTCGAGTTGTTCCCCACCTTCGCGCTGCTCCACGATGACGTCATCGTTCTCTCCGAAGCCCGGCACGATCGTCGCACCGCACACAGGCAGTTCACCGAACGAGGCCCGCGCGGCCACCCGAGCCGCGCTTCGGAAAGAGCGCCGCGATCTCAGGCCGGCCCGTACGGTAGTCGATGCAATGCGCCGCGACCGGGAATCCACCGCCCACGGTGTCCCTCCTCGGGCGGTCCGGCACGTTCGGGCAGTGGTCGGCGCTCATACGACTCGCCCAGATCGCCGCCGGCTCCCGCTCGTTGATCCCGGCGAGGGTCGCCAGGGCGTGTTTCGGGACACACACGTAGCCTCGACCTGGGAGGAGGCTCGCATGGCCAAGTTGATCTACATGTTCAATGTGTCCGTGGACGGCTACATCGCCGACGCGGACGGCGATTTCGACTGGGCGGTACCGGACGAGGAGTACTACTCCTTCATCAACGACGTGCTGCGGCCGGTCGGGACCTACCTGTACGGGCGCCGACTGTACGACATGATGGCTGTCTGGGAGACCGACCCGTCCATCGCGGGCCGGTCGCCCGGGGCGCGGGAGTTCGCGGAGATCTGGCAGGCGGCCGACAAGGTCGTGTACTCCAGGACGCTGGAGTCGGCCTCCACCACCCGGACCCGGATCGAACGGGACTTCGACCCCGAGGCGGTTCGGCGGCTGAAGGCGTCTTCCGAACGTGACCTCACCGTCGGCGGGGCCGCCCTCGCCTCCCACGCCATCGCCGCAGGGCTGGTGGACGAGTACCACCTGTTCGTCGGCCCCGCCGTGCTGGGTGGCGGCAAGCCCTTCCTCCCCGACGGGGCCCGGCTCCGCTTCGAGCTCCTGGACGAACGCCGGCTCACCAGCGGCGTGGTCTACCTCCGCTACCACACCCAGCCGTGAGCACCCGGTGCCGCCGGGCCGGGGCAGATCGGGTGCGCCGGGGTGCTCAGCCGGTCTGCCCCTGGAGAACCTGGCGGGCGATTCTCAGCTGCCTGTCCCGCAGCGCGGTGCGGTCCTCGAGCACGTCGGGGTGATCGTCGAGCCGGCGCTGCTGCATCACGGCGAGTCTGGCGTAGGCGGCGCGCAGGTCGGGCATGCGGCCAGGGGGTGCCGGCCCGGGAGGGCGCACCAGGCGGCAGTCCGCTGATCCACGTCAGTGCGGCGTCATGCGTGGGTCGGGCGGGCCGGCGCGGGTCTGCAAGCGGAGGGCTGGTGTACCTTCGGGCCGCCGGTGTTGATCCGTGCAGCCTTGGGGGGCGGCCGAGTGGAGTTGGGGATTCTGGGGGATCTGGCGGTCCGTCGCGGGGGCTTGCCGGTCGACATCGGATCGCCCAAGGTGCGTCTGCTGCTCGCGGTCCTGCTGAGCAGGCCCGACCGGCCCGTGCCTTCGGAGCTCCTGATGACCGCGCTGTGGGGCGAGCGACCGCCGCGCTCGGCGCGTAAGAACCTGCAGTTGTACGTCCATCTCCTGCGCAAGGCCCTGGGCCCGGAGCGCATCGAACGGCAGGGCGACGGCTATCGCGTGGTGGCGGGTGACGCGCTGGACGCCACGCGGTTCGAACGGCTGGCCCTCCAGGCGGAGGAGGCCCTGCGACAGGGTGAGACAGCGGGCGCGCAGGAGTTGCACGGTGAGGCGCTGCGGTGCTGGAACGGACCTGCGTTCGCGGAGTTCCTGGATACCGAAGCCGTCGCGACCCAGGCGGCCCGGCTGGAGGAGCTGCGTCTTGCCGTGCATGAGCGGTGGGGCGATTGCGGTCTGGCCCTCGGCAGGCATGCCGAGGTGGTCGTGGAGCTGACGGAGCTGCTGCCCCGGCATCCCTTTCGGGAGTCGCTCCGCGGCCAGCTCATGACGGCCCTGTATCGCTCGGGCAGGCAGGCCGAGGCGTTCGAGCTCTACCGGCGGACCCATGCGCTGTACGGGACCGAACTGGGCGTCGAGCCCGGCCCGGGTCTGCAGCGCCTGCACCAGGCGATGCTCCGCGGCGACGAGGGCCTCATACCCTCTCCAGTCCCCGTCGCGGCACTGGTGCCGGTCGGGGCCAACCCCTATCGGGGCCTGCCGGCGTTCACCTCCTCGGATCACCACCGGTTCTTCGGCCGCGACCGGCTGTGCGGGCTGCTGTGGGAGCGCCTGGAACGCTTCCCCGTGGTCGTCGTGTTCGGCGCGTCGGGATCGGGGAAGACCTCGCTGCTGGCGGCGGGCCTACTGGGCCGGATCCGGCGGGATACGACCGCTCGGTGGCAGCCGGTCATGATGACGCCGACCGACCAGCCGGTGAAACAGCTGGCGGCCGCGCTCGCCGAGCACGACCGGCCCGCCGGTCAGGTGCTGCTGGTGGTCGATCAGTTCGAGGAATTGTTCACCGTGTGCTCCGATCCCGCGGTACGGGAGGAATTCGTCGCCGGGCTGTCAGCGGCGTCCCATGCCGGAACGAAGGTCGTGCTCAGTGTCCGTGCCGACTTTTTCGCCCAGATGACCGGGCTGAGCGAGCTGGCGCCGGCGCTGATGAGCGAGGCCCAACTGCTGGTCGGTCCGCCGTCGGCCGCGGAACTGCGAGAGCTGATCGTCCGGCCGGCGGATCTCGAGGGCTGCTCGGTCGACGCCGATCTGCTGGCCACCGTGGTGGCGGAGGCCTCCGGCGCTGCCGCCGCACTCCCGTTGGTGTCCCACGCGCTGCGGGAGACCTGGCGCAACCGGGCCGGCCGCACCCTGACCCTCGCGGCGTACCAGGCGGGGGGCGGGATGCACAGTGCGATCGCCCAGACCGCCGAGCACGTCTACGCCGAGCTCGAACCCGCCGAGCAGGACCTGGTGCGCCGGCTCATGCAGCGGTTGATCAGCCTGGACGAGGACGGGGTGCGGGACAGTCGGCGGCGGGTCCCGCAAACCGAACTCGACGGGATGGGCCCGGCCGCGGCGGTCGCGGATGTGGTCGACGAGCTGGTGGCGGCGCGCCTCGTGGTCGTGGACGAGGACCGGGTGGAGATCGCCCATGAGGCGCTCATCGTGGCGTGGCCCAGGCTGCGGGCCTGGCTGAGCGAGGACCGCCGGCGCCTGGTCGTACGGCAGCGGCTCACCGCCGCGGCCCGGGTCTGGCAGCGGTCGGGACGGGACGCCGGAGGGCTCTATCGGGGCTCCGGGCTGGCCGAGGCACGCCCGCACCGCTCGGAGCTGAACCTTCTGGAGCGTGAGTTCCTCGACGCCAGCGAGGAGCTGGCCGAGTCCGAACTCGCTGCGGCGCGGCGCCGGGTCCGCCGGCTGAGGGTCCTGGCGATGGTGCTGGCGGCACTGCTGGCGGCGACCGTGACCGGAGGCGGTGCCGCCTGGCAGCAGCGGCAGGTGGCACAGCGCGAGCACCTGACCGTCCTGGCCCATCAGGCCGCGCTCACGTCGCGCTCGCTGGTCGCCACCGACCCGGACGTCGCCCGGTCCCTCGCCCTGGCCGCCTATCGACTGCATCCCGACGCCGACACCCTGGGCGCGGTGATCAGTACGTCGGCGTCCGCGCAGCCCAGCGTCGCACTCAACACGCACGGGCCCGCGTCGTTCGGCCTGGCCCTGTCCCCTCACGGCTCGTCGGTGGCCGCGGCCACCAGCGACGGCACCGTGGAGCTCTGGGATCCGGAACGACGCAGGAAGCTGGCCTCCTTCACCGAGCATGTCGTCAAGCCGCTCCCCCAGGGGTTCTTCGCGCTCAGGGTGGCCTTCAGCGCCGACGGTACCCGGCTGGCGTCCCTGGCCCGGTTGAACGATCCGAAGCAGCCGACCGGAGGCTCGGTCGTCGTGCGGGACGTCCGGTCGAGGAAGGTGCTGTTCAAGCAGGTCGTGTCCGGCGACCTCAGCAACGGTCTGGCCTTCAGCGCCGACGGCACGGTCGTGGCCTACGGCACGGGCGAGGGCACACGGGTAGCCACGCTGGGCGGTGGCAAGGCCGTGTTCCTGCCCACCGGTATGCCCGCGGCACTCAGCCTGGCCGGCGATCAGCGCTCGCTCGCCGTCACCCGTACCGATGGGACAGTGGCCGTCTGGGACATCGAAACCGGTCGCCGTCGCGTCGAGCTGAACACCGAAGGCGCCCAGGTGGCCCGGTTCGGCTCCACATCCGATGTCCTGGCCACGGCCTCCGAAGAACACGGCATCAGGTTCTGGCGGCTGACCGGCCGCTCGGCCCGCCAGTTCGCCGACCTCCCGGTGCAGACGGCCTTCCCCTGGATGATCTCCGCGCCGGTCGGTGATCGGATCGCGATCGCCGACGAGGAGGGCCTGATCTCGATCTGGGACTACCGGCGCCGCGAGCAGATCGCCCGCCACGCCGACCGCTACCGCTCGGAGACCATGGCTCTGGACCTGGCACCGGACGCGAGCACGGTGGTCTCGGGCGGCCTGGGACGCACCATCGTGGTGCGCCGGACGGCCCTTCCCTTCAGCGGTCACGGCGGCGCCGTGAACGACGTGGACGTCAGCCCCGACGGCCGGCTCGTCGCCTCCGCCGGCGACGACAGGTCCGTACGGATCTGGAATGCCTCCGGTGCTGCCGAACGGCTGCTGGGCGGACACTCCGACCACGTCAAGGCAGTCGCGTTCAACCCGGACGCCACGGTGCTGGCGGCCGTGACGCGCGACCACACCCTGACTCTGTGGAACCCGTCGACCGGGCGGCGCCACACCACCATCGCCTTCACCGGTATAGGCACCGGCACGGACGTCGCCTTCAGCCCGGACGGCAGCACGGTCACCGTGATGTCCCTGGGAGGAACGTTCCGCTGGAGGGTCAGCGACCCGGCACACCCCCGTCCACTGCCGGCGCCGCCCGGCCCGCGCACCTCGACCGCCCTGGCCTACCCCGCTCGGGGCGGCCTCCTCGTCGCGAGCACACCGGCCGGCGGCATCGCCGTGTGGAGCACCGCCGACGATCGGCTGGTGAAGGCCTTCCCGGCCACGCAGGGGTCCACGCAGGACATCGCGGCCACTCCGGCGGGCGATCTGATCGCCACCGCCGGCTCGGACCACACGGTGCGCCTGTGGTCGACCCGGACAGGGAAAAGCCGGGGCACCCTGACCGGCCACACCGCAGCGGTAGGCACGCTCGCCTTCAGCAGGGACGGACGCCTCCTCGCCTCGGCAGGTGAGGATCACACCATCGTCGTCCGGGATGTACGGACCCACCGGCGCATCGCCACCCTCACCGGCCACTCGGCGGACGTGCAGGGCTTGGCGTTCACCCCGGACGGAACCCTGCTGTCCGCGGGAGCCGACCAGCGCATCATCCACTGGCCGCTGACCGCGACCGAAGCCATCCGGCGCATCTGCCGAGCCACCGCCCCACCGCCCACCGCGGCGCAACTCGACCGCCACCTCCCCGGCCAGGACACCGGCGCGCTCTGCCCGCAGCCCTGACCCGGGCACGCGGGCGCGGCGTGCTCCCCTGCAAGCGGTCCGTGCCTGGCACCACCGCCCAGGGCGGCCGGGTGACCTTCGGAAATACCCGGGCTATACCGACGCGGGGCACGCTCAGCACCGGTCGCTCCCCCGCCGGCGAGCTCACGACGAGGGCCGTACATGGCTGCCCCCACCTCGGCCCTCATCGTGACCGCCGTGCGGGCGACACACCGCGACCGAACGCGGCCGTCCCGCAGCGCCCAGCCACAGCGGAAGGGCACCTGCCGTCCGGTCGCCGGCCGCACACCCCGCCCCAGACACGCATGAACTCGGCACCGGAGATGGAGACACGTTGATATCCCTCGTCCGCACGCTCAGCCCAGGGCTGCTCGGCAGACTGCTCGTGGCTGTCGCCGCCCTCGTCGTCCTGCCCTGGCAGGCCGCGGCGCCGGCCGCCGCGGCGGCCCCGCCCATCGCCTTCCAACTGCCCTTCACCTGCGGGCAGCAGTGGCGACTCGACAGCTGGGCACACGCACCCGCGCTCGACATGGTCCGCGAGCCCAACCAGGCCGGCACCGAAGGGGCACCGTTGCTGGCTCCGGCCTCCGGCACGGTCCGGCAGTCCTTCTACCACTCCAACGCCGGCAACGTGATCCAGATCAACCACGGGCAGCGCTACTTCACCACGTACCTGCACCTGCAGAGCCGCGATGTCAGCGTCGGCCAGACGGTGCAGCGCGGCCAGCTGATCGGCCGGGTCGGCAGGACGGGGCCCACCTCGAACAACCACCCGCACCTGCACTTCGAGCTCGCCTACGACGCCGACAACAACGGATCCGCCACCTGGGGCAACTCCACCTCCGAACGGATCCGCCCCTGGTTCAACGGCGTCGAGTACGGCCAGGCCAACAACCGGACCTGGCGGAACGTCACCAGCAACAACTGCGGCGGCACACCGGCGCCCACCTGCAGCGGCGTCGACCTCGACTTCACCGCGTACCCCCTCATCCAGCAGGGATCCAACGGCAGTCTGGTCAAGGCGGCGCAATGCCGGCTGATCGCCGCCGGACACAATCCGGGAGAACCGGACGGCGACTTCGGGCCCAACACCGATACGGCGACGAAGGCCTTCCAGTCCGCCCGGGGCCTCACGGCCGACGGTGACATCGGCGCCAGGACCTGGACGGCCCTGCTGTCGTACGGCTCGACACCGGCGCTGCAGAACGGGTCGACCGGCGCGGACGTCAGCCGGCTGCAGCGCGCACTGACCGCGGCACTCGGCCGCACCGTGGGCATCGACGGCGACTTCGGCGCCAACACCGAACAAGCCGTGCGCGACTACCAGACCACCCGTGGCCTCGGCGTCGACGGCGACGTCGGCCCGCAGACCTGGACAGCCTTGCAGGCCGGACGATAGCCACCCTCGTGGGCGGGGAAGCACGGCAACCCCGCCCACGACCGGCGTCGGATCGGCCGCGAGGACATCCGGTGCTTCAGAGAATCGAGGCCGGCGTCGCAATGGTCCTGGAGGAGATCCTGCACGAGGCGATGCCGCAGAACCGAAGCCGAGGCGATCGTGCGGGCGCCGCGTCGCGCGGGGGACGGTGGTCGGGACCTGCCGCCTCACGCGAGACCAGCGCCAGAGTCAGCAGGAGCGAGATCGCGAGTCCGATGCCGGACCACTCCATGTGCCGGACATCCGCGAGGAAGACGTACGGGTCATCTCGCCAGGTCCACAGGGTCTGAGCCGCGAGAAGGGCCGGTACCGCCTCTGCGGCCACGAACCACACGCCGGGTCCGCACCGGGTCCGCACCGGGTCCGCACCGCATCAGTACCGCTCCGGCTTGGGCCGGCAGATCCAGATTTTCATCTCCGGCCCGGCGCTCCTGTGCGCGGCAAGGCTCCGATACTCATAGTTCTTGTGGTGTGGGGACACGTGGATCTTCCCATTGCTGATCTTGGTGATGATCGAGGCCTGGCCGGCTTTCCCGTCGCCCTTCCAGTCGTAGAAGATGACGTCACCGGCAAACGCGGTGCTCGTGTTCTGCTTGAAGTGGGGCACCGAGGTCAGGACTTTGATCGACCTCCGTACGAGTTGGGTGTTCGACCACCACAGCACGGTCAGCCTCCGGTCCTCGACCGATAGCCGCAGCGCAGTAGTAGGCCCCGGTGTCCCGGCCCAGACACCAGCCGCAAAGCAGCCGGGTGATCACGTGCTCACCGCCGTGGCGGCCTGCTCGTCGTGTTCGCGGAGCATGCGCATGACGGTGGCGGGCGAGGGGTGCTGGCCCTTCCTCGCGCCTGCCGTGATGACGAACCGCTTGGCGATGTCACGCAGGCTCATCTCCTGGTCGCGCAGGTGGAGGGCCATGGACAGCACGGACTCGTCGGTGACGTCCACGCCGCCGACGGTCTTGCCGCGCTTGCGGACTGACGTGGCCTTCGAGGGTGCGTTCGCGGATGTACTCACGCTCCATGCCCGACATGGCCGCGAGCACGGTGAACACGATCCCGGACGGATCGTGCGAGCCCTTCAGCCCCCCGGCCAGGACTCCAGGCCGACATCACTCGCCTTCAACTCTTGGGCGGGCACGGCGAGTTCGATGCCCCGGCCGAGCCGCTTGTGCTCGTGGACGACCAGGGTCACCGCGACGCCGGAGGAGCGGATCTCCCCGGCGAGCTTCACGGCCGCCTCCGGCTCGGGCCGCGTGGTGGCGCGGGTGGAGATCATCTCCGACGCGATCGCCGCAGGTGGACCACCGGGCGGCCGGGTGTTTCACGAGCGACCACCTATGAAACGCCGTACGAGTGGTCAGCGGTGGTCACTGTTGAGACCGTCGGGGGCCGCACCGACCGGACGGGCAGCGCGGTGAGGTTCGCGTTCGGTGGCGAGGTCGGACAGCAAGGCAGCGCAGCGTCCGGACTCGACCGTGGTGGCGATGTCCATCGCGGTGGCAGCGGTTCGGACGGCAGCTCCCCCTCCAGGTGGGGCTGAAATCCGCTTGGTGAGCCCTCTCGCCCGTGCTGAAATGCGCGGATGGATACCTCTGAAGTACTCGCACTCTTCGACCGTCAGATGCGACGGGATACCCTCGCCGACGCGCCCGGCGCCCGGGTCGAGCGGGTCGGCGAGGTGGTGCGGCAGGTCGGCGCCAAGGACGGCTGGAACGCGGTCGTCTGGTCCGGCCTGGACGAGGCCACGGCGCGGTCGGCGATCGCCGAGCAGGTGCAGTACTTCAGCGAGCTGGGCCGCGAGTTCGAGTGGAAGCACTACTCGCACGACCAGCCGGAGGATCTCGGCGAGCTGCTGCTGGCGGCCGGGTTCGCCGCTGAGCCCGACGAGACCCTGATGATCGCCCGGATCGCCGACCTGCCCGAGGGCGCCGGGCTGCCCGAGGGTGTCCGGCTGCACCCGGTGACCACCCCGGCCGACGTGGAACTCATGCTGTCCGCGCATCAGGGGGCGTTCGAGACGACCGCGGACTGGCTGCGACCGCGCCTGCTCGACATGCTGGCCGAGAGTCCGGGGGCGGTCAGCATGGTCGTCGCGATGGCCGATCACATGCCTGTCTGCGGGGCGCGGATGGAACTACACCCGGGCACCGAGTTCGCCAGCCTCTGGGGCGGCGGCACCGTACCCGCCTGGCGCGGCCGAGGGATCTACCGGGCGCTGGTTGCGCACCGCGCCAAGATCGCCGCCGAGCGCGGCTACCGCTATCTACAGGTGGACGCCTCCGACGAGAGCCGCCCGATCCTTCAGGGGCTCGGCTTCACCGCTCTGAGCACCACAACCCCGTACGTGTACAAGCCGTAGCCGGCACCCCCCTGCTGAACGCTTCTCGCTCGCGGGCTGGAGCACCTCAGCCGGGCCGGGGTGAGGAACCTCCCGGGCCCGGAGCGCGGCGAAGTCGGCGCGAGCCGCTCGACGACCTCGGGGACGCCTGGGCCGTGGAACGCCGCCCGCGCTCGCTGACGCCTTGGCTGCCTGGTGCCAGGTCAGGAACCAGATCGACTGGGCTTCCGCGGTCGGTGAGACGCCGGCCCCCGTCGAGGCGGCCGTGGACGGCCTCGGCATCTGGTGCGAGGTGGGGGCCATGACTCGAATCCGGCTCGAGGCGACCGATTGCTCGCGGCGTTGGCTCAGTCGCGCTCAGACGCTTCTCGTAAGCGCCCCCTCACCTGCGTGCTTCTCGCTGAATGGCAGCGGCTTGTCCTTGGCATGCCTGAGGTTCCGTTCCGACAAGGCGATGCTTTCGCCAAGGGTGGCCGGGAACGCTACGCGCGCACACTCAGCGGGACTTTGAGCACTGTCTGCGCGAGAGCGCTGACCGGAGAGTCCCCCTGGTCTCCCGTGCGGCCAGGGCCTACCTGGACGTGGCCTTCTTTCACCCCTTCCCGGATGGCAACGCCCGCCTTGCCATGCTCACCTCGCCTATGTCCTGGAGCTGGAGGGAGTTCGGCTGGATCAGGCCGGCCCCTTGCAGACCACGCGTTACGCGGACGACGCCGCCGGCGCGGCAGACCTGGCTGCCCTGGTCTCCGGCCTCATCCGCTCGACCCATCACCGGGCGACCAGAGCCCGTCACTGAGAGCGCAACCTCCCATCAGGTTCCCTTGATCGGTCTGGCCAGGAGTTGAGCACGTACATCCGTACGCGGCTGAGCACGTTGATGGCCCTGGCAAGATTTCCGTTCGCGCCGTGAGGCGCTGTTGGTTCGAGTGGAGGTGGAAGACCTGCACCAACCCGCTGTCGCAGCAGCCGGGTTGAAGCTGAGGGCAGCCTGATCCGGGTGATGCCGGGGAGGGCGAGAGCGGCCCTGACAAAGCCGGGACGTGTCCAGTACTGCCAGATGGGGCGGGTCCGGCGAGCGTGATGGAGAGGAGTACGCGAGGAACCGGCGTTTACGTCTCTTAAAGTGCCACCGGCTCGAACCTGGCGGATCTGGGCCGGAAGCGGTGCGTATGCGGGTCATCCTTTTGGCAGGGCCATTTCAAAGTCTGGTTGTTCGCGCGTCTGTGCTGGTCAGCGGAGGCCGAGGAGGGCCAGGGGACGGGTGAACGGCTCGTAGGACATCTCGCGGAGTCCGGCGGCGATGTTGTGGTGGCCGGCGGCACGGAGGCAGTTGATCGCGAAGCTGCGCAAGGTGGCCATGTTCTCCGGGCCGTGCACGGTGCGGATCTTGGAGGCGTCCTCGCGGAAGGCGGTGTCGCGGACGAAGTGGAGCCGGTTTTCGATGACCCACTGCGAACGAATGATCTTCGCGAGCCGCTGCGGGGAGGCTTCCTGGCTGGTCAGGTCAGTGATCACGTAAACCGTCTCGCGGCTGCGCCTGCCGGTCTTGAGGCAGGTGCGGTGACGTACGACCCGGGCGACTTGTGCGGCGTGCGGGAAGTCGAGGTCATCGACGGTCAGGACCTGCACCACACGGGTCTCCTTGCGGCCGTGCCCCTCGGTGCGGTCGTAGAACTTCGCGGTCACTTCCTTCCAGGGCAGTGTGTGCAGCCGCTCGTAGAGACCGGCCTGGTTCTTCTTCACGCACAGCGCGTAGTGCGCCTTCTTGTCCTCGACGAGGAAGCGGGCGTGGCCGCGCTGTGCGGGCAGGGCATCGGCGGTCACGGTCACCCCGGTCAGGTCGAACGGAGCCAACAGGTCGGCGAAACAGGTGATTTCATTCGTCTTGTCCGGCACCCGCAGCTGCGTGACGGTCAGCCCGTCACCGGTCATGGCGGCGAGCAGGTGTGCGGCCGGGGTATCGTCGCGGCGGGAGCCGCGGGCGCTTTTGCCGTCCACCGCGAGGGTGCCGGACCCGGCCGGGTCGGTGCCGAGCAGGTCGGCAAGCCCACCGGGACAGGCGCGGTTGATGATCCGGCGGATGGTCGCCGTGCTGGGCGCGACGCGGACGGCGAACACGCTGGTGGTGCGGGCGCCGAGCCGGGCGAGGGCCTCGTGCGGGCGTTCTTGGCCCACTGGCCGATCGCGGCGAACGAACGCGCACCGCTCAGCACGGCCGAGCACGCGATCAGCAGCACGCACACGAACGGGTGACGCTTCCCGCGGCGGTGCCGTGGATCGCCCAGCGTGGCCAGCCGCTGAGGCAAGCCCGGCAGTGCACGGTGCCGACGCAAGGGCGACTTGATCAGGCAGACGCCGGCAGACTGACGGCACATCGAAGCTCCGGTTCGGCAGGGCGACTTGAGAGGTCACCCGCTCCAACCGGAGCTTCGTTGTGTGAGAGACGGGTCGACCAGCAGTCGGCACTCCGCCGTGACCTGCGACTTCGCAGCATCACTCGGACTTTGAAACAGCCCTGAGGCGCAGGCCGCTCGGGACCGGTCCAAGGCGTCCCACGATGCCGGAGCGCTCAAAGCGCATAGTCGAGGCTCGTGAAGCCGCCACGCCCCTGGCCTGGGCCCGGCGGACCGCCGGGCCCAGGCCGCTGGCGCCCGCTCCTGGGAGGCACCGCACGCACCGGGCCACGCATCCGAACCGTCCACTCCTTCGGCCGTCGTCGGGGCACCGGAGCCCGTCACGGGGCCGCGTCGCTGAACGGTCAGCGCGGGCCCTTGTCTCGGTGGGCGTCCTCGGTGCTCGATGCGCCGGCCTTCCGCACGCCGGCGCTCCACCGTCTCCTCGTCAGGCCATCGGTCGGGCTGCACCCCGACGCTCCACTGACCGTCGGCGACCATCACGATGTTGCCCATGGTCCACGGCTGCCCTGCAACGCAGATCTTGCGCTCCAGCCCGGAAGGTGCTGATCAAGTTCCTGCGGCGGCTCGATCCGATGACCCTACTGAGAGGGCTCAGTGTCTACTCGCCTCACCCATCCCTGCTTCCCCTTCGTTCCTGTGCGGTCTGTCGACGCGCAACCCACGCACGACAAGCGCGATCGCCACTCCATTCCCCGACCTCCGGCCACCTGTCGGCGACCTCGAATTCGCCTACGGCAGACGTCACCCCCGGGGAAGCGACTACGCACTCCGGCTTGAGCCATGCCAACGTACGGGTATCGGGAAAACCGCCACCCGGTTCGGTGCCCGCCCCTCCCCGGCCGCCCCGCTGTGCCGCCCGCACCCCCGGAGACATAGGGGGGCGTCAACACACCGCCCTTGATGTGGTACTCGACCGAGTCGTCGCCTGCGCCAAGGCCAACGGCACCACGCCGCTGCCGGGCGGGGTCTCCTACGTCCTTGGCTTCCCCGAACGGCTCGATGCCGCGCTCGGCGAGCTGTCCGGCCGCCTCGGGCATGCCGGGTCGGCCCGTGCCGAACCCGCGAAGGCCTGCTGTGACGCAGAGTTGGGCAGTGTGACGCGTTACACACAGACAACACTGCGCCACTGTGGGAACTTCAAGTGCCCTACTTGCCAACCGAGTTACTGAAAAGCCAAGCGTGAGGTCCGGTCGACCGCACGGATCGCGTCGCTCGTCCCATGTGTGCGTAAGAGGCGGAACCGCGGGCCGGCGGGGGGAACCGGCGAGAGGGCGGCCCGCATGTGGAGAGGATCGAATGCGCTCTATCGAAACCCTGACGCTTGATCAGGTGGTCGACACGGCTCGCTATCCCCTGTCGGAACTCGCGAGCGCCCGGGGACAGGCCGTGGTTTCCCGTGCCCGGCGCGACCTGTTGGCTCTCGGCTGCACCGTGCTGCCGGACTTCATCCGCCCGTCGCTGCGCGATGTGCTGCGGCAGGAGTGCTCGGCCATCGCCCCCCGGGCGCACCACGACGTCGAGACGGTGAACGTCTACAACATCGCAGTGGACTCGGCGCTGCCGGAGGACCATCCGGGCCGGAAGACCTTCGAGCGGGGTAACGCATTCGTCGCGCGGGACCGCATCCCCGCGGACTCCCTCATCAGCCGGCTCTACTCCAACATGGTGTTCCGGCACTTCATCGCCCGCTGCTTCGAACTGCCAGAGCTGCACGAGCTGGCGGACCCGCTCTCCGGGCTGGTTCTCAACGTCATCGCGCCGGGAATGGAGCACCCCTGGCACTTCGACACCAACGAGTTCACCGTGAGCATGCTCACCCAGCAGGCGCAGGCCGATGGCGTCTTCGAGTACTGCCCGAACATTCGGACCGCGCAGGACGAGAATTTCGACGACGTCCGGGACGTGGTGGAGGGCCGGGGCGAGCGGTTGACCCGGCGCCTCCCCCTGCAACCGGGTGACCTGCAGTTGTTCAAAGGGCGCTACTCGCTGCACCGAGTGAGCCCTGTGCGCGGCGAGGTCGCGCGCCACTCCGTGATATTCGCCTACAGCGAGCGCCCCGGCGTCATCGGGAGCGTGGAACGGACCCGGCAGCTCTTCGGCCGGGTGCTGCCCGAGCACCTGGCGGCCGAGGGCCGGGCGGTCCGCGGCGACCGGCTCCTGGACTAGCGGGCGGCGAGCACGCGTAGTCACCGTAGGCCGTTTCCCCCTGCGCGATCCCACGGAGGAGCAAGTCCTGTGCGTTTCGACGTGACCGGAAAAGTTTCACTCGACCACATCTACGACCAGCCCGATCCGCGCACCTATTTCAGGGTGCTGCGCCCGCTCGACTACAGCGTTCCGCAGCAGGCCAAGTCCTACTTCACCAAGATCATCGCGGAGTATCGGGAGTCCCGGCACGTCGCGGTACCGACGGTGCTGGACATCGGCTGCTCGTACGGAATCAACGCCGCCCTGCTGAAGTACGACGCGACCATGGATGAGCTGTACGCGCGCTACGGCGACGAGCAGCGTGCGGGTGAGAGCCGCGAGGCTTTGCTGGCCCGTGACCGGGAGCTGGCTCGGTCACGCCAACCCCCGCAAGCGATCCGCTTCACCGGCCTCGACACCTCGGGCAGTGCGCTGTCCTACGCTCTTGAGGCCGGGTTCCTCGACGACGTGGTGCACGCCGACCTGGAGCAGCACGAGCCCACACCGCGACAGCGCGCCCAGCTCTCGGGTACGGACCTGGTGATCTCGACGGGCTGCGTCGGCTACGTCACCGAGCGGACGCTCACGCGAGTCGTCCGGGCGCAGGGCTTGCGCCGGCCCTGGATGGCGCACTTCGTGCTGCGGATGTTCCCCTTCGACTCCGTCGAGCGCGCGTTGGCGAGTCTGGGCTATCGGACCGTCCGCGTCGACGAGGTGTTCAGACAGCGGCGCTTCGCCTCCCCGCAGGAACAGGCGCTCGTGCTCGACAGCTTGTCGGCCGCAGGGGTGGATACACACGGCCTGGAGGCGGAAGGCTGGCTGTACGCACAGCTCTACCTTTCCCGGCCGTACGACAGTACAGGTACCGACGATCCGAATCGAGAGCAGAGTTGAAGACCAGTCAGGATGGGTCAGGCAACGTGACCTTCGCACAGGAGGACAGCCTCCCGCGCGTGCCGCTGCCTACGCTGGACGCGAGCTGCGAGAGGTTTCTCGCCTGGTGTGCGCCGCTGCTGACCGCCGAGGAGCGGTCGGTGACCGAGGCGGAGGTTGCCGCCTTTCTCCGGCCCGGTGGCCCTGGCCGGGTGCTGCATGCCGCGCTGGAGGAATACGACGCCACGGAGGGCGTGCACAGCTGGCTCGACACCTTCTGGCCGTACCGATACCTGGGCCGCCGGGACCGGATCGCACTCAACGCCAACTTCTTCTTCCTGTTCCAGGACTCCGACCAGACGCAGGTGGAGCGGGCGGCCGGGCTCGTGGCCGGGGCCCTCAACTACAAGCGGCAGCTTGATCAGGGGCTGATTCCACCGGTGGTGCAGCGCGGGGCACCTCAGTCGATGGTGCAGAACAAATTCCTGTTCTCCACCACGCGTGTACCCGGCGTGCGGCAGGACACCGTCCGCGCCCCCTACAGCGAGGAGTGGCCGGGCCCGTCCGAGGCCCGGCACGTCGTGGTGTTCTTCGGGGGCGGCATGTTCCGGCTGGACGTACTGGGTCCGGACGGTGTCCCGCACAGCCTGGATGACATCGAGGCGGGGCTGCGCGCCGTGATGAAGGCCGACCCGGCCGGCGCGGACCCCTCGGTGGGCCACCTCACCACCATGGCCCGCGCCGAGTGGGCGGCCGCCCGGGAGTCCCTTCTCGCCTGCCACCCCCGAAACGCCGACGCCCTTGACGATGTCGAGACCGCGCTGTTCTGCGTCGCTCTGGAGGACTTCGCTCCCGCGGACGTCCAGGACGCCTGCGACCAGCTGCTGTACGGCGACCGCGGCAACCGCTGGTTCGACAAGGCCGTGTCCTTCGTCGTCTTCGCCGACGGACGGGCGGGCATCAACGTCGAGCACTGCGAGTTGGACGGGACCACGATCCTCACCTTCACCGACGCCCTGCTCAACACCCCGGCCGAGGAGCAGTCCCGGCAGTCCGGAGCCCGCTCCCAGGGGCTGCCGGCGCTGGAGCCGATCGTGTTCGAACTGGACGACTCGCTGCGAGCCCAGGTGCGCTCCGCCGCCGACGCGTTCGCGGCGTACGGGGAGAACACCGCGACCAGCACGTTGTCGTTCGCGGACTTCGGAAGCAACGCGGCCAAGGCGTTGGGGGTCTCGCCGGACGCGTTTGTCCAGGCCGCTTACCAGCTCGCCCACCAGCGTGCCAAGGGGCACCTGGGCGCCACGTACGAGTCGATCGCCACCCGGCAGTACCGGCACGGGCGGACCGAGGCGATGCGCGTCGTCACCACCGAGCTGGTGGCTTTCGTGGCGGCGATGGAGGACCCGGCAGCGGACGCGGACGCCCGGCGCGCCGCGTTTCGGGCAGCCACCGAAGCCCATGTGGCGCGCGCGAAGGCGTGCCAGGCCGGGCAGGTACCGGAGCAGCACCTGTGGGAGCTGGAGCTGATCCAGCGCAGGCGCGGGGCCGAGCTCGGGGTGACCGAGCAGCCCGCGCTGTATCGGACGCCGGGCTGGTTGACCATGCGGAACGACTACCTGAGCACGAGTTCCGCGCCGTCCGTCAATATCCAGTACTTCGGCTTCGGGTCGACCAGCAGCCAGTGCATCGGTGTCGCCTATGTACTGCTTCCTGAGCGGTTCAACCTCTACCTGAGCACGCCGTTGGCGGTCGCCGCGCAGATGCGGACGTTCGCCGACCGGCTCCGGGAGGCGATGGACGAACTCCGGGAGCTGCTGGCGCCTGAGCGGCCCGAGGACTGAACGGACCCCGCCGCCGGACCGGAACTCCCGGTCGGGGACCACGGTCCGGCGGCCCGGACGGCTTCATGGGCTGAACTCCTGAGCTGAGCTGATAAAGCCCAGGTCAGCGTCACCGCCGGCGCGCACCGCGCGGACTTTCCCGCACCTTCCTCTACGGCAATCGCGACGTTGGAGCCGCAGTCGCCCTGCCATGGCCGAGGCCGGAGAACGCCGCTCCCAGTGGCTCGTCCACCAGGACGACGCCGCCCGGTAGGCATCGAAGGAGTTCGCGAACGTGTGCCGTGAACTCGACGTGACCAGATCGCGCGGGGCGGTCGGAACCTCGGCGGACAACACCGCCGCCGAATCCTACTGGTCCCCCAGCGCTTCGTCGGCCACAGCCAAACTGCCCGCGAGCACGTCATCGCGCTCACGGGGCGGCCGCTCTCGGAGCACAGCCGGGCTCATGCCCTGCCGCGGCCAACCACCTCGCCTGGCACATCAGCCAGGTCTTCCACGGCACTCCACGCCCTGCCACCGCGGCCTGACACACTTACTGCCTGCTGGAGGAACGCGGACTCCGCCTCTGGATCTCCGAAGCGTGCGTGCCCACATTCTCCGGCAAGCCTGCCTGCCGGAGCAGCCTCCGCAGCTCGCGGTCGGCGCCCCCGCCAACAGGCCAGAGCACTCGGAATAGGATGCAGCTCACGGGCTGATCCCGCACGGGCCGAGGGGCATTCGGTGCGGCCGGAATTCGACGCTACAGTTCCGGCACCTGCATCAACTGAGGAAGCTCAACCGAACCTGACGGTTGGGATTGTCCCTGTTGGTATCCACCAAACTCCGCAAAGACAACCGTCAGCATAGCCAGGGGTCGCCAGACTCCGTCCGGGTGGGCGGCTCTCTGCAGCACCACGTAGGAACCGGTGGTGAGGTTGTCATACGGGGCTGCTGTACCGCGAACGAACGAGCTGCTGGCGCAGCAGGGGCGCGGCCAAGTGCGCCCTCCCCAGGCTCCACGCCCCGGCCGAACGGCCTTCGCCGAACTCGGGTACTGGGGTGGGCACTCGAACTGTTACGGATCAGCATGAACTGCATCACCGCCACGCTTCACGGCATCCTTGTGATCACACAAGACCCATCTCACCCTCAAGAGGGCAGATCCGAATCGCTCAGTACAAGCGCCGCAGTGAGGATCTGCGGTGGCTTCGTCGACATCAGCTGCTGCTGGTCGAGTAGCGCGAGACGCTTTCGAAGTCGTACATCGAGCTCAAAAGCCTTTCGCTGAAGGCTCTCGGAGGACTCCTTGGGCTTCTCACCCCTGCGTTCCTTCTCGGAGGCCCCCGCAGCGTCGAGGAGCAGCCGCTCGCGCTCCGAGGTCAGGCGCTTGGTCACCAGTTCCCGCGTCTTGGTCAACTCTGCCAGGCGACGGGGCTGGACCTCGGCCAGATAGTCGGGAAGCCGGTTGGCAATGATCCAGCTGGTTGCCTTGTCTTCGGCGTCTACGAGCCAGGGAAGTCCGCATGCGACGCCGGTCGCCGCGCCGTTAGGTGCCGCAGCGCAGTCGAGGTAGGGCGCGGGGCCGGCCGGGTGCACGGTGCCGTGGCTGTCGACGTAGGCGTAGGCGAACCGTCGAGCCACCGACTCACCGGTGGCGTCCGCGACCTCTTCGACCACCCCGACGAGGAGGCGCGCTTCTTCAAGGGTGGCCGAGACGAGCACGGTGCCCTGGTTGAGGACGCCTCCGAAGCTCCGGATGATTTCGTCCATGACGGCGTCGTGCAGCGGGTGGCCGGGGGCGAGCAGGTCTGCGCGGGCGCGGTCGTCAGGATGGACGTGGCTGAGGTCGAAGGTGACGCGGTCGTACTTGGTGGCAATCGGTCCGTTGCCTGCTGAGCGGACGTGCTGGGGCACATTGGCTATCTCGTACCGCCCCTGTTCACGCTTGACGATCCGGCCACCGAGTCGGGTGAAGGCGTCCCTGAAGGTCGATTCGATGTAGTGCGGCTGAAGACGTCGGGCGCGGGCTTCGTCCATCGCCGCGCGCAGGGCGCGAAGATCGGCATCCGACAGGTGCTCCGAAGCAAGCGCTCGCTCGCCCAAAAGGCCTTTGAGGCCGTCTCCGACGGTGCTGTCGATGACGTCGTACATCCTGTCCCTGACATCTGGCTGCTCTCCGTACTGGATGGCATCGAGCAGCAGATCTCGCAGCGGGGTCTCTGCGAACGCCTCCCCCAGAACATCGAAGACCTTCCCTCCGTACGTCTCGCGCATCTGGTCGAGCTTCTCTAGCAGACGCGTGAAGACCTCGCCTTCACGGGTGTTGGAGGCGACGAGGTTCCAGAGCCGGCAAACCTCCTCCTGGCCGATGCGGTGGATGCGGCCGAAGCGCTGCTCGATGCGGTTGGGATTCCAGGGAAGGTCGTAGTTGACCATCAGGTGTGCGGCCTGCAGGTTGAGCCCTTCGCCGGCGGCGTCGGTGGCCAGCAGGATCTGAACGTCGCGGTTCTTGGTGAACTCCTCGGTGATCCGCCGCCGTTCGGCCCGGCGTACGCCGCCGTGAATGGCCTTGACAGCATGAGGCTTACCCAGGAGCGACCCGATCTTGCCCTGCAGATAGTGGAGGGTGTCGCGGTGCTCGGTGAAAATGATGAGTTTCCGAGGTCGGCCATTGGCGTCTGTCACCAGTGCGTGATCCCGGAGGAGGGCGGACAGCTCGGTCCACTTGCGGTCTGTACCTGCCTCTCGGACCCGCTGCGCCGTCTTCACCAACACCCTCAGCTCGGTGAGTTCGGCGTTGAGCTCCTCGAGCGTCTGCGCCGCCGTCGCGGCATCGAGCAGTTCCTCCTCGGCCTCCTCGATCTCTTCGGCATTGAAGTCGTCATTGTCGAAGTCGGCGAGGTCGATGGTGGGCATGCTCTCGCGCCAGGAACCGTTCAGGATCTCCTGCTTCTTGCGCTCCAGGCGCTCGGTACGCCGCACGAGGCTCTTGTAGATCGCCTCGGGACTGGAGGCCAGGCGGCGCTGCAGAACGGTGAGCGCGAAGCCGACCGTGTTCTTGCGTTTGCCACCGATGCGGTCGGCGCGGTTCATCCCCTCGCGGACATAGTGGGTGACGTCCTCGTAGAGGTCGTACTCGAGTGCCGTGAGTGTGTAGGGAACGGTCTCCGCGATGCGCTCGGGGAAGAGCTTCCTGCCCTCGAAGGTGAGCAGGTCTTCCTTGATCATGCGCCGCATGATCCCGCTGACGTCGGCGCTTCTCTTCTGCC
The DNA here is from genome assembly GCF_053593375.1 of Streptomyces sp. NPDC002309. NCBI lineage: Bacteria > Bacillati > Actinomycetota > Actinomycetes > Kitasatosporales > Streptomycetaceae > Streptomyces > Streptomyces sp. NPDC002309. The sequence goes on along the minus strand of NZ_JBSFCI010000044.1, from coordinate 9,499 downwards.
TGCCCTCGAACCGGTCACGGTCCAGCAGGGTGAGGAAGAGCTGGAAGTCCTCCTCCTTTCCCGAGTGCGGGGTCGCTGTCATCAGGAGCAGGTGGCGAGTGATCTCGCGGAGCATCTCGCCGAGCTGGAACCGTTTGGTCTTCTCCACCTTGCCACCGAAGTAGTGGGCACCCATCCGGTGCGCCTCGTCGACGACGATCAGGTCCCACTCCGTCTCCTGGAGCTGCGCCTTCAGGTGCTCGTTACGAGAGAGTTGGTCCATGCGGGCGATCAGAAGCGGGTTGGTCTCGAAGACGTTGAGATTGAGCTGGGAGTCGATGAGCTGGTTCGTGAGCAGGTCGAAGCGGAGACCGAACTTGAAGAAGAGCTCGTCCTGCCACTGATCGACCAGGCCTCCCGGAGCCACGATGAGGCACCGCTTGACGTCATCGCGCAGCAGGAGCTCCTTGATGTAGAGCCCAGCCATGATTGTCTTTCCTGCGCCCGGATCGTCGGCGAGCAGGAAACGCAGCGGTGTACGGGGGATGAGCTCGCCGTACACGGCGCGGATCTGGTGTGGGAGCGGCTGAACGTCACTGGTCGCCACGGCGAGCATCGGGTCGAACAGACCGGCCAGTGAAATCCGCTGAGCCTCGGCGACCAGCTTGAAGTCACCTGCGCTCGCATCGAAGGCGCGACTGCCGCTGTGGGCGACGCTCAGCTTGTCCTCGTCCTTTCGGAAGACGACCCGCTGGTCGAGGCCGCCCGCCGCGGTCTTGTAAGTCAGCTCGACCGCGTTCGCACCATGCCACTGCGCGGCGATGAGAGTGACGACCTCCGCTGGCATGAGTCCATCTATCCGCAGACCCGGATTGAGCTCCTCGAGCAGCACGTACAGAACCTCCTGGTCGGCCACCTGCGAACGCCGCTCGGACGTTCCGGCAGCTTCCGGTCCCGTCGACTTTGTCAACCGGGGTCGCTAATCTTCGCAGAAGTCACACAAGTCGGCGGGGGCAATGGAGCGAGAAGAACGTCAGCACCTGCGTGGTGTGGTGGAGGAAGTCACCAGGTGGCGCAGGCTCGCGGCGGGGATCGCCGAGAGACGTGAGCTCGTCGAGGCAGCGGCGGAGGACGCCACCAGGCAGTTCCTAGGCCGAGTGGATTCTCTCGGGACCGGGACCACCGCCTGGCGCGTGCTTCAGGTCTCGCCCCCCGATGTCGGCCTGGTGACCGCCCTGGCCTGCCGTCAGGCTCTTCCGGCACTGACGAGGAATGCCCAGCAGGGCCTCCATCAGTTGACCAACGACGTCGGTCCGGCGCTGACGGCCGTCCAGGCGCTGTTCGGTGCCCGCCGGATCTTCTCGGGCAAGAGCCGCAAGGATGAAGCAGGGCAGGCTGCGGCCTACCTCATAGCCCTGCACGAGCGGGCTGCGAGCACCCGGCTCGTCACCGAGCTGGAAAGCCTGGCAGCCTGGGACAGAAAGAGCGCCTCCGCTATCGGGCTCCCGGCCATCCTCGATGACACGGTCGGCTTTGCCCACCGCCTCGGCGCCCGAGCCGAGCTCGTCGCGCGGCAGGAGCTGAACGCCGCCAAGACCGCGATCAGCGCGATCGATCGGGCCCTGCAGCGCGAGAACGAATTCAGAACAGCAGTCCATGCCGCCGGCAACGCCGTCCGACAGGCCGAGGCACGCAAGCTGGTCGCCGAAATGCCCGTCGAGCGGCTGAAGGACGCAACCAGCGGTCAACTGCGCATCACGGCACTGACCGCTGCTGGAATCGGGAATGTGCAACAGGTCCTCGACCAGAAGTCACGGATCCGATCGCTCCCTGGAGTCGGTGAGACTACGGGCAACCGGATGGTCGGCGCCGCGCGGACCATCTGGCAGACCACGCTGGACGAGATGCCGGTCCGAATCGACATCAAGAACCGATCCCACGCCACCACGAAGCTCCTCACCACAATGCGGGCCTGGGACGCGGCACGCTCGATCCGCAGCGCGACGGCGGACCTCACCGCCGCGGACGCAGTACGACCGCTCCTGCAGAGTCTTGATCCCAAGACCTCCCACGTGGTTCTCGTCCCCCAGGCCCGGACCGTCGCCGAACTGCGTGATGCGCTGGCGGCCGTCGAGCGCCGCGGAGCGGTGCTCGACGGTGGGAACAACGTCGCAGGCGGTGACCCTTGGGAGGATTTCAGCGCCCGCCCGGCCGACTACTACGCGATGCTCGCGGAGCTCGGATTCCTGGCCGACGACGCCGAGAAGAGCCAAGGCGACCTGCCAGCCGAGATCGTCGAGGCGGTCAGGGAAATCAAGCTCGACACCAGCCATCTGAAGGCGTCCCTGCGCGGGTACCAGTCATTCGGTGCCCGCTTCGCGATCGTGCAGCGGAAGGTCATCATCGGCGACGAGATGGGTCTGGGAAAGACGGTCGAATCACTCGCCGTGCTCGCCCACTTGCGCGCCAAGGGCTCCTCCCACTTCCTGGTCGTATGCCCGGCCGCCGTCGTGACCAACTGGGTGCGCGAAATCCAGGCCAAGTCCGATCTGCGCGCGTACCGCCTGCACGGGCCCAGTCGCGATGACGCGCTGAAGTCCTGGATCCGCCACGGTGGAGTCGCGGTCACCACTTACGACATCCTCGGCTGGCTGGAAGGGCGGTTTCCCGAACGCGCCGAACCTGCATGCCTGGTGTTCGACGAAGCGCACTACATCAAGAATCCGGACGCCAAGCGAGCCCGCCGCTCCACGGCCCTGATCCAACGTTCGGATCGAGCGGTCCTCCTTACCGGCACACCGCTGGAGAATCGGATCGAGGAATTCCGCAATCTCGTCGGCTACCTCCGGCCAGACCTGTCGATCAGTGCCTCGGAGATCGCTCCTCGCCAGTTCCGCAAGCAGGTGGCGCCGGCCTACCTGCGGCGCAATCAGGAAGACGTCCTCACCGAGCTCCCGGAACGGTTCGACGTCGACGAGTGGATGCCGATGTCCAGCGCCGACGAGCAGCACTACCGAGCGGCTGTCGTCGAGGGCAACTTCATGGCCATGCGCCAGGCCGCGCTACGCGCAGGCGCCAAGTCCGAGAAGATGCAGCGCCTCATCGACATCGTCCAGGAGGCAGAGGACAACGAGCGTAAGGTGCTGGTCTTCTCGTACTTCCGTGACGTCCTCGATGAAGTGGCGTCGGTCCTTCCGGGGAAGGTGTTCGGGCCCCTTACCGGCGCCGTTCCCGCCGCGAAGCGACAGAGCATGGTCGACGAGTTCTCCCAGGCCCGCCACGGGGCAGTCCTCGTCGCACAGATCGTGGCAGGGGGCGTCGGTCTGAATATTCAGTCGGCATCCGTCGTCGTGATCTGCGAGCCCCAGCTCAAGCCGACGACCGAATGGCAAGCCATCGGCCGGGCCCACAGGATGGGGCAGCTGGAGTCGGTACAAGTACACCGCCTGCTCTCCGAGGAAGGCGTCGACCAACGCATCATCGAGATCCTGGCACGCAAGAACCAACTCTTCGCGGAGTTCGCCCGCGTCTCCGAAACCGCCGACAGCGCCCCGGAAGCATTCGACATCACGGACGCCGAGCTGGCACGGGAGATCGTGGCAGCCGAGCGCGAGCGTCTACTTTCGGGCGGCTGACGGTCACAAAACACGGAGCGACACCGCCCGCACGAGGAGTAGTGGGCGAAGGTACGCGCCTTCCGTCGGCCGTCGCGCAGGCGGCCGACGGCAACGCTCAGACGGCTGCGACGAGCCCCACGAACCGCGACCACTCCTCCGGTTCGACGGCGTACGTCGTCACGGCCGGGGGCCCGACCCGGGCCTCCTTCTCGTGCGAGCTCGTCGCCACCCGGCTGAAGCGCTACCGCACCACCCGGCCCCAGCACCTGCCCTGTAATGGGCGTCCGGGGTGATTATCCGCTGGCACAAAGCGCGTTGGCACTGCGCCTACACGGCGTCTCAAAAACAGCGAAGTCCATGACCGTACCCGCCCGCAGCAAGACCGACTGAGCCGAAGTCTCCCCCGGCCCACATGAAGCAGCGCGTGGTGATCTTTCCACTCACCCGCCCGGGTAGCGATCCCACCAGTACGGATCCCAGCCGGCGACGTACTCGCTGCCGCTCGGCGAGTCGACGATCTCACTCAGCATGCCGCGGGCCAAGGTGTCGAGCACCCACGCCAGTTCATGGCGACTCACCAGGTCTACGGGCAGTGCCTCAAAGCCGTGCACAGCACCGAGCAGCGCCCCAGTCACGCAAGCGCCGGAGGCGCCGTCCGACGCGCTCGTGGCGAACTGCAGGGCACCCCTGAGCGCAAGGACGAGAGCGCGTGGCTTTCTCAGTGCAGTTGGCCCCACCTCTTCCGGCCCGACTCGGACCCACTCAGATGTTCGACTTCGGTCTGAACTGGTTCCACCTGAGGACGCTTCCGTAGGTGGTGGGCGGGGCCGTTCCGGTCCGGAACTGGGGGTGTCCGGGTTGGGCGGGTCCAAGTCAGGCCGGAGTAGTGGGGCCAAGTCGCAGCGAGAAAGCCAAGCGCGGCGATCTTCGCCTCTATCGCTTCCCGCACCGCACAGTCAGAGCGGTCAGTGGCGTCATGCTTCTGCGGCGGGTTGGTGAGGCAGTGGTGGACCAGAACGGCTGCCTGGGCGGCAGCGGACTGCGCGGTCGACTGACCGAGGGTGAGTGCGGCGAACTCGCCCGCTTGCCTGGCCCACGCGATTCGGCGACGGCGACCGGAAGGGTCCGCGTCACTGTCTGGCAGCCCCGACTGGTGGTGGCTATCCGGTCGTAGGGATCCTCGATCCGCGACAGGGGCGCCACCGTCGCCGGAGCGCTGCCACGCCGTTCGCCCAGCACGGGTACGTCGGCGAGCCAGCCGTCAGGCCACGCCTCTCCCACCCATCTCCGAGACCCCGGATGGGCGGCGTTTGGTGGTGCAGCGCAAGCAGACCGGCAGGGCAGCCAGGCAGACCGTGACGAGTACAAACGTCCAGACATTCAATGGGACCGCTGAGCCTTCCCCTTGATCGTGGACACCTGGAGACTGGGATCTTGAGGTTCCAGAGGAAGTAGCACCAGGTGGGAAGCAAGTACACGAAGCGGTACACCGAGGAGTTCAAGCGGGACGCGATCGCGCTCGTCGACTCTTCGGGTAAGACGGTCACCGCGGTTGCCCGGGAGCTCGGGATCAGCTCGGAGTCCCTGCGCGGTTGGTACCGGCGGGCAAAGGCGGATCGGGGCGAGGGTGCCCCGGGCGAGCTCACGACGGCCGAACGCGAAGAGCTCAAGCGGTTGCGTCGGCAGAACGCCGAGCAGGCCAAGACGATCGAGGTACTGCGAAAAGCCGCGGTCTTCTTCGCGAAGGAGAGCGACCGGTGAACGAGACGTACGCGTTCATCGAGGCGGAGAAGACCACCCACGGCGTCGCTTTCCTGTGCCGGCTGCTCAAGGTAGCCCGCTCCTCCTTCCACGCCTGGCTTGCCGCGGCCAAGACCCGCTCGGCCCGCAAAGTCGCCGACGAGGCCCTGGCCCACGAAATCACCGTCCTCCACGTCGCCTCCCGCCACACCTACGGGGTCCCGCGCATCCATGCCGAGCTGCGGCGCCTGGAGCGAGGCGTGAACCGCAAGCGGGTCGCCCGCCTGATGCGCGAGCACGGCATCCAAGGAGCCCACCGCCGCAGGCGACGGTCGCTGACCCGGCCGGACAAGAAGGCGAAGTCGGCCCCCGACCTGATTGGCCGCGATTTCCACGCCGAGACGCCCGGCACGAAGCTGGTCGGCGACATCACCGCTCTGCCCACCAGGGAGGGCTGGCTCTACCTCGCCTGCTGGCTGGACTTGGCCACCCGCGAGGTCGTCGGCTACTCGATGGCCGGCCACCACCGCGCCGAGCTCGTCGTCGACGCGCTGAAGATGGCCGCCGGACGTGGTCGTCTCCAGTCCGGCTGCATAGCGCATTCGGACCGCGGCAGCGAATACACCAGCAGCCACTTCCGCCGCCACATACGCGAGTTGGGTCTCCGGCAAAGCTGCGGACGGACCGGATCTTGCTTCGACAACGCCGCCGCGGAGAGTTTCTGGGCCTTGCTCAAAGAAGAGATCGGCACCCGGCTCTGGCCCGACCGGGCCACCGCCCGCGCCGAGGTCTTCGACTTCATCGAGACGTTCTACAACCGCCGTCGACTGCGCAAGCACAAGGTCTTCGGCTACCTCACCCCGGCCGAGACCCGACAGCGGCACCAACACGACCTCGCAGCATAAAGATCGAGTGTCCAGGATCACGGGGAAGCTTCAGGACCGGTGGCCCTGTTCAACCACGCTGTGACATGGCTGCGGAAGAACCGGGTGCTGCTGCCGGGCGTCTCGGTGCTGGCCCGGCAGGTCTCCGAAGCCCGTACGGCGGCCGAGCGGCGCGTGTACGAGGCGGTGGCCAGGGCGACGTTCCGCGCCGATCCGGTGCTCGCGCCGGCCTTGGCGGAGCTGCTGGTGGTGCCGGAGGGCAGGCGGGTCTCGGAGCTGGAGCGGCTGCGGACACCGCCCGTGAAGTCGACGGGCACGGCGATGGTGCGGGCGATGGAGCGGGTGGAGGAGATCTCCTCGTTCGCGCTGGGGCGGGTGAACCTGTCGCGGGTGCCGGTAAACCGGCTATCCGCGCTGGCCCGGTACGGGCAGCTGAGCAAGGCGCAGACGATCGAGCGGGCGCCGGAGCCGCGGCGGACCGCGCTGCTGACGGCGGTGGTGCGCCAGCTGGAGGCGCAGGCGGTCGACGACGCGCTGGACCTGTTCGCGGTGCTGATGGCGAACCGGCTAATCAGCCCCGCGCGGCGGGCCTCGGACCGCGAGCGGCTGGCGATGCTGCCGCAGCTGGAGAAGGCGGCCCGGATCCTGGCGAAGGCGTCGAAGATCCTCACCGAGGAGCTCGACCTGGTCGCCGAGCATGAGGCGGACCTGGACGTCGCCGCGCTGTGGGCGGCGGTCGAAGAGGCCGTGCCGCGTACGGCGGTGGCCGGGGCGGTCGCGACGGTGGAGGCGTTGGTACCCGAGGACGACGGCTCGGCCGAAGCCGCGATGCGGGAAAGGCTGGCTCTGCGCTACAACACCGTGCGCCCGTTTCTGTCCCTGCTGGGCGAGTCGGACGCGCTGGACGCCGCCCCGGCCGGACGGCGCATCCTCAAGGCCGTGCGCCGCCTGCCCGCGCTCTCGCGGCGCCGGGTCAAGGACCGGCCGCTGCTGCCCCGCGAGGTCGACGCCGAGCTGGTCCCGGCGATGTGGAAGCGCGCGGTGTTCTCCAACGCCAAGCTGCCGCAGGGCGCGGTCGACCGCGACGCGTACGTGGTGTGCGTCCTGGAGCAGCTGCACCGCGCCCTGAACCGGCGCGACGTGTTCGCTGCCCCGTCGAACCGGTGGGCGGACCCGCGCGCCCGGTTGCTGGACGGGCCGCGGTGGGAGGCAATGCGCGCGGACGTGCTCGCGGGCCTGTCCCTGACCGAGGACGCCGAAGAGCACCTGGCCCAGCTCACCCAGGGGCTGGACGCGGCGTGGCGGCAGACGGCCGACCGCCTTCAGGAGGCCGGCGCCGACGCGAAGGTGGAGATCGTCGTCCCCGAAGGCGGCGGACGCGCCCGCCTGTCGGTGGACAAGCTCGGCGCCGTGGGTGAACCAGAGTCGCTGACCTGGCTCAAGGCCACCACCGAGGCAATGCTCCCAAGAATCGACCTGCCGAACCTGCTGTTCGAGGTCCACTCCTGGACCGGCTTCCTCGACGCCTTCGGCCACGTCTCCGAGCGGCGCACCCGCATGGAGGGCCTGCTCGTCTCCCTGGTCGCGCTGCTGGTGGCGGAGAGCTGCAACATCGGCCTGACCCCGGTCATCGACCCGGAGAACAAGGCGCTGACCCGCTCGCGCCTGTCCCACGTCGACCAGAACTACCTGCGCGCCGACACCATCGCCGCGGCGAACGCCGCGCTCATCACCGCCCAGTCTCGCATCGAGCTGGCCCAGATGTGGGGCGGCGGGCTGCTCGCCTCCGTCGACGGCCTGCGGTTCGTCGTCCCCGTCAAGAGCATCAACACCGGCCCCTCGCCCAAGTACTACGGCTACAAACGAGGTGTGACCTGGCTCAATGCAGTAAACGACCAGGTCGCGGGGATCGGCGCGATGGTCGTACGCGGCACCCCGCGCGACAGCCTCTACACCCTGGACACGCTGCTGAACCTCGACGGCGGGGTGAAGCCGGAGATGGTCGCGACCGACAACGCCTCGTATTTAGTTACATGGACACCTTGCCCCTCGTTGAGGGTCGGGGGCGGCCGTCCGGGCTGTCGGGTGCGACGGCTCAGGGAGTATTTGTGCGGGTACAACAGCAACGGCAGGAGGACGGCTCGACCCTGGTCGAACTGCTCGACGAGGACGGGACGCCGGTCGAGGTCGTCGCCGGATTCCTGCGGTTTCTCGGCGCGCGGGACTGCTCGCCGAACACGCTGATCGCGTACGCCTACGACCTTCGGCACCTGTGGCGCTTCTTCGCGAGCAGGGATCTGACCTGGGAGCGGTTCGGGCCACCGGACGCGGTGGCGTTGCTGGAGTACTTGCGCTCGGTGCCGTCCCGCCGCCCGCGTCGGCGGATGACGCTGTCGGTGGTGACGATGGCCGCTGACGGTCCGGCGACCAAGCTCGCGGGCAGCACGGTGAACCGGATTCTGGCTGCGGTGTCCTCGTTCTACGAGTACGCGATCTTGTCCGGGCTGCTGGAGCGGGCCAACCCCATCGAGAAGCGTCCGGACCCTGCACTTCTGCACGTCTCCGAGCGGCATCGCCCGTTCATGGGACGGGCCAGCCGCCAACGGCCGGTCCGCCGGGCCGTGCGCGTCAAGACCGTCCAGCAGGTGCCGCGGCCGCTGGAGGACGGCCAGGTCGAGTTGCTGCTCGGTCAGCTTCGCGGGCTGCGGGACCGGGCGATCGTGTTGCTGATGCTCCACGGCGGGCTGCGGCCCGGCGAAGTGCTTGGCCTGCACCTGGACGACCTGGCTTACGGGCGGCGGCGCGTCGTGGTTCGGCATCGCGACGACCACCCCAAGGGTGTCCGGTCGAAGTCCCGGGTCGAGCGGGTCGTCGACCTGCACGAGTCCGCGACCCTGGCGGCGGTCAGCGCCTACGTGATGAACGAACGCCCCGACGACGCCGACACCCGGCTGGTGTTCCTAATCGGTGGCCGCGGAACCAGACGCCTGGAGGCGCTGGGCTACGACGGCTTGGTGCGGATGTTCTCCCGGGCCTGCACCCGGGCCGGCATCCGCGAGCCCTGGGTAACGCCCCACGCGCTGCGTCACACGCACGCGACCGCGATGTGGGAGGGCGGCATGCGCGAACTGACCTTGCAAAAGCGCCTCGGTCACGCCTCGCCCGAGTCCACGCGTCTTTACACCAACCCTCGGGAATTGCATCAGACGGGCGAGAAGCCGCAGGTCGCCAGGTCACGGCGAGGGCTTGAAGGACTCCGAGGCTACTACGAGCTAGCTG
>NZ_JBSFCI010000043.1:0-54427 GCF_053593375.1 Streptomyces sp. NPDC002309 | reverse complement strand
TACGAGGGCTTCCGGCCGGCACGCCGAGAGCACGCTCCCCCACTCTCGGCTTCGCTCGAGCGGGAGGGGCCCCCACGACGCCGCTCCTCACGGGCGAACCTTGACTGACGCGGCACTAGCCTCGACGGCGGCGGTCACGATCGCCCGGACCTGCGCGACGATGTCGAGCCGGTTGCGGACGAACTCGGGGTCGGTGACCTCCGTGGTGTTGCCCGCGGCGAACTGCAGCACCGGCGTGTGCACATGCCCGCCCGGCAGCCTGCCGTGCAGCCCCAGCCGGTCCCGCAGCAGCGTCGCGCGGTAGGCGATCTCGTTGGACAGGTAGTCCCCGCCGCCCCCGGCGCGCGCCGTCGACCCGGGCGTCGGCCCGTCCGGCCGTACGACGGCCTGGGTGCCGCCCGCCGGGATCTCGGTCACGGAGGTGTTGTCGTACACGGGGAAGCGGCCGGTGCCGGCGGCCACGATCGCCGCGTACGGCAGCGTCGTCGACGTCCACTGCGGCTGCGAGGCGGGGTCGGTGACCGGCACGGTCTCCGCCAGGCCGACGTTCTCGTTGTCCGCGAAGCCGCCCCGCCAGGCCCCGTTGGTCCGCTCGACGTCGAAGCGCCCGACCCGGCCCTGACTCACCGTCGCGAAGAGATCGACCTTCGGCAGGTGCGGCCGCAGCGTCCGCTCCACGGTTCCTTCGGTGAAGTCCCGCCAGCGCACCGGGAACACGGCGGTCTCCACCCGCGCCGGCCCGTCCGCCGTCCGGATCACCGTGCCGTCCAGTGCCAGCGCGGTGGCGCCGGAGGGGTTCGAGATCCGTATGTCCCGGTCCAGGGTGAACGGGTCGAACCCGGTGACCAGGACCCGCTTCATGCCCTTGCCGCGTGCGGGGTGGGCGATGTCGCCCTGCCCGCGGGAGGACCGCTCCAGCGCGTCCAGCAGCGCCGTCCGCCGCCGTTCGTCGAGCCCGAACGCGGGTTCCCAGCCCCGCAGTTCCCGCGTCATCCCGAGCCGCGCCCAGTACAGCGGCCGGTCGTCGTCCCGGCTGAGGTCGCCCGCGGCCGGTCCGCGCCCCTGCGCGCGTTCCACCGCCCGCCGCCACAGCGCCGCACCTTCCCGTGCGACGGTCCGGTGGGCCTGCCCGTAGGTCCGGGCCCCGTTCAGGGCCTCGGCGAACCCGGGCGCCACCGTGTCGAATCCGGACCGCCGCAGGATCTCCTGAGGGGCGGCCCGCTCCAGTCGCTGCTCCTCGACGGTGACGGTGGCAGCGGGTCCTGCCGAGGCGGTGCCGGGGGCCGCGAGCCCGGCCGTCAGGGCGAGTCCGAGCAGGCCGACACGAACACGTAGGGAATTCAAGGGACTTGGGGTCCTTCCGTCGCAGTGGGGTGCGGGGACGGCCGCAGTATCCCGTGACGGAAGGGGGCTACGCCATGGCGGGTGACGCGACGGGCGTCATTCCTCGCCCAGCAGCGCCAGGAAGTCCCGGAACGCCCCCGGCATGTCCACCGACTCGGGGTCCAGCAGCCACTGGTACTGCAGCCCGTCCATCACCGCCACCAGCAGCGGCGCGGTGCGCTCCGGCGTCAGCCCGTTCGGCAGCCGCTCGCCGTACTCGGCGCGCAGCACGGACGTCATGCTCTCCCGCACCCGGGCGTAGCGCTCCGTGAAGTAGGCCCGCGCCGGATGCCCCTCGGTGACGCTCTCGCCGAGCAGCGCGGAGAAGGTCTGCACGATGGCGGGCCGCATCGCGTTGTACTCCACCAGCGACGCCACCAGTTCCAGGCGCCACCGGTCGTCCGGCACGGCGTCCCACTGGTCCCGCTCCTCCAGCACGGCGACGAGCAGCGCGTCCTTGCTCGGGAAGTGGTGCAGCAGCCCCTGCTGGGTCAGCCCCACCCGCTCCGCCACGGCGGCAAGGCTCGCGCCCCGGTAACCGCGCTCGGCGATCACCTCCAGGGCGGCCCGGACGATCTCGGCCCGCCGTTCCTCGCTCCTGACCCGCGCGCTCATGGGGTCACGGTACGACATGCGCGCCCCGTGAAAATAACAGAAAGATAACAAAACCTACCGACTGCCAGGTCGCAGATGCACGATGGAGGGACCGCACGGACAGCAGCCACCGCACGGACTTCGACGAGGAGACACCTCCCATGGCGGGATCCCCGCGCACCACCCCGGCCGACCAGGCCCGTGAGGCAGCCGTCGAGGCCGCCCTGGGCAAGCTGGACCTCGACGCCAAGGCGCGCCTCCTGTCAGGCCAGGACTCCTGGACCCTGCCCGCCCTCCCCGAGATCGGCCTCGGCTCCCTCGTCATGTCCGACGGCCCCGTCGGCGTACGCGGGGTGCACTGGACCGCCCAGGACCCGTCCGTCGCCCTGCCCTCGCCCACCGCGCTCGCCGCCACCTGGGACCCCGCCCTGGCCCGCCGGGCGGGCGTCCTGCTCGCCCAGGAGGCCCGGCGCAAGGGCGTCCACGTCCTGCTGGCCCCCACGGTCAACCTGCACCGCTCCCCGCTCGGCGGCCGCCACTTCGAGGCGTACAGCGAGGACCCGTACCTCACCGGCCGGATCGGCGGCGGTTACGTCCAGGGGGTGCAGTCCGGCGGCGTGGGCACCACCGTCAAGCACTTCGTCGCCAACGACGCCGAGACCGACCGCTTCACGGTGGACAACGTCGTCGGCGCGCGTGCCCTGCGCGAGCTCTACCTGGCCCCCTTCGAGGCGATCGTCGAGAGCGCCCGCCCCTGGGGGATCATGACCGCCTACAACTCGGTCAACGGCACGACCATGACCGAGCACCACCACCTCGTGAACGAGGTCCTGCGCGGCGAATGGGGCTTCGACGGCGCCAACGTCTCCGACTGGACCGCCGCCCGCTCCACCACCGGCGCCGTCGAGGGCGGCCTCGACATCGCCATGCCCGGCCCCCGGACCGTCTACGGCGACGCCCTCGCACGCGCCGTACGGGACGGCCGGGTGGACGAGGCCAAGGTCGACGAGGCCGTGCGCAACGTCCTGCGCCTGGCCGCCCGGGCAGGCGTCCTGGACGGCGCCGCCCCGGCCGTCACCGAGCTCCCGGCCCCCGTCGACGGCACGGCCCTGGCCCGGGAGATCGCCCGCCGGTCCTTCGTCCTGGTCCGCAACGAGGGCGGCGTCCTGCCCCTGCGGCCCGGCAGGGTGGCCCTGATCGGCGCCGCCGCCCGCGACGCCCGGGTGCTCGGCGGCGGCTCCGCCACCGTCTTCCCCGACCACGTGGTCTCCCCGCTCGACGGCCTCACCGCCGCCCTGCCCGAGGGCGCGCTGCACTACGCCGTCGGCGCCGACCCCAACACCGAACTGTCCGTCGCCGCAAAGGGCTTCACGCTGCGCGCGATCTGCCGCGACGCGGACGGCGAGACCATCGGCACGGCCTTCGCCCCCGACGGCCAGATCCACTGGATGGGCACCGACCTGCCCGAGGGTGTCAGCCCCGACCGGCTGCGCACCGTCGAACTGACCGGCACCTTCACCCCGCGCGGGACCGGCACGCACACCTTCGGCCTGAAGGGTGTGGGCGCCTTCACCCTCACCGTCGACGGCACCACCCACTACGACGGCGTCCAGCGCCCCGCGCACGACGGCGACCCCTTCGCCGCCTTCTTCGGAGCCCCCGTCCCGCGCGCCCGGGCCGAACTCACCGCGGGCGAGCCGGTCGAGGTCTCCCTCACCCATGTCATCGACCTCCCGGACGGCGTGCCCATGAAGGTCGTCACCTTCGCCCTCGCCCACCAGGAGCCCCTGCGCGATCCCGACGAGCTGATCGCGGAGGCCGCCCGGGCCGCGGGCGCCGCGGACACGGCCGTCGTGGTGGTCGCCACCACCGATCGCGTCGAGTCCGAGGGCTTCGACCGCGCCGACCTGCGCCTGCCCGGCCGGCAGGACGACCTGGTCCGCGCCGTCGCGGCCGCCAACCCGCGCACGGTCGTGGTCGTCAACGCCGGCTCCCCGGTGGAACTGCCCTGGCGCGACGAGGTGGCGGCGGTGCTGCTGACCTGGTTCCCCGGCCAGGAGGGCGGCGCCGCCCTGGCCGACGTGCTCACGGGGGCGCACGAGCCGGGCGGCCGGCTGCCCACCACCTGGGGCCCGCTGGCGGACGCCCCGGTCACCGAGGTCGCCCCGACCGACGGCGAACTCCACTACGCCGAGGGCGTCTTCATCGGCTACCGCGCCTGGGAGAGGGCGGGCAGGACACCGACGTACCCCTTCGGCCACGGCCTCGGCTACACCGGATGGGCCTACGAGTCCCTGGAGATCGACGGCATGACGGTGAAGGTGCGCGTGCGCAACACCGGCGAGCGCCCCGGCCGCGAGACCGTGCAGGTCTACGTCGCCCCGGCCGGTCCCGGCGCCGGAGCGGGCGCCGAACGCCCGGCGCGCTGGCTGGCCGGCTTCGCGGTCGTCGAGGCGGCGCCGGGGGAGAGCGCCGAGGCCGTGGTCGAGCTTCCGCGCCGGACGTTCGAGATCTGGGACGAGGCGGCCGGCGCGTGGTCTTTTGTGAAGGGTTCGTACGAGATCCAGGCAGGTCGTTCGATCGCCGACCGCAGGATCACTCTGACGGCTACTGTCTGATCCAGGGCGATTCGTCCCACCGAGCAGCCCCGGTCCGGGACCTGACATCCGGGCCGGGGCTCAGGGGACGTCCTCGCGGCACCGGCGTCTCAGCGCGCCGAGAAGCCGTACACCGTCTCCGAGCGGAACACCTGACCCGGCCGCAGCTCGGTGCTCGGGAACTCCGGGCGGTTCGGCGAGTCCGGGAAGTGCTGGGTCTCCAGAGCGACACCGTCCCCCGGCGCGAACGGCCCGCTCAGGTGCTCGCCGGTGTACAGCTGGATCCCGGGCTCGGTGGTCGCCACCGTCAGCACCCGCCCGGACGCCGGGTCGGACAGCTCCGCCACCTCGACGGGCGTACCGGTCACGCCCTTGTCGAGGACGAAGTTGTGGTCGTAGCCGGACCCGGTCTTGCGGGCCGCCCGGAAGTCGAAGCGGGTCCCCTCGACCGGGGCGGTCCCGGTCGGGATCGCGTCGCCGTCCATGGGCGTGTAGCGCCCGGCGGCGATCCGCAGCTCGTGCCCGCCCGCGTCGCCGGACCCGCCGAGGTTCCAGTACGTGTGGTTCGTGAGGTTCACCACGGTCGGAGCGTCGGTGACCGCCTCGTAGGCGATCCGCAGCGCGCCGTCGTCGTCGAGCAGATAGGTCGCCGAGACCTCCAGCCGCCCCGGGAAGCCCTCCTCGCCGTGCCCGCTGACCCGGCTGAGGCGCAGACCGTGCTCGACCGGGGTGACGTCCCACACCCGCTTGTCGAAGCCGCGCTCACCGCCGTGCAGCGAGTTCGGCCCGTCGTTCTGCGCGAGGGCGTACGTCAGTCCGTCGAGCGGGAAGCGGCCGCCGGCGATCCTGTTGGCGTACCGCCCGACCAGGGCGCCCAAGTACGGCCCCGGGTGCTCCAGATAGCCCTCCAGCCCGGCGAACCCGAGCACCACGTCCGCCGTCCGCCCGTCCCGGTCCGGCAGCTCGACCGACTGCACGATCCCGCCGTACGACAGCACCCGCACCCGTACGCCCGCGCGCTCCAGGGTCCAGCGATGCACGGCCGTGCCGTCGGAAAGTGTTCCGAAGTGTTTGCTCATGAGCGAACTTTAAGGCTTGTGGCCGGTGACCTTCTGATAGGCGATCTCGGCCAGCCGTGCCTGACCGTCGGTGCTCGGGTGGAACCAGTCCCAGCGGCTCAACTGCGCCGTGCCGAACCGGTACTCGTAGACCGCGCCGTCGTCGTAGCGGCAGCGGGCGTCCGCCCGGCAGACCTCCGCCAGGACCTCGTTGTAGTTCACGACGCGCTGCTGCACCGTCGCGCGCCGCGCGTTGGCCGCCGCGTCCAGGGCGTCCGCGTCGCCCAGCATGGACGGGCAGATGCCCAGCTTCCACACCTGCTTGCCGAGCGGGTTCGTACGACCCTCGGACCACAGCCGCATCAGGTTCGGGATGCTCGCCACATAGACCTGAGCCTTGGGCAGGGCCTTGCGCAGGGTGCGCATCGCGTCCTGGAAGTCGGCGCGGAACTCGCCGACCGGTGTCATCGCCGAGGTCGAGGAACGGCAGGCGTCGTTCGCCCCCGTCATCACCGTCACCAGTTCCGGTCCGCGCGCCGCCGCCCGCTCCATCTGCTCCGGCAGGTCCGACATCATGGTCCCGCTCTCCGCGTGGTTCCAGCTGTGCGTGGCCACCCGTGAGGTGCCCAGCACCCGTACGGCGAGACTCCTCACCTCCGGACTGCTGCCGGTGGCCCAGGACACCTCGGGGCAGTCCGACAGCACCAGGCACGTGTTGAAACCCCGGGTGATGGAGTCACCGACGGCCGCGATCGAGGCGGGACTCGTGTCCCACACCACCGTCGGAGCCGCTTTCCGCTGGCGGCCGAGACCCGCCTCGTCCGGTGGGTCGCCGCCCACCACGCCGCAGCCGGTCAGTCCCACCACGGCCGCCGTGAGCACCGCCACCGCCGCCCGTACTCGCACCCGCTGTCCGCCCTTCCGCATCGTCCGCCTTCCCCCTCGCTCTCCCTCTCCCCTCCATGACAACCGGGAGGGCCCCCGCCCGCGCGCTGGGCAACGGGATACGCCCGTACAAGCGTCCCCATGGGTGAATGGCGGGAGTTTCCGGGCCGTGGGACCGACGGTACGTCACACTCCTTGCGCCGCCGCACGGTAGCCTCGCCATCAACGAGGCCGACCGGCCACGATCGCCCTGCCAGCCGCAACACGCCCGCTCAGCCCGGAGGTCCCGGTGACGACACGTGGAGTCCTGTACGTGCACTCCGCGCCGCGCGCGCTGTGCCCGCACGTCGAGTGGGCCGTCGCCGGGGTGCTCGGCACACGCGTCAACCTCGACTGGATCCGGCAACCGGCCGCGCCCGGCACCTGGCGCTCGGAGTTCTCCTGGCGGGGCGAGCCGGGCACGGCGTCGAAACTCGCCTCGGCCCTGCGCGGCTGGCAGATGCTCCGCTTCGAGGTGACCGCCGAGCCCTGCCCCACCGCCGAGGGCGAGCGCTACAGCTGCACCCCCGACCTCGGCATCTTCCACGCCGTCACCGGTATCCACGGCGACATCCTCATCCCCGAGGACCGCCTGCGCGCCGCCCTGGTGCGCGGCCGGCAGGGCGAGACGGACCTGGAGGCGGAGATCGCCAAGCTCCTCGGCAAGCCCTGGGACGACGAGTTGGAGCCCTTCCGCTACGCGGGCGAGGGCGCCCCGGTCCGCTGGCTCCACCAGGTGGTCTGAGACGCCCCCATGCGAAACGGCGACGGCCCGAACTCCTGACAAGGAGTTCGGGCCGTCGCCGCAAGAAAGGGATCAGACCGTCCGGAACGCCAGCACCACATTGTGGCCGCCGAATCCGAACGAGTCGTTCAGCGCCGCGATCCGCCCCTCGACGGGCAGCTTGCGCGCCTCGCCCCGCACCACGTCGGCGTTCGCCTCGGCCTCGGGGTCGAGGTTCTCGACGTTGATGGTCGGCGGAGCCACCCGGTGGTACAGCGCGAGCACGGTGGCGACCGTCTCGACACCGCCGGCACCACCCAGCAGATGCCCGGTCATCGACTTGGTCGCGGACACCGCCATGTGGTCGGCGTCGTCACCGAACACCTTCCGCAGCGCCTTCAGCTCGGCGATGTCACCGGCCGGCGTCGACGTGGCGTGCGCGTTGACGTGCATGATCTCGGCCGGGTCCAGGTCGGTCCGGTCGAGCAGGTTCTGCAGGGCGTGCGCGATACCGCGGCCCTCGGGCTCCGGCTGCACGATGTCGTGGCTGTCGGCGGAGATGCCCTGGCCGACCGCCTCGGCGTACACCCGGGCGCCCCGCTTCGCGGCGTGCTCGGCGGACTCCAGGACGACGACACCGGCGCCCTCACCTAGGACGAAGCCGTCGCGGGCGACGTCGTAGGGACGCGAGGCGCCCTGCGGGTCGTCGTTGTTCTTGGACATCGCCATCATGTTGCCGAACGCGGCGATCGGCAGCGGATGGATCGCCGCCTCCGTGCCACCGGCGACGACGACGTCGGCGCGGCCGGAGCGGATCATCTCGATGGCGTAGCCGATGGCCTCGGCGCCGGACGCGCACGCGGAGACCGGGGTGTGCACGCCCGCCCGGGCGCCCACGGCAAGGCCCACGTTCGCGGAGGGGCCGTTCGGCATCAGCATGGGGACGGTGTGCGGGGAGACGCGGCGTACGCCCTTCTCCTTGAGCACGTCGTACTGGTCGAGCAGCGTCGTCACGCCGCCGATGCCGGAGGCGACGACCGCGCCGAGCCGGTCCGGGTCGACCGCGGTGTCCTCGCCGGCCCTGGCCGTGAAGCCGGCGTCGGCCCACGCCTCCTGCGCGGCGATCAGCGCGAACTGCGCCGAGCGGTCCAGACGGCGGGCCTGCGGCCGCGGGATGGACTCGGTGGGCTCCACCGCGACCGGCGCGGCGATACGGACCGCCTGGTCGGCGGCCCACTCCTGCTCCAGGGGCTTGACGCCGGAACGTCCGGCGACCAGGCCCTCCCAGGTCGAGGCTGCGTCGCCACCCAGCGGTGTGGTTGCGCCGATACCGGTGACGACCACGGTGCGATTGGTCGGGCTCACGGGAATTCTTTCTCCAACGGATACGAGGATTCAGCGGCGCCACCGCCGGGTGGCGGGGCCGGGGACACCCGGCCCAAGGGGCCTTTAGGCCTGGTGCTTGAGGATGTACTCGGTCGCGTCGCCGACGGTCTTGAGGTTCTTGACGTCGTCGTCCGGGATCTTCACGTCGAAGCGCTCTTCGGCGGCGACGACGACCTCGACCATGGACAGCGAGTCGACGTCCAGGTCGTCGGTGAAGGACTTGTCCAGCTGGACGTCCTCGGTGGGGATCCCGGCGATCTCGTTCACGATCTCCGCGAGACCGGCGACGATCTCTTCCTGAGTGGCGGCCATGTCAGGCGCTCCTTCGTAGTGTTCCAGAGGGTGTGGCGGTGCTGCTTCCGTGCCGTATCGGCAAGATCCGGCACGGAGTGACTAGGGGAGAGTAACGACCGTCGCTGCGTAGGCGAGACCCGCCCCGAATCCGATGACGAGCGCGGTGTCGCCGCTCTTCGCCTCGCCGGTCGCCAGGAGCCGCTCCATCGCGAGCGGGATCGAGGCGGCCGAGGTGTTGCCGGTGGTACGGACGTCACGGGCGACCGTGACCGACTCCGGCAGCTTGAGTGTCTTCACCATCGAGTCGATGATCCGCTCGTTGGCCTGGTGCGGAATGAAGACGTCCAGTTCGTCCGGGCTGATGCCGGACACTTCCAGCGCCTGCTGCGCGATCTTCGCCATCTCGAAGACGGCCCAGCGGAACACCGCCTGGCCCTCCTGCGTGATGGCGGGGAACCGCTCGACCTCGCCGGCCCGGTAGTCCGTCCACGGCGTGGTCTGCTTGATGGTCTCGGACTTGTCGCCCTCGGAGCCCCACACCGTGGGGCCGATCGCCGGCTCCGCCGACGGCCCGACGACGACCGCGCCGGCGCCGTCGCCGAACAGGAAGGCCGTCGCGCGGTCCTCCAGGTCGGTCAGGTCGCTCAGCCGCTCGACGCCGATCACCAGCACGTACTCGGCGCTGCCCTCGACGATCAGGCCCTTGGCGAGGGTCAGGCCGTAGCCGAAGCCCGCGCAGCCCGCCGAGATGTCGAAGGCCGCGGCCTTGGCCGTGCCCAGCTTGTCGGCGATCTCGGTGGCGACGGCCGGGGTCTGCTTGAAGTGCGTGACGGTCGAGACGATCACCGCGCCGACCTGCTCGGCCGTGATCCCGGCGTCGGCGATCGCCTTGCCCGACGCCTCGATCGACATCGCGGCGACGGTCTCCTCGTCGTTCGCCCAGTGACGGGTCTCGATGCCGGAGCGCGAACGGATCCACTCGTCGGACGAGTCGATCGTCTCGAGGATCACCTCGTTCGGCACGACCCGGGTGGGCCGGTAGCCGCCCACGCCGAGAATCCGCGCGTACGGGGCACCCTTGCTGGGCTTGATCTTCGACATGTTGCAGTCGGCTCCTTAAGGCGTCAGCAGGGCGTCAGACGTGCTCGGCGATGAGCTCGCGGGCCGCGTCGATGTCGTCGGGGGTCTTCAGGGCCAGCGTCTTCACACCGGGCAGGGCGCGCTTGGCGAGACCCGTCAGGGTGCCGCCGGGGCACACCTCCAGCAGGGCGGTGACGCCCAGCTCCTGGAAGGTCTGCATGCACAGGTCCCAGCGGACCGGGTTCGCGACCTGGCCGACCAGCCGCTCGACGATCCCGGCGCCGGTCGACACCGTGCGGCCGTCGCAGTTCGACACGTACGTCAGCTTCGGGTCGGAGGGCGTCAGCTCCCGGGCCGCGGCGGCCAGCTTGTCGACGGCCGGTGCCATGTGCCGGGTGTGGAACGCGCCGGCCACCTTCAGCGGGACGACCTTGCGCACCCCCTCCGGCTTGTCCTCGTTCAGCGCGGCGAGCTGCTCCAGAGTGCCCGCGGCCACGATCTGCCCGGCACCGTTGACGTTCGCCGGGGTCAGGCCCAGCTTCTCCAGGTGCGGCACGGTGATCTCGGGGTCGCCGCCGAGCAGCGCCGACATCCCGGTCCGGGTGACCGCTGCGGCCTCCGCCATGGCCAGGCCCCGCTTGCGCACGAGGGTCAGCGCGGTGGTGTCGTCGAGGACACCGGCGAAGGCGGCGGCGGTGAACTCACCGACGCTGTGGCCCGCCACCGCGCCCGGCGAGATGTCACCGAGTGCCGCGGCCGAGAGGATCCCGGCGGCGACGAGCAGCGGCTGCGCCACGGCGGTGTCGCGGATCTCGTCCGCGTCGGCCTGGGTGCCGAAGTGGGCGAGGTCCAGTCCGATGGCGTCCGACCAGGAGGCGACCAGGTCGGCGGCACCGGGCAGTTCGAGCCAAGGGGTCAGGAAGCCGGGCGTCTGAGCGCCCTGGCCGGGAGCGACGAGTACGAGCACTCTCACACTCTCTCTTGGTTCCGGGCACGGCCGCCCGTGGGGACAAGAACGAAGAACGGCAGGGGGTTTTGTGGGCCCCCGACAAAAGCCTAGGGGTGGAGATCCCCGTCGGCCAGACGCCCCAGGATCAGCGCGATGCGCAGGGTGAACGCTGAACGTACATCGGATGGCGACCATCCGGTGACGTCAGTCACACGTCGAAGCCGGTAGCGCACGGTGTTGGGATGGACGAAGAGCATCCGGGCGGCGCCTTCGAGGCTGCTCGCCTGTTCCAGATAGACGCTGAGCGTCTCCAGGAGCGCGGAGCCGGCTTCCTCCAGCGGTCTGTAGATCTCCTCCACCAACTGCTCACGCGCGCTCGGGTCCGCGGCGATCGCGCGCTCCGGCAGCAGGTCGTCCGCCAGCACCGGGCGGGGCGCGTCCTGCCAGGCGGAACACGCCTTCAGGCCCGCGGCGGCGGCCTGCGCGGAGCGGGTCGCGGCCAGCAGGTCGGGCACGATCGGCCCGGCCACCACCGGACCCGCGGCGAAGGGCCCGATCAGCGACTTGGCGACGGCGAGCGGGTTGTCGATGCCGCCCGCGATGACGACGAGCCGGTCGCCGAGCACCCCGGTCAGCACCTGGAGCTTGGCATGCCGTGCCGCGCGCCGGATGGCCTCCACGGTCAGCTCGGAGTCACCCTCGGGTGCCGTGCCCAGCACCACGCACACATGCTCCGGGGCGTTCCAGCCCAGCGCCGCCGCCCGCGACACCGCGCCCTCGTCCGCCTCGCCGCTCAGCACGGCGTTCACGACCAGCGACTCCAGCCGCGCGTCCCAGGCGCCGCGCGCCTCGGCGGCCTGCGCGTACACCTGGGCGGTGGCGAAGGCGATCTCCCGGGCGTAGACCAGCAGCGCCTCCCGCAGGGTCCACTCGTCGCCGGGGGCGGCGACCTCGTCGATCGCGCTCTCCATGACCTCGATGGTGGTGCGCACCATCTCCACGGTCTGGCGCAGCGTGATCGCCCTGGTCAGCTCCCGCGGAGCGGTTCCGAAGACATCCGTGGAGATCGCCTGCGGGGCGTCCGGGTGCCGGAACCACTCGGTGAACGCGGCGATACCGGCCTGTGCGACCAGCCCGATCCAGGAACGGTTCTCCGGGGGCATGGCCCGGTACCACGGCAGCGTCTCGTCCATCCGCGCGATGGCCTGGGCGGCGAGACTGCCGGAGGACCGCTCCAGCCGCTTCAGGGTCGCGGAGTGCGGATGCACGCCGTGGGAGGCGGTCCGGGGGTTGCTGGTTTCGGGTTCGGGCACGGGACAAGACTGCCTTATCCGGACGCGGGCACGTGGCGCCGGGTGGGCATGAGGGACTCGGGCGCGGGCTCCGGCGTACGCGGGGCGCGCCGAGCGGGGGTGCCCGGCGGGTTCCGGGAGGGTCCGGGCGGGCCCGGCGGCGGCCATTCCGGCGGGGTGCCCGCCGCGCCGGGGGACCGGTTCCGCGACCGGTCCCGGTCTCCCGGAGCGGATCACGCCGGGGGTGCGGCTCGCGGCCGGCCGACCGGCCGGCCGTGCGGTGGGTGCGGTGGGGTGGCGGGGCGTCGGACGGTGTCGTTCGTCGGCGGTGCCGGGAGGGGAGCGGTGGGTGGCGGGGCGTCGGACGGTGTGGCTTGGCGGCGGTGTCGGGAGGGGGTGCGGTGGTGTGCCGCGGCGCCGCGCGGTGCGGTTCGTGGCCGCTCCTCGCGGGGCTACCGTGGTGTCCGTGATGGACGTACGGCGCGCCGGCGAGCGCTACCCCGGGGGCGACGCGGGGGCCGGGATCGAGTCCCGGCACGCCTTCTCCTTCGGCCCCCACTACGACCCCGGCAATCTGCGCTTCGGCGCCCTGATCGCCTGCAACGAGGAACGTCTCGCCGTCGGCGCCGGGTTCGCCGAGCATCCGCACAGCCACACCGAGATCGTCACCTGGGTCGCCGAGGGCGAGCTGACGCACCGTGACTCCGCCGGGTACGAGACGGTCGTCCGCGCCGGTGACGTGCAGCGGCTGAGCGCGGCGTCCGGCGTCCGGCACGTCGAACGCAACGACGGCGAGGGCCCGTTGACCTTCGTGCAGATGTGGCTCGCCCCGCTCTCGCCGGGCGGTGACCCGGCGTACGAGATCGTCCGCGGCATCGCGGACGCGACCCCGTACGCGGTCCCGGAGGCCGGCGCGATGCTTCATGTGCGGCGCCTGGCGCCGGGCGAACGCACGGCGGTCCCGGACGCCCCGCACGTCTACGTCCACGTGGTCCACGGCGAGGTCGCACTGGACGCCGAGCGTCTCGGCCCCGGTGACGCGGCCCGCGTCACGGACGCGAAGGACGTGGAGGTGACCGGAGTGACACCGGCGGAGGTGCTGGTGTGGGAGATGACCTGACGGCCGTCAGGTCAGCGCGCCCGGGTCTCCGCCAGCACCGCGTCCGTGAGCGGCGGCCACGCCTCGACCGCCCAGGGCCCGAAGGCCCGGTCCGCCAGGGCGACGCAAGCCAGCTCCGCGTCCGGGTCGATCCACAGGAACGTACCGGACTGGCCGAAGTGCCCGAACGTGCGGGGTGACGAGGAAGCCCCCGTCCAGTGAGGAGACTTGGAGTCGCGGATCTCGAAGCCGAGACCCCAGTCGTTCGGGTTCTGGAGCCCGTACCCGGGGAGCACGCCCTTCGTCCCGGGGTACTGCACGCTCATCGCCTCGGCGACCGTGCGCGGGTCGAGCAGACGCGGCGACTGGACCTCGGCGGCGAACCGCAGCAGGTCCTCGACCGTCGAGACGCCGTCCTTCGCCGCAGAGCCCTCCAGGGACGTCGACGTCATGCCCAGCGGCTCCAGCACGGCCTGGCGCAGATACTCCCCGAACGGGATGTCGGTCGCCTTGGCGACATGGTCCCCGAGCTGCTCGAACCCGGCGTTGGAGTACAGCCGCCGCTCCCCGGGCGGCGCGGTCGTCCGGTGCTCGTCGAAGGCCAGTCCCGAGGTGTGCGCCAGCAGATGACGGACCGTCGACGCGGGCGGGCCGGCCGGCTCGTCGAAGTCGACCGCGCCCTCCTCGTACGCGACCAGCACGGCGTACGCGGCCAGCGGCTTGGTCACCGAGGCCAGCGGGAACCGCCGATCCGCCGGACCCCGCACCCCCAGCACCGTGCCGTCGGCCCGTACGACTCCCGCGGCGGCGGTGGGCACCGGCCAGCTGTCGATCAACCCCAAGCTCTCCAAGGACATGCCCCGACCTTAGTCCCGCTCGGAGCGCCGGCCGTACGAAGGGGCCCGGGTCCGGGCGAGGCACCGCGTCTTCCCGGAGCCACTTTCCGCACGGGCTTGCCTGGAGCGCACTCCAAGGTCATAGCGTGGGACGCATGACGGTGATGCAGACCACGGCAGCAGCCACCGAGCGGGCCCTGGAACGGGCCCCGGAAGCGTCCCCCGAGGAGGGCGCCACCCGCACCGACATCTGCTCCGCCCCACCCCGCCGGCATCCCCGGCCCGACGGCCAGGACCGCTACACGATCAGCGAGGTCGTCGCCTTCACCGGCCTGTCGGCGCACACCCTGCGGTGGTACGAGCGGATCGGTCTGATGTCCCACATCGACCGCTCGCACACCGGCCAACGGCGTTACAGCAACCGCGATCTGGACTGGCTGGACCTCGTCGGCAAACTGCGCCTGACCGGCATGCCGGTGGCCGACATGGTGCGGTACGCGGAGCTGGTGCGCGCGGGCGACGGCACCTACGAGGAGCGCCGCGAGCTCCTGGAGACGACCCGCCGGGACGTTTTGGAACGGATCGCCGAACTCCAGGACACTCTCGCCGTGCTCGACCGCAAGATCAGCTTCTACGGCGACGCGGGCCGCGCGCAGGGGCCGCGCGCGTGACACGGAGGGGAGAGCGCCGCAGCGGTCGCTGTTCGGCCGGGGCATCGAGACGGACGTCGCGCCGGCCGCCCGTGACCGTGACCTGGGAGTCGCCCCGGTCCCGTACTCCCCGCTCCGGCGCGGCTTCCTCACCGGTTCGTTCGTGAACGCCGAACCCGGCCTCACCGCCGCCGACTTCCGCCGACAGCGGCACCGCTCCAGGGCGGGAACGGCGAGCCCGGGAACCGCGCGACCAGCCGCGCGGACCCGCGCCCGCCGTCAGAGCTCGGCCAGCAACTCGGCCTTCTTGCGGGAGAACTCCTCGTCGGTGACCAGCCCGGCCCGGTGCAACTCCCCCAGATGCCGGATCCGTTCGGCGATGTCCGCGGGATCGCGCCGGGGAGCGGCGACCGGGGCCGTCACCGATCCGGCCGTGCGTGAGCGGACCGCGTGCAGCACCGCGGCGGCGAACGGCAGCGACTCGTGCACAGGCCCGTACCCCAGCCCGAAGACCACCGCCGCCGGGTCCTGGTCGGCTTGCGCCGGCTGCTCCCCGGCATCCCGCGGCAGCAGCCGTAGATGCCCCTCGAAGACCTCCGGCGACCACCACTCCACACCGCTGAGGTCCTCGACGGCGAACTTCTGGTCCCCGGCCTTCCACTTCGCCGACGACGCCCCCGTCCAGAACCACCGGAACACCACCGACGTCCCGTCGAACGACGCCTTCGCGTCGTACGCCTTGAACTGCAACGGCGGCTCGGGCGCGGCCACGAGATGCCGGTCCGCCGGCCCCGCCGGGGTCAGCAGCGCCCGCAGCTCGTCCGCGTAGTACTCGGCCAGCGTCTCCCGTTCGGCGGGCAGCACCAGCCGATAGGGATCGCTGCCGTCCTTCAACTGCCCAGCCGCCGCCTCGATCAGGGGATCGGCCCCCGGGCGTGGCTCGGCCCGCAGCACGACGGTCCCGCGCCGTCCGGGCGAGAGCGTCACCCCTTGCAGCGCCGACAGCGGGACCCGGCGCTCGCCGAGCGCCTGGAACAACTTGGGTGCCCGAATCCCCCGTTCGTAGCGGATGAGCACGGAGTCGGACTCGAACTCCCAGGTGGCATGAAATCCGGCCAGTACGTCACCCATACGGCTCATCGTATGCGGCACCCGCTCTTTCGTCCCCTCCCCGCGCGGACCGCGGTTCCCGCGCTTCTACGCGCGTCCGGCAGTCGACGTGCCGGACAGACCCGCCCGGCACGTGCCCGTGTCGTCGGCGCAGTCCACCGCGCGGTACGCGCCGACCCCGATCTCGGCGAAGTTGGCGAGGCTGCCCGTGCCCGGTTCGAAATATCCGGCGTGGCCCTGGGCGCCGCGCGCTGACAGCAGGCGCGCCCCGAACGCGGCGGACATCGGATCGGCCCCGTGCCCGAGCCCGCCGAACTCCAGGTACGGCACGTCCTGGATCCAGTCGTCGGCGTCCCGCATCGCCCATACGTGCGCGGAGGTGCGCAGTTGCCCGGCGTCGGTGACGCGCATCCCGGGACTTCCGGCCACCGCTATGTCGGACACCCGGGCCGGCAGGGCGTGCGCGGCGACCCCGCAGACCACGGAGCCGTAGCTGTGGCAGAACAGCGAGACCGGCGCCTTCCCGGGCAGCGCGCGCACCAGCGCGTTCAGCCGGATCGCCCCGTCCTCGGCGCGCATCGCGGTGGCCGACTCCATGCCGAGTCCGCCGGGCGCGGTGTAGTCGGCCCAGGCGATCACGGCGGTGCGCGTCGAGGCGCTGACGGCGCGCTCGGCGGCGTAGAGGGACTCGGCCATGCCGACCGGGGCGGCGTAGCGGCGGTCGGTGCGCTGGAAGGTGAGCAGGTCGGTGTCGACGCCGGGCACGACGACGGAGATCCGCTCGGCCCGGTCGAGGTCGCCGAACACCTCGGCGATCCGGCCCGAGCCGCCGGGGTCGAAGGCCAGGATGTGCCGGTCCGTGTGCATCAGCGCCGCGAAGCGGTGCATGCGGCGGCCCGCCTCGTGCTGGCCGGCGGGACTGAGCCGGGCGTCGTGCATGCGTGCGCGCTCGATCGTGCGGGCCTGGCCGAGGGCGATGCGGTTGGCCCGGTAGCGCAGCTCGACGGGGGCGCCGTTCATGTTGCCGACCGCGAGCGGGTAGCGGCGGGCCAGCGAGGCGTGCTGCCCGTCCGTGAGCGTGTCGAAGAAGGCGGCGAGCCGGCCGGGCGCGCCGTCCGGGTCCGGGAGCCGGTGTCCGTCCACGCGGCCGCTCTCCCAGGCGGCCAGGGAGAGCTGGAGCGGCGTGTCCGCCCGCTGGTTGCGCAGCGCGGTCCAGCCGGTGGTCGCCAGCATCACGAACACCACGGCCAGCGCCAGCAGGGCGCGCCAGACGCTGAGTGAGGGGGAGGTGTCGAAGGAAGTCACTGGGAGGACACACTAGGAGAACGGGAGGGTCTCGCGTGAACCGTGTGTCGCGGATCACGTTTGACGAAAGTCATCTGATCGCGCGGCGTGATGACCTCGGCACTCCGCTGCGCGCGGGTCCGTGCCCGCCCGTTCGCCCGGGTCCCCGGGCCGCCCGTCGCCGGGCCCGGTTCAGCGCTTGCGCCAGTCGCCGGCCAGGACCGGTCCCACCTGATCGAGGTACGCGGCGGTCAGCGACCGCATCGCCTCCAGGCTGACGTCCGGGCCGGTGCTCCAGAGCCGTTCGGTCACCCTGATGACCCCGCCGAAGACGGCCACCGCCACCCGGGGACGCGGATCGGCGTCCACGTCCAGGCCCTCCCGCTCCGCGATCAGCCGCGCCATCTGCTCCTCCGTCTCCGCCGACCGGCGCAGATGCGCCGCGAGCAGGACGGGCGTCGACTCGATCACCCGGTACATCCGCAGGTACTGCTCGACCGGGACGACCGCCTCGATGACCTCGCTGATGCGGTCCCAGCCGTCGAGCACCGCGCGGCGCAGCGCCTCCATCGGCGGCTCGTGCGGCGGGCGGGCGCGCACCGCCTCCACGAAGTGCGCCACCGTCATCGTCTCCAGGGCGAGGGCGGCGTCCTCCTTCCCGGAGAAGTAGCGGAAGAAGGTCCGCTGCGAGACGTCGACGGCCGCGGCGATCTCGTCGACGGTGGTGTGGTCGTAGCCGCGTGTGGTGAACAGCTCCACCGCCGCGCGCAGCAGCGCGTCCCGAGTGAGCTGTTTCTTGCGTTCGCGCAGGCCCGGCCGCGGCCCTGACCGTGTGGTGCCGACCGTGTCCATGACGCCTCTCCCGCGAACTGTTCTACCTGATCAGGCTATATGTCAGTGTCGTGACAGTTACCGACTTGTGAACTGGTTTGTCAACTGTCAGTGACTGTCATTAGTCTCGAAGGTATGACTAGTCAGACCACCATCGACAAGACGGGACCGGGGGATCGGGCGCCGGCCGCCCCGTCGGACCCGGCGCCGGTCAAGGGCCTGCGCGGCCATCCCTGGCTCACCCTCATCACCGTCGCCGTGGGCGTCATGATGGTGGCCCTCGACGGCACCATCGTCGCCATCGCCAACCCGGCCATCGCCACCGATCTGAAGGCCAGTTGGGCCGAGGTCCAGTGGATCACCAACGCCTACTTCCTCGCCCTCGCGGTCTCCCTGATCACCGCGGGCAAGCTCGGTGACCGCTTCGGCCACCGGCAGACGTTCCTGATCGGCGTGGTCGGCTTCGCCGCGGCCTCGGGGGCCATCGGCCTGTCCGACAGCATCGCCGCGGTCATCGTCTTCCGTGTCTTCCAGGGCCTGTTCGGGGCCCTGCTGATGCCGGCCGCGCTCGGTCTGCTGCGGGCGACCTTCCCGGCCGAGAAGCTCAACATGGCGATCGGCATCTGGGGCATGGTCATCGGTGCCTCGACCGCCGGCGGCCCGATCCTCGGCGGTGTGCTGGTCGAGCACGTCAACTGGCAGTCGGTGTTCTTCATCAACGTGCCGGTGGGCATCCTCGCCCTCGTCCTCGGCACGCTGATCCTCACCGACCACCGCGCGAAGAACGCCCCGCGCTCCTTCGACCTGCTGGGCATCGCCCTGCTGTCGAGTGCGATGTTCTGCCTGGTCTGGGCCCTGATCAAGGCGCCCGAGTGGGGCTGGGGCGCGGGCCGGACGTGGACCTTCGTCGCCGTCTCGGTGGCGGGCTTCGTGCTCTTCGCCCTCTGGGAGAAGCGGGTCCGCGAGCCGCTGATCCCGCTGGGCCTGTTCCGCTCCGTCCCGCTGTCCGCGGGTGTCGTCCTCATGGTCCTGATGGCCATCGCCTTCATGGGCGGCCTGTTCTTCGTGACGTTCTATCTGCAGAACGTGCACGGTCTGAGCCCCGTGGACGCCGGCCTGCACCTGCTTCCGCTCACCGGCATGATGATCGTCGGCTCGCCGCTCGCGGGCGCGATGATCACCAAGACGGGCCCGCGGCTGCCGCTGGCCCTCGGCATGGCCTGCACCGCGCTCGCCATGTACGGCATGTCCACCCTGGACAAGGGCACCGGCAGCGCCGTCATGTCGCTCTGGTTCGCCCTGCTGGGCCTCGGTCTCGCGCCGGTCATGGTCGGTGCCACCGAGGTCATCGTCGGCAACGCGCCGATGGAGCTCTCCGGAGTCGCCGGTGGTCTTCAGCAGGCGGCGATGCAGATCGGCGGCAGCCTCGGCACCGCGGTGCTGGGTGCCGTGATGGCCTCGAAGGTCGACGGCGACCTGCCGGGCAACTGGACCGACGCGGGACTTCCGCCGCTCACCCCGGAGCAGCAGGGGCAGGCCGCCGAGGCGGTCCAGCAGGGTGTCGCCCCGGTGCCGCCGGGCACGCCGGAAGCCGTCGCCGCGAAGATCACGGACGTCGCGCACGAGACCTTCATCTCCGGTATGAGCCTGGCCTCGCTGGTCGCGGCCGGCGTCGCGGCGGTGGCGGTGCTGGTGGCGTTCCTGACCAAGCGCGGCGAGAACGCCGAGGCGGGCGCGGGAGCGGCGCACATCTGAGGACACTCACCTATCAGGGTGACGCTCCGGAGGATGCCTCCCTCCCGTACGCGCCGCAGGTCACAGTGGGTCAAGCCCTCCGTACCGCATGGTCCGCCACCCCCTGCGTACGGGGATCAGGGCGACCGGGCTGCGGCGCGCTGCCGGAGGGGGGCGGCGCGCCGGCAGACCGGGAGGCATGGAACGCGCGGTGGGGGTACTCGCCCCGCCGGCCCGAAAGCACGGCGAGGTCCGGGGCGCCGGTGGACCGACGACCGCGAGCCGGCTGCCGGGCCGCCGGATCCTCTGAGCCGGGGGGAGTGGGAGTGGGCCCCCGGCACGGCGCCGGGGGCCCACTCACGGCTGCCGCTCCTTCGCCGGGCCCGGCACCACCACCGGCCCCGACAGCGCGGCGACCTGCGCCCGCAGCGCGCGCACCTCCTCGGTCAGCGCGGTGATGGCCTCGGTCTGCCGCCGCTCCTCCGCGTCGTCCCTCTCGAACCGGGATATGAACCACGCGGCGATGTTCGCGGTCACCACACCGAGCAGCGCGATTCCCGACAGCATCAGCCCCACCGCCAGCAGCCGCCCCACCCCGGTCGTCGGCGCGTGGTCCCCGTACCCCACGGTCGTCATCGTCGTGAACGACCACCACACCGCGTCACCCAGCGTCCGGATGTTCCCACCGGGCGCGTCCCGTTCCACGGACAGCACGGCCAGCGACCCGAACATCAGCAGCCCCACCACCGTGCCCGCGACGTACGTCGTCAGCCGTATCTGGGAGGCCATCCGGGCCCGTCGCCCCACCAGCAGCAGGGTCGACACCAGCCGCAGCAACCGCAGGGGCTGCAGCAGCGGCAGCACCACCGCGCACAGATCCATCCAGTTCCGCCGTACGAACGTCCGCCGGTCCGTCGTCAGCCACAGCCGCACCACGTAGTCGAGGGCGAACGCCGCCCACACCACCCACTCCACGACGAGACAGGCCGTCGTCAGGGTTTTCCCCGCAGAACCGTCCACGATCGGCACCGCGTAGGCGGCGGCGAACAGGACGGCCAGCGCCAGCAGCGGCCGTTGAGTACGCCGCTCCCACCGCAGCTGTGCCGATTGCTCCTTCATGCCCGCATCGTAAGGAACGCGTCGAGGGCGGCGAGGCCAGGGCCTCACCGCCCTCGAAACCGGGCGAACCGTCCGAACCGGCCGGACCGGCTGTGACCACCGGCGTACGACCGCGCCTACGCGTCGCCCCCCGCGACCCCCGGATCGGCCGCCGCGACCTCCAGGAGCTGGTACCGGTCGATCGCCTGCTTCAGCACGGACCGGTCCACCTTCCCCTCCTTCGCCAGCTCGGCCAGGACCGCCACCACGATCGACTGCGCGTCGATGTGGAAGAAGCGCCGGGCGGCGCCACGGGTGTCCGCGAAGCCGAACCCGTCGGCACCCAGCGACTGGTAGGTCCCCGGAATCCACCGGGAGATCTGGTCGGGAACCGACCGCATCCAGTCGGAGACGGCCACGAACGGCCCGTCCGCGCCGCTCAGTTTGCGCGTGACGTACGGGATCCGCTGCTCCTCCTCCGGGTGCAGCAGGTTGTGCTCCTCGCACGCCACGGCCTCGCGCCGTAGCTCGTTCCACGAGGTCGCCGACCACACGTCGGCACGCACGTCCCACTCCTCGGCGAGCAGCCGCTGCGCCTCCACGGCCCACGGAACGGCCACGCCCGAGGCCATGATCTGCGCCGGGATCGACCCCGAGGTGCCCTCGGCGAAGCGGTGCACGCCCTTGAGGATGCCCTCGACGTCGACGCCGGCGGGCTCGGCCGGGTGCTGGATCGGCTCGTTGTAGACGGTGAGGTAGTAGAAGACGTCCTCGCCCTGCGGGTGCTCCGGCGACGCGCCGTACATCCGGCGCAGCCCGTCCTGCACGATGTACGCGATCTCGAAACCGAACGCCGGGTCGTAGGCGACACAGCCCGGGTTCGTCGAGGCGAGCAGCTGCGAGTGCCCGTCCGCGTGCTGCAATCCCTCACCGGTCAGCGTCGTACGTCCGGCGGTCGCGCCGAGGACGAATCCGCGCGCAAGCTGGTCGGCCATCTGCCAGAACTGGTCGCCGGTGCGCTGGAAACCGAACATCGAGTAGAAGACGTAGACCGGGATCAGCGGCTGGCCGTGCGTGGCGTACGCCGAGCCCGCGGCGATCAGCGACGCCGTGCAGCCGGCCTCGGAGATGCCGTCGTGCAGCATCTGCCCGGTCGGCGACTCCTTGTAGGCGAGCAGCAGCTCCCGGTCGACCGACTCGTACTGCTGGCCCAGCGGGTTGTAGATCTTCGCACTCGGGAAGAAGGAGTCCATGCCGAACGTGCGGTACTCGTCCGGCGCGATCAGCACGAACCGCTTGCCGATCTCCTTGTCCCGCATGAGGTCCTTGAGAAGCCGGACAAAGGCCATGGTCGTCGCGATGGACTGGTGACCCGAGCCCTTCTTCACGGACGCGTACGTCGAGTCGCCGGGCAGTGCCAGGGGCTCCGAGCGGACGACGCGGGTGGGGACGTAACCGCCGAGCGACCTGCGGCGGTCGTGCATGTACTGCAGTTCCTCCGACTCCCGGCCCGGGTGGTAGTACGGCGGCGCGCCGGACTCCAGGTCCCGGTCGGAGATCGGCAGGTGCAGGCGGTCCCGGAAGCCCTTGAGGTCGTCGGCCGTCAGCTTCTTCATCTGGTGCGTGGCGTTGCGGCCCTCGAAGTTCGGCCCGAGCGTCCAGCCCTTGACCGTCTTGGCCAGGATCACCGTCGGCTGGCCCTTGTGCTCCACGGCCGCCTTGTAGGCCGCGAAGATCTTCCGGTGGTCGTGTCCGCCGCGGCCCAGCATCAGGATCTGGTGGTCGGTCATGTTCTCGACCATCGCGCGCAACCGGTGGTCGTCGCCGAAGAAGTGGTCGCGGATGTACGTGCCGGTCTCGGTCGCGTACGTCTGGAACTGGCCGTCCGGCGTGGTGTTCATCTTGTTGACCAGCACGCCGTCCCGGTCCTGCGCGAGCAGCGGGTCCCAGGTGCGGTCCCAGATGAGCTTGATCACGTTCCAGCCGGCGCCGCGGAACACCGACTCCAGTTCCTGGATCACCTTGCCGTTGCCGCGCACCGGGCCGTCGAGCCGCTGGAGGTTGCAGTTGACGACGAAGGTGAGGTTGTCCAGGCTCTCGCGCGCGGCGATGGTCAGCTGGCCGAGCGACTCCGGCTCGTCCATCTCGCCGTCGCCGAGGAACGCCCACACATGCGACTTCGAGGTGTCCGCGATCCCGCGCGCGTGCAGGTAGCGGTTCATCCGCGCCTGGTAGATCGCCCCGATCGGGCCGAGGCCCATCGACACGGTCGGGAACTCCCAGAACCCGGGCATCAGCCGGGGGTGCGGATAGCTGGACAGGCCGTACGGCGCCTTGGACTTCTCCTGCCGGAAGCCGTCCAGATGCCGCTCGGAGAGGCGGTCGAGCAGGAACGCACGCGCGTAGATGCCCGGAGACGCGTGCCCCTGGAAGAAGACCTGGTCTCCGCCGTCGCCCTCGTCCTTGCCGCGGAAGAAGTGGTTGAAGCCCACGTCGTAGAGGGAGGCCGAGGAGGCGAACGTGGCGATGTGGCCCCCGACGCCGATGCCGGGGCGCTGCGCCCGGGAGACCATCACCGCCGCGTTCCAGCGGGTGGCGTTGAGGATCCTGCGCTCGATCTCCTCGTTGCCCGGGAAGAACGGCTCGCTCTTGGTGGGGATCGTGTTGACGTAGTCCGTGCTGCGCATCTCGGGCACGGCGACGCGCTTCTCGCGGGCCCGCTCGATCAGGCGCAGCATCAGGTAGCGCGCCCGCTCACGGCCGCGCTCGTCGATGGCGGCGTCGAGCGAGTCGAGCCACTCCTGCGTCTCTTCGGGATCGAAGTCAGGAACCTGACTCGGAAGGCCGCCAATGATGATCGGATTGCGATCGGATCCGGAAGCCACGCTGTTCCTTACCTGTCGGAGGGCCGATTATCGAGGGTCTCGGTATGCCTGCGCCGTTCACCATCGTGTACCTCGGGGCCGCAAACGTCACCTCTACCGTGAGGTAACGATTACTCCTTGGTCGGCTGACGGCGGACAGCCGTGCCACTCTCGTACCCATGGATGATTCCCAAACGCACATACGGGGCAGATAGGTGTGGTGTAGGTCACCATTACTCTCGGCCGCATGCCTGGAGTTGCGGCGACACCGCCCGGATCGTCACTGTTTCGGCGGTCCGAACCGCCGGGTACTTGCGCGATCCGTCCCGCCCGTGTGGACTACGGCCAATGCTTCGCGCACGCGCGTGGCTGAGACGCCCCCCGGTTCTCTTGACGAGCAGGGGGCACCCCAATCCGAAACATGATCAGGAGGCACCCCGTGAGCGCGACCGCGGACCACGCGGAGGAGCGGACGAACCCTGCCGCCAGGCTGGGGTTCCAGCCCGGGCAGGTGGTCCAGGAGATCGGCTACGACGACGACGTCGCCCAGGACCTCCGCGAGGCCATCGAGGAAGCCATCGAGGGCGACCTGATGGACGAGGAATTTGACGACGTGGCCGACGCCGTCGTGCTGTGGTTCCGTGACGACGACGGCGACCTTACGGATGCGCTGGTGGATGCCACCACGTACATCGAGGAAGGCGGCGCGATCCTGCTCCTGACGCCGAAGACCGGCCGGTCCGGATACGTGGAGCCGAGTGACATCTCGGAAGCCGCGACCACGGCCGGGCTGACGGCGTCCAAGGGCGTCAGCGTCGGCAAGGACTGGAGCGGCAGCCGTCTGGCGACGCCGAAGGCCGCGAAGTCCAAGCGGTGACCGTTCGTTGAACGTGGGACGGGCCGGCCCCGGTCGGCCCGTCCGTCGTCCCGCGGCCGTGGCTGCGTAGGGTGGAGGCCACCTGAACA
This sequence comes from Streptomyces sp. NPDC002309, assembly GCF_053593375.1. Classification (NCBI taxonomy): domain Bacteria; kingdom Bacillati; phylum Actinomycetota; class Actinomycetes; order Kitasatosporales; family Streptomycetaceae; genus Streptomyces; species Streptomyces sp. NPDC002309. Next base: position 29,674 of record NZ_JBSFCI010000043.1, on the reverse strand, counting down.
GCCCCACCGAAGGGACGACGATGGCCATCCAGGTCGGCGACAAGGCCCCCGACTTCGAGCTGAAGGACAACCACGGCCGTGCCGTTCGCCTCGCGGACTTCCGCGGTGAGCGGAACGTCGTGCTGATCTTCTACCCCTTCGCCTTCACCGGCGTCTGCACCGGTGAGCTGTGCGAGGTGCGGGACAACCTGCCGCAGTTCTCCGGCCGCGACACCGAGGTGCTCGCCGTCTCCAACGACTCCATCCACACCCTGCGCGTCTTCGCCGAGCAGGAGGGCCTGGGGTACCCGCTGCTCAGCGACTTCTGGCCGCACGGCGAGGTCTCACGCGCGTACGGCGTGTTCGACGAGGCCAAGGGCTGCGCGGTGCGCGGCACCTTCGTCATCGACAAGGAGGGCGTGGTCCGCTGGAGCGTCGTCAACGGCCTTCCGGACGCCCGTGACCTGAACGAGTACGTCACGGCGCTCGACGCCCTGTGATTCTTCGTCCCCAGGGGCCTGTGGCCACCGGGAACCCGTCACTAGGATCGACTCGTTTGATCCGATACCACGCACGACGGGGCACCCGCCCCTGGACACCAATGGAGGACTCGTGGGAGTCAGCCTCAGCAAGGGCGGCAACGTATCGCTGACCAAGGAGGCCCCGGGCCTGACCGCGGTCATCATCGGTCTGGGGTGGGACGTGCGCACCACCACCGGCACTGCCTTCGACCTCGACGCGAGCGCGCTGCTGCTGAACAACTCCGGCAAGGTCGGCGGCGACCAGCACTTCATCTTCTTCAACAACCTGAAGAGCCCGGACGGCTCGGTCGAGCACACCGGAGACAACCTCACCGGTGAGGGCGAGGGCGACGACGAGCAGATCAAGGTCAACCTGGCCGGTGTCCCGGCCGACATCGAGAAGATCGTCTTCCCGGTGTCCATCTACGACGCCGAGAACCGCCAGCAGTCCTTCGGCCAGGTCCGCAACGCGTTCATCCGCGTCATCAACCAGGCCGGCGGCGCCGAGATCGCTCGGTACGACCTGTCCGAGGACGCCTCGACGGAGACCGCGATGGTCTTCGGCGAGCTGTACCGGCACGGTGCGGAGTGGAAGTTCCGCGCCATCGGCCAGGGCTACGCCTCGGGCCTGCGCGGCATCGCGCAGGACTTCGGCGTCAACGTCTGAGTCACGTCCCTTTTCGTCCCGCCCGTCCGGCGCCGCACGTTTGCGTGCGGCGCCGGACGCGCAGGACAACCACATCAGGCAGCACCCAGGGGAGGACAAGCATCATGGGCGTCACACTCGCCAAGGGGGGCAACGTCTCCCTGTCCAAGGCCGCGCCGAACCTCACTCAGGTGATGGTCGGGCTCGGCTGGGACGCACGTTCCACCACCGGAGCACCGTTCGACCTCGATGCCAGCGCCCTGGTGTGCAGCAGCGGACGGGTGATGGGCGACGAGTGGTTCATCTTCTACAACCAGCTCACCAGCCCGGACGGCTCGGTGGAGCACACCGGTGACAACCTCACCGGTGAGGGCGACGGCGACGACGAGTCGCTCCTGATCGACCTCTCCAAGGTGCCCGCCCGGTGCGACAAGATCGTCTTCCCGGTCTCGATCCACATGGCCGACGAGCGCGGCCAGACCTTCGGCCAGGTCAGCAACGCCTTCATCCGGGTGGTCAACCAGGCCGACGGCCAGGAACTCGCCCGGTACGACCTCAGCGAGGACGCCTCCACGGAGACCGCCATGATCTTTGGCGAGGTCTACCGCTACCAGCAAGAATGGAAGTTCCGAGCGGTGGGGCAGGGGTACGCGTCGGGGCTGCGGGGCATCGCTCTAGACTTTGGGGTCAACGTTTCGTAAAGCCGGGTACGGCGCGGGGGAGGCCCGTACACCCCGTACACAAGGGATTGGGTAGCCAGTGGTTCTGAAAACCTTCGGCTGGTCGTTTGCGGTCACCGCACTCGGCCTGGTCGCGGCGGTCTTCTACGGGGGGTGGACCGCCTTCGGCATCGTGGCGATCCTCTGTGTCCTCGAGATCTCGCTGTCCTTCGACAATGCAGTGGTCAACGCCGGAATCCTGAAGAAGATGAACGCCTTCTGGCAGCGCATCTTCCTCACCATCGGCATCCTCATCGCCGTCTTCGGTATGCGGCTGGTCTTTCCCGTCGTCATCGTCGCCGTCAGCGCGCAGCTCGGTCCGATCGAGGCCGTCGACCTCGCCCTGACCGACAAGACGCGTTACCAGGAGCTCGTCACCGACGCCCACCCGGCGATCGCCGCGTTCGGTGGCATGTTCCTCCTGATGATCTTCCTGGACTTCATCTTCGAGGACCGGGAGATCAAGTGGCTGGGCTGGCTGGAGCGCCCGCTGGCCAAGCTCGGCAAGGTCGACATGCTGTCGGTCTGCATCGCCCTGATCGTCCTGCTGATCACCGCCATGACCTTCGCCACCCACGCCCATCTGCACGCCGGGCCCGCGAACAAGGCGGAGACGGTACTGCTCTCCGGCGTCGCCGGCTTGATCACGTACATGATCGTCGGTGGTCTCTCCGGCTACTTCGAGGACAAGCTGGAGGAAGGGGAGGAGCGCGAGCACGAGCAGGAGGAAGAGGCCAAGCGCACGGGCAAGCCCGTCATGCTGCTGGCCGGCAAGGCCGCGTTCTTCATGTTCCTCTACCTGGAGGTCCTGGACGCGTCGTTCTCCTTCGACGGGGTGATCGGCGCCTTCGCCATCACCAACGACATCGTGCTGATGGCCCTCGGCCTCGGCGTCGGCGCCATGTACGTCCGGTCGCTGACCGTGTACCTGGTCCGCCAGGGCACCCTGGACGACTACGTCTACCTGGAGCACGGCGCGCACTACGCCATCGGCGCGCTCGCCGTGATCCTGCTGGTCACCATCCAGTACGAGATCTCGGAGATCATCACCGGTCTGATCGGTGTCGTGCTGATCGGCTGGTCCTTCTTCTCCTCCGTGCGCCGCAACCGCGCGCTGGCGGCCGCCGAGGGAAACGCCGGGTCGGACAAGACTGAGGTCTCGTCCGGGGTGTGACGCCTCTCCGGGCGAGGAACGCTCTGTGCGGGGCGGTCGTCGAGGACTGTGTGACGTCCTCGGGGCCGCCCCGTCGGCCTTGTCCGGCACTGCGGCGCGAGGGACGGCACGATGAGTGAGGAGTCTGGGGGCGGTAATGGGTTTGTTCGACGGGCTCTGGCGTGGGCGTACGGCCGATTTCGACTCGGGGAGCGCGGCCAGCAACGCGATCGAGCTGACCAAGCGGCACAGCCAGGTGTCGCTCACCAAGCAGGGGGCGGAGACCGGGAACCTACGGGTCAACCTGACCTGGCGGATGCGCAGCTCCGACATCGGCGGACCCCAGCGGGAGAGCCTGCTGCGCCATCCCTTCAAGGCGCTCAAGCCGCCGGAGGTCATGGGACACAGCCAGAGCATGGTCAACGTCGACCTCGACCTGGGATGCCTCTACGAGCTCCAGGACGGCACCAAGGGCGTCGTGCAGCCGCTCGGCGGCTACCTCGGCGACGTCAACGCACCGCCCTACGTCAAGCTCAGCGGCGACGACCGGTTCGGCTCGGCCTCCGGTGAGACGATCTACGTCAATCTGGACCACCGCGAGGCGATCAAGCGCCTGCTGGTCTTCGTCTACATCTACGACCAGACCCCGGCGTTCGACCGGACGCACGCCATCGTCACGCTCTACCCCGGCAACGGCCCCCGTATCGAGATCGGCCTCGACGAACGGCACCCGCAGGCCCGCTCCTGCGCGGTCGTGATGATCGAGAACGTGAAGAACGAGATCTGGGTGCGGCGCGAGGTGAAGTTCGTCTACGGATTCCAGGCCGAACTGGACCGGCTGTACGGGTGGGGGCTGCAGTGGGGGCGAGGGCACAAGGCGAAGTCGCAGAGGTGAGGGCGCGCGCGGGCGCGGCGACCGGTTGTGCTCACGGATCGGGTGCGAGGCGTGCCCGATCCGGCGGTGCTCACGGATCGGGTGCCGAGGCGTGCCCGATCCGTGAGGTGATCCGCGCGGCGGGCTCTAGCGGCCGATGAACTGGGGGCCCTGCGGCGGGAGGCGGAAGTCGGGGTCCGGGGCCGTCGGGACCGGGACCGGCGGCGGGTAGCCGTAGCCGGTCTGTGCGGTCGGTGGCGCCGCCTGCGGGTAGCCGTAGCCGGTCTGGGCGGCCGCCGGGTGCGGGTAGCCGTAGGCGGGCTGCGCCGTGGCCGGAGGCTGCTGCGGGTAGCCGTAGGCGGGCTGCGCGGTGGGCTGGGGCACCACGGCCGTCGGCTGCTCCGGCGGCAGCGGGCGCCGCGACACGTCCGGCCCCGCCTGGGCCGCGGCGGACGCTGTGCCCTCCGCCGCCGCCTCGGACTCGTCCACCGAGATCCCGAAGTCCGTCGCGAGCCCCTTCAGCCCGTTCGAATACCCCTCACCGAGCGCCCGGAACTTCCACCCGTCCCCACGCCGGTACAGCTCGCCGCAGATCAGCGCGGTCTCCTCGCCCGTCTCCGGCTTGACGTCGAAGTACGCCAGCGCCTCCGCCTCGGGCGCCGAGGCGTCGTACAGCAGGATGCGCAGGGACCGTACGTGGTCGAACGTCATGCCGTCCGCCGATGCGACCAGGAGAATCCGGCTGACGTCTGACTCGACACCGGGCAGGTCCGTCTGGATCGTGTCGGTGAGGCCCTCGGCGACGCGCTTCTTGCCGAGGCGCCACACCTTCCCGGCGGGGTGCCGGGGCTGGTTGTAGAAGACGAAGTCCTCGTCGGAGCGCACACGACCGTCGGGGCCGAGGAGCAGCGCCGAGGCATCGACATCCGGGACCCCCTGCCCGGGCGTCCAGCGCAGCACGGCGCGCACCGTCGTGACTTCGACGGGGACGTTCGACCCCTTCAACATCGCGTGCGTCATGCGGTCATCCTGCCCTCTCGGTCCTGCTCACGACAATGCGGGGTCCGGCGGCCCCCGAGGCGGCCGGGCGACACCGCCGGGAGAGCTTTTGCCCGTCCCCGCGTTACGTGAAATTCATGCCCGGCGGGAACCCATGACATGGACTCTTACGTACTATTACCGGCCACCTAACGCCGAAATCCAGGCCAATCAAGGACCACGGGGAAGCCATATGCGTCATTTCGGGCACGTTGCCCCTGAGGTGCGGCAGCGCCTCTTCCACCGGGAGCCTTGCGAGTTCACCGCCGACTCCTCGGCCCGACTGCTTGCCGCGGCCCTGGGTGCCACGCTGTACAGCCCCGCCACCAGACCCCGGCTCGCCGAGGACATCGTCAAGCAGGCGGGCCGCGGCGTGGTCTCGATGGTGCTGTGCCTGGAGGACTCCATCGGTGACGAGGACGTCCCGGCCGGCGAGGAGAACCTCGTACGCCAGTTCGCCGAGCTTGCCGAGCTGACCGGCCTCGCCGAGGGCGCTTCCGCTGCTTCCGGAGCCGACCTTCCGCTGCTCTTCCTCCGCGTCCGCACCCCCGAGCAGATCCCCGACCTGGTCCGGCGCATCGGCCCGGCCGTCCGGCTGCTGTCCGGATTCGTGCTGCCGAAGTTCACCCAGGAACGCGGCATGCCCTTCCTCGAGGCCCTCACGATCGCCGAGGCGGACGCCGGACGGCGACTTTTCGCCATGCCGGTCCTGGAATCCCCCGAGCTCCTCTACCGCGAGTCCCGCGTGGAGACCCTGGAGGGCATCTTCCGGGCCGTCGACAAGTACCGCGAGCGCGTCCTCGCCCTCCGCCTCGGCGTCACCGACTTCTGCTCCTCCTACGGGCTGCGCAGAGCCCCCGACATGACGGCCTACGACGTCCAGGTCGTCGCCTCCGTCATCGCCGACGTGGTGAACATGCTGGGGCGGGCCGACGGCACCGGGTTCACGGTGACCGGCCCCGTGTGGGAGTACTTCCGCGTGCAGGAACGTATGTTCAAGCCTCAACTGCGGCGCAGCCCCTTCCTCGAAGGGCAGGCCGAGGAACTGCGCGAGGCACTGATCGAGCACTCCATGGACGGACTGCTGCGCGAGATCACGCTGGACCAGGCCAACGGACTGCTCGGCAAGACCTGCATCCACCCCTCGCACGTCCTGCCCGTGCACGCGCTGTCGGTCGTCAGTCACGAGGAGTTCAGCGACGCCCAGGACATCCTGCGGCCGGAACTGCTCGGCGGCGGTGTGCTGCGGTCGGCGTACACGAACAAGATGAACGAGGTGAAGCCGCACCGCGCCTGGGCCGAGAGGACCCTCCTGCGGGCCGAGGTCTTCGGCGTCGCCAACGAGGACATCGGCTTCGTGGAACTGCTCGCCGCGGGAATTCCCCCCGAGACCTCCGAGAAACGCTGAGCGGAACCCCTGAGCGGAACCCCTGAACGGAACCCCTGAGCGGAACCCCTGAGCGGAACCCTGAGCAGACCCCCTGATGAGAACCGTTGACCAGTGGCCGAACACAAGGAACGCATGGACAAGGCAGTGAACGACACGGACGCGCACCGGATCGACCGACGCGACGGCGTCTGGTCCGGGAGCTGGGTCGCCGAGCGACTCGGGGTCGAGCTCGTGGGCGACGACTCCCTCACCGGCATGCTCGGGCTCGCCCTGCGGCGCAACCCCAAGCGCGCCCACCTCCTCGTGTCGAACGTGCTCGGCAAGCACGTCCCGCAGTCCCCGTCGGTCGTGTACGGCTCGGGCCACGCCCTGGGACGCGAGGTGCGTGACCTGCTGGGCCCCTCCGGGGCGCGGTCCGCGGTCGTCCTCGGGTACGCCGAGACGGCCACCGGCCTCGGGCACGCCGTCGCCGACGGCCTCGGTGACGCCCCCTACCTCCACTCCACGCGCCGCCCCATACCCGGCGTCGCCCGGGCGGGCGGCTTCGAGGAGTCCCACTCCCACGCGACGTCCCACCTCCTCCTCCCCGAGGACCCCCACCTCCTCGCCGGGGAGGGCCCGCTGGTCCTCGTCGACGACGAGTTCTCCACGGGCAACACCGTCCTCAACACCATCCGCGCCCTCCACGCGCGCTACCCCCGCGACCGCTATGTGGTGGTCGCCCTGGTCGACATGCGCTCCGCCGCCGACCAGGACCGCCTGACGGAGTTCGCCACCGAGGTCGGCGCCCGTGTGGACCTGATCACGGCGGCACGCGGGTCGGTACACCTCCCGGACGGCGTGCTGGAGAAGGGGCAGGCCCTGGTCGCCGAGCACGAGCGGCCCCCGGCGGCCGGTCCGGAGACGGTGACCGCCGACGCCGGGCAGGCAGGACGTTCCCGGCAGGTACAGCAGGTACAGCAGGCCCGACAGGCCCGGCGGGTCGAACTGCGCTGGCCGGCCGGGGTGCCGGACGGCGGCCGGCACGGCTTCACCGCCGCCCATCGGACCCGCCTGGACAACGCCCTGCCCGCCATGGGCGCCCGCCTCGCCGAGGCGCTCCCGCCCGGCGCCCGGCGGGTACTGGTCCTCGGTTTCGAGGAGCTCATGTACGCCCCGCTGCGGCTCGCCCGCGAGCTGGAGCACCTCGTCCCCTCCGCGGACGTCCGCTTCTCCACGACCACCCGCTCACCGGTACTCGCGGTGGACGACCCGGGCTACGCCATCCGCACCCGCCTCGTCTTCCCGGCCCACGACGACCCCGCCGACGGCCCCGGCGAGCGCTACGCCTACAACGTCGCCGGCGCCGCCTTCGACGCCGTGATCGCCGTCGTGGACTCCACCGGCGACACCTCCGCCCTGCACACCCCCGACGGCCTTCTCGCCCAGCTCGCGCGGCACACCCCGCACGTCCTGGTCGCGGTCGTCCCGTCCTACGTCCCCGGGACCCCGCCCGCCCCCGAAAGGCCCGCCATGCTGCCCGAGCCCCTTCGCGGCCCCGCCTTCTCCAGCTACGCGCCCGAGGACGTCGGCTGGCTGCTCCAGGACCTGTCGGACGTCACCCTGGAGGCGCCGACCGAGGAGCGCGAGGAGGCGATCCAGAGCGGGGGCGCGCACTACGCCGAGTCACTGCCGGTCGAGTACCAGCCCAGCGAGCAGTACCAGGCTCTCTTCCACTCGGCCCTGGAGACCTCCGCCGCCCGTATCGCCCACGCCGTCGGTGTCGTGACCGAGTCGGTCCTCGCGGAACGCTCCCCCCGGCCCGTCCTCGTCTCCCTCGCCCGCGCCGGCACCCCCGTCGGCGTCCTGATGCGCCACTGGGCCCGGCACCGGCACGGCCTCGACCTCGCGCACTACGCCGTGTCGATCGTCCGCGGCCGCGGCATCGACGCCAACGCACTGCGCTGGCTGGCCGACCGGCACGACCCCCGCGACATCGTCTTCGTCGACGGCTGGACCGGCAAGGGCGCCATCACCCGCGAACTCGCCGCAGCCCTGCGCGAGTTCGAGGAGGCGGAAGGCGTCACCGGCTTCGACCCCGAGATCGCCGTACTCGCCGACCCCGGCTCCTGCGTCCGCACCTACGGCACCCGCGAGGACTTCCTCATCCCGTCCGCCTGCCTCAACTCCACGGTGTCCGGGCTGATATCCCGCACCGTCCTGCGGGCCGACCTGGTCGGGCCGGACGACTACCACGGCGCGAAGTTCTACCGCGAGCTCGCCGGCGCCGACGTCTCCACCCTCTTCCTCGACGCCGTCTCCGCCCGCTTCGACGAGGTCATGGAGGCGGTGGACACCACGACCAAGGAACTGCTGTCCGCCGACCGCGCCCCGACCTGGGAGGGCTGGGCGGCCGTGGAGCGCATCAGCGAGGAGTACGGCATCCACGACGTGAACCTCGTCAAGCCCGGTGTCGGCGAGACGACCCGCGTGCTGCTGCGCCGCGTGCCCTGGAAGATCCTGGCCCGGGCGGACGCGGGCCCCGACCTCGACCATGTCCGCATGCTGGCCGAGCAGCGCGGCGTACCGGTCGAAGAGGTCGACGAACTCCCCTACACCTGTGTGGGGTTGATCCATCCCAAGTACACACGTGGCGCGACGGGCGCCGACGGAAAGGCGGTAGCTGTCTGATGACGGTGCTGGTGGCGAGTGACCTGGACCGTACGCTCATCTACTCCTCCGCCGCTCTGGCGCTGACCATGCCGGACGCGCGGGCGCCCCGGCTGCTGTGCGTCGAGGTACACGAGAGCAAGCCGCTCTCCTACATGACCGAGACGGCGGCCGGGCTGCTCGCCGACCTCGCGGACGCCGCGGTCTTCGTGCCGACCACGACCCGCACACGCAAGCAGTACCTCCGGATCAACCTCCCGGGGCCCACACCGAAGTACGCGATCTGCGCCAACGGCGGGCATCTGCTCGTGGACGGGGTCTCCGACCGCGACTGGCACGCGAGCGTCCAGGCACGGCTGGCCGACGAGTGCGCGTCGCTGGACGAGGTGCAGGATCACCTGCTGACCTCCGCCGACCCGGTCTGGGTGCGCAAGCACCGGATGGCCGACGACCTCTTCGCGTACCTCGTCGTCGAGCGCGAACTGCTGCCCGAGGACTGGGTGAAGGAGCTGGCGGTGTGGGCGGAGAACCGCGGCTGGACGGTCTCCCTCCAGGGCCGCAAGATCTACGCCGTGCCGAAGCCGCTGACCAAGAGCGCCGCGATGCGCGAGGTCGCCCGGCGCACCGGCGCCGAGCTCACCGTCGCCGCGGGAGACTCCCTCCTCGACGCCGACCTCCTGCTCGCGGCGGACAGGGGCTGGCGCCCGAACCACGGTGAGCTGGCCGACAGCGGCTGGACCGCGCCCGACATCACCGCCCTGCCCGAGCGCGGGGTACTGGCGGGCGAACGCATCCTGCGCGAGTTCCTGCGGGCGGCGGGGAGCGCGGGTAGCGACGACTCGCTCGTGGTCCGCGGTGTGATCGCGGGCCGGTGATGCCGGCGTGGGCCGGTCGGGTCGCTGGTGCGTGCGGTGCGGTCGGTCGGTGAACCGAAGCTGAAGAGAGCCTGAGGAAGAGGGCCGGGCGCCGCCCGGCCCTCACGGCGTCAGCCGCAGCAGCCACCGCCGCAGCAGCCACCGCCACCGCCTGCCTGCGGAGCCGGGGCGGAGGCGGAGGCCGAGCCGCCCACCGCCACGGTCGACAGGAGTTTCACCGTGTCGTCGTGACCCGTCGGGCATGTGGCGGGGGCGGAGGACTCGGCCATGGGGCGGCTGAGTTCGAAGGTGTCGCCGCAGGTCCGGCAGCGGTATTCGTAGCGAGGCATGCCCACAGGTTAACGGGCATCCCCCGGCGGAGGCAGGGAACGGTCCTGTGCCGTGGCGGTGTCACGGCTCTGCTGCCGGGGCTCCGACGCGGCCAGTTCGGGATGGCGGGCCCGCCAGTACGGGTTGTCGTGGGGCAGGGCCGAGCCGACTCTCCCGTACATCCCGAAGAACATCAGGACCACTCCGAAGACGAAGCTGAACAGCACGTTCTGGATGCGGAAGGCCAGGAAGTTGTAGTCGGTGTCCAGGAGCCCCAGATTCAGGAAGCCACTGAGGATGAACAGGATGCCGACCACCATGTTGAGCGTCGAGGCGAAGTTGCCGCCGATCACCATGCCCACGAAGAGCAGGAGCCCGACGCAGATCGACAGGACGCTCAGCGTGCCATTGGTGTTGAGGCCCACGACCTGGTCACCGCGGGTGTCGAAGAAGCCGATCTTGTCGATCAGGCCGAGGATGCCGAAGGCGACCAGGACCAGGCCCATGAGTCCGGCGCCGAAGCGGTAGACCTGGTTCAGGTGGTGGTCGACGGGGAGGTGTTTGTCGAACTCGATCCGCTGCCGTGCTTCTTCGTGCGATGCGTGTGTGGCCATGTCGCCTCCCTGGGGGCGATAGCGGAGGCCGTGCGTCCGTTTCCCTTCAATATCTGCCCGTTCCGCCCCGGTGGGCAACACCAGGAGGCGACATCGCTGCTCAGGCCCAGCTCAGCGGCTGGCTTCCGGGACGGCGGGTCGGTCGGCCGACGGGTCGGCGGGTCGGATGGCCGACGGGTCGGGCGGGGCGGTGGGCCGGTCAGCCGACGGCCGGTCAGTGGACCGTTCCCCCGCGCTCCTCCCGGATCCGCGAGACGACACCGGCCACTGCCTGCCGGACCGCTTCCGTCTCGGTCAGGAAGTGCCAGTAATCCGGGTGACGGCCCTCCAGCGTGCCGATCGCCCGCTCCAGCCGCGCCACGGCGTCGTCCAGGGGGCGGGCGTCACGCGGGTCGGGGGTGTTGCGGCCGGCCATCGCGAGCCGCTGGGCGTCCCGGATGGCGAACCGGGTCCGCTCGATCTCCTGCGCGGGATCCTTCTGGACGGCGTTCAGCCGCGTCAGGCGGTCGCCGGCGGCCGAGACGGCCTCGTCCGTGGTGTTCAGCAGGGCCCGGGCCGTGGACAGCAGCGCCGTCGCGTCCGGCCAGCGCTGGGCCTGTCGCGCCTTCTGGGCCTCGCCGAGCTTCCGCTCGGCCTGCCGGACGTTCTCCGCGGCCTGCGCGGGCACGGGCTGCAGATCCTGCCAGCAGGCGACCGTGAAGCGTCGTCGCAGCTCGCTGAGGATCGGTTCGACCTGTCCGGCGCGGGTGGTCAGCGCCTCGGCACGGGTACGCAGGGAGACCAGACGGTGGTCGATCTCGGCGGCACGCTCCGGAAGCCGCTCGGCCTCCGCGCGGATGGCCTCGGCCTCGCGGGCGACGCGCTCGGCCCGCTCCAGGGTCTGGGGGACGCCGTGCCGGCCGGCGCCCTGGTTGAGCTTGGTCAGCTCGGGGGCGAGGGCGGCGAGCCGGGCGGCCAGGTCGTCCGCCTTCAGCCCCGATCCCCGCACGGTGTCGAGGGCGTCGGAAGCGGCGCGCAGGGACTGGCGGGCGCGTTCCACCGCGGGGGCCAGGCGGGCGAGCTGGGTCTCGGCCTTGCCGAGCAGGGGGCCGAGGCCGTCGACGAAGCGGTCCAGGTCCTGCTTGACCCGGCCGAGCTCGTCCTTGGCCTCGGTGAGCTGGGTGCGGGCGCGGGCGGCGGCCGAGGCATCCAGGTCGTCGCGGTCGAGGTCGTGGGCGTCGACGGCCTGGATGTACCGGTGGCTGGCCTCGTCGATGCGAAGGCCGAGCGCGGCGAAGTCGGCGGCGGCGCGCCGGGCGGCGGGGGAGTCGTCGACGGCCGCGATCGTCTCGATGGAGATACGCAGATCGCGCTGGGCGGTGTCGAGTTCGTAGAACGCGGCCGCGGCGGCGTCCTTCGCGGCCTGCGCCTCGGCGCGCTGGCTCTCGGCGCGCCCGCCGAACCAGCGCCGGGTGCCGCCACCGGCGAACGCCGCGGGCAGCACGAACGCGGCGATCAGGGGCAGGCTCATCAGGGCGAGGGCGTCACGCACCCCCGATGTGGCACGCGCCGCGGCACGGGCATCCGCTCCGGCACGCGGGCTCGCGGGCGCTCTCGACGGCGAGTCCGGCTGAGGTGGTGTCGCCGTCACATCCCTCTCCCGTGCTGTCATCCGCCCTGCCCGGTGGTGTCATTCTCCCACCCGTTAAGGACGAACACACGGCTCGGTCAGTTCGCGGTCCGGACTGTGACTTTGCCGTCGCCGGTGCGGACGGACACGACGTGCCTGCTGACGTCGTCCCGGGGCACCGACACCTCGACCCCGCCGTCGCCGGTCTCGGCGCTGACGCGGTAGGTGGCGCGGGGCACCGAGACGGTGACGGATCCGTCACCGCTGCCGGCGTCCACCCGGTCGGGCACGGCGCCCAGTTCGAGGTGGGTGGAGCCGTCGGAGGTGTGGGTCCGGACCCGGCGGGAGGTGACGTCGGCGCGGAGGGAACCGTCCTGGGTGCGCAGGTCCAAGGGCCCGGCGGCGGAGTCGACGCGCACCGAACCGTAGTCGGTGGACACCTTCACGGCACCGGTGGCGCCCTCGACGTGGACGGACCCGTCACCGCTGTGCACCCGCACGGCGCCCGTGACGTCCTCGACGCGGACGGAGCCGTCGCCGGTACGGATGTCGAGCGCCTCCTGGAAGCCACCGGCGCGCACGCTGCCGTCGCCGTCCCTGACCGTCACGGCGACGCCGCGCGGCACCTCGATGCGGTGCCTGGCCGAGCAGTCGGCGACGAAGCCGGAGCACCTCATCCGCAGGAACAGCCGGTCACCGTCCATGGCCCACGTCACCTCGGGGTCCCCGCCCATGACGACCGACCCCTCGAACCAGCGGGTGACCTGGACACGGCCCTCGGGGGCCGCGTCCGTCGTGACGAGTTCCAGCGCGGAGTCGTCGGAGTCGACGGTGAGGGTGGAGCCCCGCAGCGGGAAGGACCGCCGCTCGGGTTCCTGGTCGTCCCCGGCGGCCGCACCGCAGCCGGTGACACCGGCTGCGGCGACCACGACGGCACCGGCGAGGGCGGCGGCGCGGGCGGACACGGAAGCGGAAACGGTAGGGGCCATGACGGATTCCTTCTGAGGCGGTCTGCGGAGTGCCGCCTCCCGCAGGGGCCGGAACGGCAGGGAAGGGACCCCTCGACCGTACGGATCCGGCCCCCACCGCAGGATCCGGTCCACTCCCGGATCGGGGGTGGGGAAATCCCCCGTCTCCGCGGTACGGGGGTGGTCGATACGGGTTTGCGGGGCACTGCCCCCGGCAATGTAGGCTGTCGACTCGTCCTGGGCGCGTAGCTCAGGGGTAGAGCGCCGCCCTTACAAGGCGGATGTCGGCGGTTCGAAACCGTCCGCGCCCACCAGTCGCAGGACACGTCGAAGGCCCAGGTCAGCGGGGAGATACCCGGAGACCTGGGCCTTGATCATTCTCGGCTCGTCGGGACTCCGCCGACCTACTGCGGGACTTTGTCGTGATCGTCACGGCCAGTAACGTGCTGTTCCTTGTAAAGATTCGTTGCCCTACGGGTCATCATGATCGCGACCCAGGCGAACCCGATCATTTGAATCGCCCCAGACACGACGTCCCACCACCCGACGGTTGCGCCGGTCGCTGCTTCCACGATTGGTCCCATGTTGACTGGAACGCCTCCGTACAACACGAGACAGAGCAGCGCAGTCGTCCACCAGCGCTTCGGCCAGTTGGGCACGTCCCCCTCCTTCTGATCACCCTCACGTATCCGTGCCCAGCCTGCCATGCCGGCAGCGGCGCTTGACTGGGACGTATGCGCACTGGGCCGTCTGTGGGCCGTCCGAGGGCGACCGACCACGACAGACGACGAAAGTCCACGACGGCCCTCCCCCTACTCAGAGGCCGTGCTTTGAGTGAGGCCGCAGGTGCACATCCGTGAAGGTGAGTCGAGGAACTTCGGAGAAGCCGACGAGTCTGGACCACCCGCCCCGGTGCCTTTCCCCGAAGGCGAAGCCGAGCCGAAGCCATCCGGCCCCACGACCGGTCACGATGCCCGTCATGGCCACGGACAATGACCAGATGTCCCAGCGTTCAACGCACTCCATGCCGCTTGCGTTCGTCGCCGGAGGGGCCGTCGGCGTACTGGGCGGAATGATTGGTCTGGGCGGCGCAGAATTCCGGCTCCCGCTACTGATCAGCCTTTTCGGGTTCGCCGCACTCTCAGCGGTCATCCTGAACAACGCCGACAACTGCCGGTAGTTCAGCGGTAGGTCAGGACGTTGATCGATCAAGGCGGCAGCAGGTCACGGCCGAGAATGATCAGTTGTGGCTGATCAGACAGGGATCCAGTCCGGCCACTGTGGCGGGACGTTGCTCACGGGGCACAGGCCGGAGTCGCCGGGATATCCGTCGAGCGTCCCTCGGGGCGCGAAGAACCACCATGCCGGCCCCACCGTCGCCACAACCACCGACAGCGTCGGCAGGAAGGCACGGACCGCCAGGGGCGCGCGAAGCACCAGGTATCGGCCGATGGCCCACCCCGCGAGTCCGACGAGTGCTTCGGCGCCCACGAGCAGTGGAAGCAAGAAGTTGAGTTCGAAGCGTCCGCCGGTGTCGTGACCCGCGTCGTAGTATGCGCGCGCCCAGACGGTCAGTGTCCAGGCGACGCAGCCCGCAGCAGCTCCGAACAACGCGGAGCTTGCCCGGGGACGACAGGAGTTGGACCGCGGCTCGGCTGTGCGCACGGCAGGCATTCAGGACGAGTGAGAGAAGCCGGCCGACTGGTCGAGGTGAAACGGTGAGCCCGTTCGTGTGGGCACCCAACCCTGTCGTAGGGCGGCATCGATGGCGTCGGCGACATCGGAGGGCGGTACCGGGCTGCCCGGGAGTCCGAGCCAGTTGCCGGTGTGAGGCTGATCCGTGGTGACGACGAGAGTCGTACCGGGGTGCTCCGCATGCTCCACGGCGTAAGTGCAGGGCGACCAGCCGATTGCCTGGCTGTAGGTAGGTCTGCGTCGCAACCGCCAGCGGTAGGTCGTGCCGCCGACGACTATGCGTCGTGACCCCTTGCGTCCCAGTGCCATCCTCCCCCTCGACGCCAGGATGCCAGCGCGCCCAGCACGTAGACGTCCGGGCCGTCGCTGGGCCGTACGAGGTCAGCCGACGTCGACCGACAACGACAGAAGCCCACGGCATCTGAGCTGGTCAGAGCCGTGGGCTTCTTCAGTCTCGCCCTCGGTGGTGCGCTCGGTCGGCTCAGGCGTTGGGACGCTTGCCGTGGTTGGCCTTCTTCTTCTTGCGGCCGCGTCGCTTGTTGCCTCGCTTGGCCATGATGCATATCTCCCTTATCGGGACTTTTCGTTCTTCGTCAGTCTAGATTTACGGGCGGGGTGTACGCATCAGCGGTCGTAGCCCGCACGACCACGGCAGACGTCCCTCAGAGCACCTCCGGGCACTGTCTCCCTGAAATGGTCCGACGATTCGCACGCGAGGCCAACATCTGTCCAGCTCCGCGGCTGTCCGCATACGCCGTCGTCCTGAACGGGGACGACAAGGCCGAAGCGCCATCAAGCGGCTACCGCCACCAGTCGCCGTCGCTCGTGAGGGAGCAGCGCAGGTAGTCCTCCAGCTCGCGTGCCGCCCATAGTCGGCTGTCATTCTCGTGGTCCCAGACGAAGATGTCCGGGCGCTCAGGTGTGAGCACGAATGCGAACTGGTCGCCTCCGCCGTTGTCGCCGAAGAACAGCAGTGGATCGAAGGACATATACAGGCCGGAGAATGCGTCGGCGGACCAGAACAGCAGGTTCTGCTCGACGATCCGATCCAAGGACCACACGACGTCGATCCCGTACTCATCGACCATCCCGTCGGTCTCCATGAGCAGACCTGTCAGCTGCGGTGGCAGACTCCGGTCAAGGAGCCGCTCCGCCTGGGAGACAGCAGTCGCGTCGACAGGCTCGCTGAACTCAACGTCGGGCGAGGCCTTGGCGGCGGTCTTTTTCCACATCGGCGCAGCTTAGGTCGAAGGACGAGCTGAGTGGTCAGCCGGGGAGACCTCGGCGAGGGCGGCTCACCCTTAGGTGAACGGTGAAATCCCTTTGCTCTCCAAGTGGGCCAGTGTGGCCTCAAGGCATGCATCGGCGGACGCCAGATCGGCTCGGAAGAACGACTCCGTTCCCATGGCACCGCCAGAGACGATCACCATCCAGCGATGCCCCCGCGAGCGCTCGCCGTCGGCCTTGAAGACCACCGAGCACCCTCGCTCAGCCAGCCACTTCATCAGTTCTATGACGTCCACATTCGCCCTCTGCCGGCGAGATCATGCCAGTTGGCCGGTTTAAGTATTGCCGGGCGACTTGGTAGGCGGACGCTGTGTGGGTGTGGGCGCGGCAGGTGGCGTGCTCGGTGTGCGGGGGTGTCCGGTCGGGTGGCCTCATGTCGGGTTTCTGAGGTGCTTCAGGTCGGCGCGTGCGTCCACGCGGTCCTGGGCCGTCACGTCCGACCAGTAACGGTGGGTGGTGACGAAGATCGCGAGTTCGCGTTCGCGGCGGCGGAGCTTCTCGACCTCGGCCTGTTCGTCGTCCGACCAGCCGGGGGAGGCGGGGCGTTCGATCTTGCGCCAGCCACCGGCGTCGCTGAAGCCGTCCAGGGGCTCGACCGACCAGGGGAGCCGCTTCAGCAGGGCGGACAGCTCGGCCCGGACCTGGTGCAGCTCCTCCTGGCCGGCGCGGAGGTCGCTAGGAAAGTCGAAGGTCGTCGCCACGGCCGCAATGGTACGCCTGTTCGATTTTATGGGGCGAGTGAGTTGGGGCGGTTCATGCGAACGGGTGTACGCGTTGCAGGTGAGGGGATCTGACCTGCGGGTTTGTGGTCAACCTTCGGCCGGGGTCCTCGCTGTGAAGGCGGCCGGTTCGGTTCTCAGATGTTCGCGGGAGAGGTTCATCGGGCCCGCCAGGTGGTCGACCAGGTCGCGCGGACCGCCGCCGGCAGGGCGGGCGCGGTGAAGTCCGCGCCCATGTGGAGGGGACCGCCTCTGGGTAGGCTCGGGCTCATGGTGCAGAGCAAGGCCGAAGACGTCGACACGTATCTCGCCGAGGTGCCGGAGGAGCGCCGGGAGGCGCTCGGCCGGCTGCGGGCGCTGTGCCGGGGGGAGTTGTCCGGGTTCCGTGAGGTGATGGCGTACGGGATGCCCGCCTACGAACGGGACGGCACGGCGGAGATCGCCTTCGCCAGCCAGAAGCAGTACATCTCCTTCTATCTGATGCGCGGCGACGTCCGCGAGGCCTTCGAGGAGCGGCTGGCCGGGCACGACATGGGCAAGGGCTGTCTGCGCTTCCGCAAGCCCGAGCTGATCGACTTCGACCTGGTGCGCGATCTGCTGAAGGCCACCGCGGCCGGGCCCGGTCAGGTCTGCTGAGCGGTCACCGGGCGGTGGGCGCCGGGCTGGGCGGTGGGCGCTGGAAGATGCCGGTGGTGCGCAGGGCGTCGGCCGTGCTGTCGCCGGCCAGGCAGATCACCCGGTGCCCGGCGCGGGCGAGCAGCGCGGCGAGCAGACCCCCCACGCCGCCGGGGCCCAGTACGGCGACGGTGAGTTCGTCGTGCGCCGTGGGGTCGTGTGTGCTGGGGTCGTGCGCCGTGGAGTCGTGTGCCATGGACTGGTTCCTCTCGTGATCGGCACCGGGGCCGGTGGCCGCCAAGGGGGCGCTCATGACAGGCGGGCGGGAACGCCGGTAGCGCCGTCCGCGACCTGGAATCCGCGGCGGGTGTGAGACATACGGGTGGGGGCGGGGTGAGACTGGAGCCATGTGCCGCAGCATCAAGACGCTCCGTCCGCCCGTACTGCCCGAGGAGGCGACCGAGGAGGACATCCGGGCCGCCGCCTTGCAGTACGTGCGGAAGGTGTCCGGCTTCCGGGCACCCGCCGCCCATAATCGCGAGGTCTTCGACCGGGCCGTCGACGCGATCGCCGAGGCCACGGCCGAACTCCTGGCCGACCTGGAGGTCCGAGGCCGGCCGACCCGCCAGGCCGGGTAGCCATCCGGGGCGGAGGGGCCGGGGTGGCCCGTCTGCCGGGTGGGGAGTTGGTCCGGCGCGGTGTTCCCGCTGGTCCGGCGCCGTGAGTTCTAGGTGGTCCGGCGGCGGGGCGGGCCGGTGGCCGGGGACTGTCAGGCCCGTCGCACGAGGTAGGTGGCCGCGGCCCCCGCCCCGAGCAGCGCGAGCACGGACACGCCGGTGGCCAGCCAGGTCGCTCCCAGCCAGTGGCCGCCGAAGTAGCCGAGGGCGACGCTGTAGATGGCCCAGGACAGACCCGCCAGGGCCGACCAGGGGACGAACTCCCGGGGGCGGCGGCGGGCGGCGCCCGCGCCCAGCGAGACCACCGAGCGGCCGGCGGGTGCGAAGCGGGCCAGTACGACCAGGGCGCCGCCCCCTCGGGCCAGTGCCGTGCCGAGACGTTTCCGCGCGGTGCTGAGGCGGGGCGAGCGGGCCAGCGCGCGGTCCAGGCGGGCGCCGCCGTTCCAGGCGAGGCGATAGGCGACCAGGTCCCCCAGCACGGACGCGGTGGTGGCGCAGAGCGTCAGGAGCAGGATGTCGGGGACGTCGGCCGGGACACGACGGCCGGTGGCCGCGCCGGAGCCGGCGGCCGCGGCCATCGCCGCCATGATGACCAGGACTCCGCTCGGCAGCACCGGGACGAACACGTCGAGCAGGACCGACGCCGCCACCACGGCGTAGATCCATGGACTGGCCGTCAGCGACCCCACACTCTCCAGCACCGTGACTCCCCGTCATCCCCCGTGAGCATCACAGGGTACGCGGGGGGTGTGACAAGGGGTTCACGGGGGGCTTGTGTGTTCGATACCGAATGTTCACACGGAGACCGAGCGGTGGCGTCCGGTTCGCCCGGGATCGGCGGTCACGCCGCCGCCTGTCTCCGCCGCCACCCGCAGCACCGCCCGCGCCACCGCGTCCGTGTCCGACAACGTCACCGAGTCCACCCCGGGCCGTGCCCCCGCCGCCGTCACCCAGTGCACGCCCTCCGTGGGCACTCCGATCGCGAACCGCCGCGCATGCGGGACGCCTTGACGGTCGATCAGGTGGTACGGCCGTCGGGTCACGTCCAGGCCGCCCGTCTCGTATCCGTCGACCGTGTGGGGCCGGCACTGCCCGCTCGCCAGGAGGCGGTCGAGCAACTCGTCGGCGGTGCGCCGCAGGTCGGGTTCGGGGAGCCGGGCCTCTATGAGGGTCGTCGCCCGCACCGCCGAGCCCGGCACGTCGGGCGAGTGCGCCACCCATGCCCCGTCCGCGCACCGCACCTGCACCCGCGGCCCGAGCACCTCCACCACGCCGGCCGTCATCAGCGCGGTCAGTTCCTCGATGCGGCGCCGGGGCGGTCCGATGGAGAGGAAGGCGTTGAGCGGGGTGTACCAGCGGTCCAGGTGGTCCCGGCGGGACCCGCCCGTCAGCCCGGCGTGGTCGACGATCAGCCGGATCTCGTTGCGCAGGTCGCGCAGCACGTCGAGGGCGGCCTTCAGCGGCCCGCGCACATTGCCCAGGGCCGCCTGCGCGGCGTCCTCGCGCAGATACGCCAGGAGCCAGTCCCGCCAGGAGCCGGGTCCGTCGAACGTCCGCTCCGCGTACGGCCGGGAGATCCGCTCCCACGACCAGCGTTCGGTGACCGGTATCCCGAACTCGTCGAGCAGGCGCGCCTCCCGGGGATCGCCATGAGGAACGGCGAGACAGCGCTCGGTGAAGTCGCGTGAACCGTCCAGCAGCGTGGCGTAGTGGACGGTCTCGACCTCCTTCGCCACCAGCGGCCAGACCTCCGCCAGGAAGTCCGGCGCGTCCCCCGAGTCCGCGCGTTTGCGGAAGCCCGCGATGACCTCGGGGGTGAGCACTAGGGGCTCGTGACGCCCGTGGGGACCTTTGGCGTTGTCGCCGCGCGCCTGGTACGGCACGCCGCGCCGGGAGCCGGCGTACAGGCGGGGCTCGTCGCCGGAGGGGACGTAGCGCAGTCCCTCCTCGGTGCGGTCGAACCGGCCGCCGCGGCCGGTGGTCAGCAGGGCCATGTGATCGAAGAAGTTCAGGCCCAGGCCGCGCAGCAGTACCGGTTCCCCGGGGGAGAGCGCGGTCAGGTCGACGTCGGCCGGATTGGCGGGCGGGACGTATCGCAGGCCGTTGCGGTCGGCGTACGACGCCTGTCGCCGCTCCTCGGCGTCCGGAGCCGTCGGCAGATGGCCCTGCGCGAGGACGACGGCCGCGAGACCGGTCAGCGGTGCGCCGTCGTCCAGGGCGAGGACCTGGAGGCCGTCGGGGCCGTCGTCGAGCCGGACCGCGCGGGCCGCGTGGGTCTCCACGCGCACCCCGGGCGGCGCCTGACGCGCCGTCCGCGCGAACACCCACTCCAGGTAACGGCCGTACTGCGCCCGGGTCGGGTAGTCGTCGGGACCGAGTTCGCCGCTCGCCCACTCGTGCAGGCTCGGGCCCGGACGGATCGGCCCCGAGCAGTCCACGCTCTCGTCCGTGAACAGCGTCACCTGCGAGGCGACCGTGTTCATCAGCAGCTCGGCGGACTGGGTGGTGCGCCAGACGCGTCCGGGGCCGGGCGGTGCCGGGTCGATCACGTGCACCGTCAGCGGTGTGCCGGGCGGGAGGAGTTCGGCGGCCGAGGCGCACAGGCGCTCCACGACGCTGGTGCCGCGCGGCCCGGCACCGACGAGGGCGACGGCGAGGGGCGCGGGCGCGGACCCGGTCCGCGCCGGCGCGGGTCCCTTCGGCGAAGTCCCGCGCGCGGCCTCCGAGAAGGAGGGCTCCGGCACGCAAAGCCCCGGCAGGGAGGGCTCCGGTACGGAGGGCCCCGGTACGGAGGGCTCCGGCACGCAAAGCTCCGGCGCGGAGGGCTCCGACGTGGATTCCGGTATGGACTCCGTGATGGATTCCGGTATGGATTCCGCGGCCGGTGCAGACAAAGCGGTGACTCCCGGGCATGTGGGGCGCAGTGCGGGGTGGACCGTCCGGGGGAAGCGGACGGTCCGCCTCATCATGCCGTCGCGAACACCAGAAGCCAACGCGGGTCCCACAGGTCCCGGATGTACCTCATGAGGTGGTCAGAACCGACTCCTCCACGGTCGCGAGTCGCGCTCCGCCCTGTCCGTCCTGTTCGGTGTGTTCCAGCAGCAGCCGCGCCGAACGCCCCCTCAACGTCAGCGTCATGAGCTGGTTGCCGAACCAGGGTCCGCTCGTGCACCGCCAGTCGATCGGCGGCTGCGGCACCTTGCCGTGGCCCGCGATCCGGCGGCCCAGGAAGCGTGCGACGCCGCTCCAGCCGAAGCGGAAGCCGAGCCGGATCGGCAGCGGGATGGAGTTGTGCACGGGAGAGCAGGTGAGCTGGAGCACGCGCGCGTCCGGACCGCCGGAGGGCCATGTCGGTTCGGCCACGTACGCGTGGTGCACGTCCCCCGACAGCACGCACACCGTCGCCGGCGCCGTGTCCCCCGAGCCCGCCTCGGCGATCAGCGCCGCCAGTGCCTCGAAGGACTCCGGGAAGGCCGACCAGTGCTCCAGGTCGGCCGCGCGCCGCATCTTC
This sequence comes from Streptomyces sp. NPDC002309, assembly GCF_053593375.1. Classification (NCBI taxonomy): domain Bacteria; kingdom Bacillati; phylum Actinomycetota; class Actinomycetes; order Kitasatosporales; family Streptomycetaceae; genus Streptomyces; species Streptomyces sp. NPDC002309. The sequence continues at coordinate 7,826 of NZ_JBSFCI010000043.1, read as the reverse complement.
TCGCCCCAGCGCGCCCAGTGTTCGCCCTTCTCGCCCCGGCACAGCGCCGCGTTCCAGCCCTCGGCGTCGTGCACCAGGTGCGGCAGCAGCCAGGGCAGGGAGGTGCCGATCAGGAGGTGGTCGTACGATCCCGGCTCGGCCAGCGCCTCGGTGCGCAGCCACTCCTGCTCACCGGCGTCGAGCATCGCGCGGCTGCCCTCCGTCAGGACGCGGGCCGCGCGGCTGTCCACCATCAGCAGCCGGACGCGTCCGAAGTCCCGCCGGTAGCTCCATCGCGCGGTCGTCGGATCGGCGTCGGCCTTGGCGGCGAAGGCGCGCAGGAGGTCGGTGGCGTCCGGGGTGTCCCGTACGGCCGCGTAGAGGGCGTCGGTGGCCAGCTCGTCCGGTGAGAGGTTGCCGAGGTGCTGGTGGACCCAGTACGACATCAGGCCGCTCAGCACCCGCTCCTGCCACCAGTGGGTGGCGCGCATGTCGGCGAGCCAGGCGGCGGAGGTGTTCCAGTCGTCGATGACATCGTGGTCGTCGAAGATCATGCAGCTGGGCACGGTGGACAGCAGCCAGCGCACCTCGGGGTCGAGCCAGGACTCGTAGTAGAGCTGGGTGTACTCCTCGTAGTCCGCCACGCCGCTGCCCGGTGGTTCCTTCAGGTCGCGGCGGGTGGCCAGCCTGCGCCGGGTGGCCGCCGAGGTCTCGTCGGCGTAGACCTGGTCGCCGAGGAGCAGCAGGACGTCCGGCCGAGGGGCCTCGGGGTCGGACGCCATGCGGGCGGCGAGGGTGTCCAGGGCGTCGGGGCCGACCGGGTCCTTCCCGTCGGCCGGGGGCGCGGCCCAGCGGCAGGAGCCGAAGGCGACCCGGACGGTGTCGGCCACATACCCGGCGCGGATCACCGAGGGCGGGAACGGGGAGTCGGGCAGCGGCCACACGCGGGTGCCGTCGAGCAGCACCTCGTACGCCGTCGTCGTCCCGGCCGTCAGGCCCGTCACCGGCACGAGGGCGTAGTGATGGCCCGCGACCTGGAAGGTGCGGGCGGTGCCGTGGGCGCCGTCGGCGCAGCGCACCTCGGCGGTGCACGGTCGGCTCGCCTCGACCCAGACGGTCGCCGCCCGGCCGTCGACGTATCTCAGCAGTGGTCCCAGGCGCAGTGACGCCACGTGATGGTCCGCCTTCTCTCTGGTCGGCCCGCCGACGGGGCGCTCTGCGCCCGTGCGGCCGGCCTCCTCCGTCGCCCCGTACGGTACGGAACGACGGAGGCCGGCGGGGAGGTTCCGCGCGAGAAAAGTCACACGTCGGACCAGCCGGGGGCCGGGCGCGTCAGCGGGAGGTCGGGCAGCTCGTCAGCAGGGGGCCAGATAGCTGGTGAGCGCGTTCTTCTCGGCCGAGTCGACCGAGAGTCCGTAGTAGTACTTCACCTGGACCCAGGCGCGCACGTAGGTGCAGCGGTAGGCGGTGCGCGACGGCATCCAGGTGGCCGGGTCCTGGTCGCCCTTGGACTGGTTGACGTTGTCGGTGACCGCGATGAGCTGCGGGCGGGTCAGATCGTTGGCGAAGGACTGGCGGCGGGAGGTCGTCCAGCCGTCGGCGCCGGAGTCCCATGCCTCGGCGAGCGGGACGAGGTGGTCGATGTCGACGTCGGCGGCCGCGGACCAGGTCGCGCCGTCGTACGGGGAGTACCAGCTGCCGCTGGTGGCGGCGCAGGAGGAGTCGGTGACGACGCCCGAGCCGTCGCGCTTGAGGACGGTCTCACGGGTGTTGCAGGCGCCGGACTGGGTGATCCAGTGCGGGAAGAGGTCGCGGTTGTATCCGGTGCGGTCCTCGGAGGCCACGGTGAGCTGGGCGAGGTAGGAGCGGGCGGTGGCGCCACTGACCGGGGTGGGCAGCGCGGCGGAGGCGGTGGGGGCGCTGAACAGGGCCGCGGAGGCGGCGAGGGCGGTGATCGCCGCCAGTGTGCTCAGCCGTCGACGCGCGTAGAACCTGGGCATGCGAACTCCCTTGGTTTGTGGGGGTGTTGGCGTGCGGGCGAGGGAATGCTGCCGCTGTCGCGTGGCGAACGGGTGTGCGTTCGGTGAGAGGTTGGTGTCGCGTTCATGACACGGCTGGATTCAGGGGCGGGACTTCTCCGCCCCTGGGGCCGGTGGGGCCGTCGCGTACCATGGGGGGCGCAGAGGGGGAGTAGCCCTTCGCCGGACCGTCGACATACTGCTCAGCCCCTGAGGGACTGGGCCGGCGCCCGGAGGCGGGTCTCATGACGAGGCCGGCCGGCGAGACCTTCGGCAAGCAGTGCACACCCGTGCCCCATGGCGCGGGTGCCGTGTGCTGCCGTGCCGAGGTCTCATGGATGTTCCGCCACGACTCTCGGCCGGTGGCCCCGACCGATTGAGGAATCTTGATCAGCCTGACCGTCACGGCGCTCGTCTTCGGCGTCGTCTTCCTCGCCGAACTGCCCGACAAGACCGCGCTCGCCGGCCTCGTCCTGGGCACCCGCTATCGCGCCTCGTACGTCTTCGCCGGCGTCGCGGCGGCCTTCGCGCTGCATGTCGTGCTCGCCGTCGCGGCCGGCAGCGTGCTGACGCTGCTGCCGCAGCAGTTGGTGCACGCGCTCACCGGCGTGCTCTTCCTCGGTGGCGCGGCGGTGCTGCTGCTCAGGAAGGGCGACGGTGAGGAGGAGATCCGCAAGCCGGAGGACCAGTCCTTCTGGAAGGTTTCCGGGGCAGGTTTCATGCTGATCCTGGTCGCCGAGTTCGGTGACCTCACGCAGATCATGACGGCGAACCTCGCCGCCCGGTACGACGACCCGCTGTCCGTCGGCCTCGGTGCGGTGCTGGCGCTCTGGGCGGTGGCCGGGCTGGGCATCGTCGGTGGCAAGGCGCTGATGAAGCGGGTGCCGCTGGGTCTGATCACGAAGGTCGCGGCGCTGCTGATGCTGGGGCTCGGGGTGTGGAGCCTTTGGGAGGCGGTCACCGGCTGAGCCGGGCGGGGTGGGGCGGGCTGCGCCGAGCTGGGCTCTGGGTCGTTCTGGGGCTGGGTCGAGCAGGGCTGGGTTGAGTCGGGCTCTGGGGCGGGCTGGGGCTGGGTCGAGCTGGGTTCTGGGGCGGGCGGGCTGGGCGAGCTGGGCTGGTCGAGCCGGGTTCTGGGGTGGACTGGGACGGGCGGAGCTGGGCTGGTCGAGCCGGGTTCTGGGGTGGGCTGGGACGGGCGGAGCTGGGCTGGTCGAGCCGGGTTCTGGGGTGGGCTGGGACGGGCAGGGCTGGGCTGGTCGAGCCGGGTTCTGGGGAGGACTGGGACGGGCCGGGGCTGGGGCTGAGCTGGGGCGGGTCGAGCTGAACGGCAGGTGAAGGCTTGGCCGGCGCGCTGGCGATCGGGCGGCTTGTTTTGTACCGTGAAGAAACAAAGTGGCTCCCGCCCGTTTTCCCTGACCGGCGGGCGGGGCCGCCTTGTCCCCCCCCCGGGGGCACCTCGTTCCCGGGCCTCGGCGGCCTTCGCCGCCGCCCTTCTCCCTCGTGATGGAGCTGCCGATGACGGCCTCGACCGTGCTCACCGCCCGCGCCCTCCTGCTCGACATGGACGGCACCCTGGTCAACTCCGACGCCGTCGTGGAGCGCATCTGGCGCCGGTGGGCCGAGCGGCACGGGCTGGACGGGGACGAGGTCATGAAGGTCGTCCACGGGCGGCAGGGGTTCGCGTCGATGGCCGTGCTGCTGCCGGACCGGCCGATGGAGCGGAACCTGGCGGACAACGCGCGGATGCTCGCGGAGGAGACCGCCGACATGGACGGGGTCGTCGAGATCGCCGGCGCGAAGGACTTCCTGGCGTCGCTGCGGGGGCTGCCGCATGCCCTGGTGACCTCGGCGGACGTGGCGCTCTCCACGGCGCGGATGGCCGCGGCGGGGCTGGCGCTGCCGGACGTGCGGGTGACCGCCGAGTCCGTGGGCGCGAGCAAGCCCGATCCCGAGGGGTTCCTGAAGGGGGCTGCCGAGCTGGGCGTGGCTCCGCGGGACTGTCTGGTCTTCGAGGACTCCGGCGCGGGGATCGCGGCGGGGCGCGCCGCGGGAATGCGGGTGGTCGGGGTGGGGCCGCGGGCCTCGGTGCATCGTCCGGACGTACTGGTGGGGGATCTGAGCGGCGTGCGGGTCGAGGCCGACGGGGACGGGGAGATCCGCGTCTCGTTCCGGTGAGGGGCCGTCGCGGCCGCCGCTGAGGCGGGGCGTGGGCGGCCGGGGCCCGTCGGGTCGTCGGGTCGTCCGGGCACCCCGACCAGGGCGTGTCAGGGCTCCGACGTCTCCGACTCGAGCATCCGCCGGGTCTCCTCGCCGTAGACGCCCAGTTCGTCGCCGCGGATGCCGCGGGCCCACTGGTAGGTGCGTACGGCGTTCTCGACTTCTCCCGTGTAGTCGCCGTCGGGGTCGTCGTTGTACAGGTACAGCTGGCGCAGGCGGAGCTGGAGCTCCGTGACCTCGGGGCCGGAGTCGCCGCGGCTCAGGGTCTGCGCCGGCTCGCCGCGGTCCGAGGGGGTCGGCGAGTTCGCGGCGGGGGTGGTGGGCGACGACGGCCGGTCGGTCGGCGTCGGTGAAGCGGGCTGCGTCGCGGAGGCGCTCGCCGAGGGGGACGCGCTCGGCGAGGGTGCCGCTGTCGGGGACGGGGACCGCGTGGCGGGTGCGGCCGAGGGTGCCGTCGCCGACGGTGTGGGGGTCGGCGGGGTCGTGCGGGCCTGCGGGACCGCCTCCCGTACCGACTCCGGCGCCGCGCTGTCCCGGGCCGGGGGGTCGTAGGAGAACAGGCCGCCGGCGAAGCCCGCCGTGGCGGTGACCGCGAGGACCGCGGCGGTCGCCAGCAGGATGGTGCGGCGGCGTCCGGGGTGGGGGGCGCGGTGGGGTCCGGGGTGGGCGGCGCGGTGGGGTCCGTGCGGGGGCTCGGGGGCCTGAGGGGGCTCAGTGGCTTGTGGGGGCTCAGGCTCAGCGGCCTGTGGGGATTCGGGGGTCGGGGCCGGGGCCGGGGTCGGGGCCGGGGGGTCGTGCGGGAGGCTGGGTTCCGCCACGGGTTCGGTGAGGGCTTCGGGGGATCCGGGGGCCGCCGGGGTGGTGGGTTCCGGGTGCTCGGGTGGGGCGGAATGTGTGGGGTGCAGTGCTACATAGGGGCGTATGCGCAGCGGGTCGAAGTCCTCCGCCGCAGCCTGTTCCGCCGTACGCGCGTCGCGCAGGGCCTCGGCGGCGCGCTCGCCGCAGGCGCAGGCCGGGGTGTTGTCCGCCCCCCTGGGCGTTCCGCACTCCGGGCACTGGTGCTCGTTCTGCTTCGTCACGCGTCCGTCCCTCCCCTCGCGGCTCCGTGGTCCCAGAGATTATGCAGATTGTGTGTACGTCGTGTCGGCGGCCCCCCTGAAACGCGCCCGCGGCGACGGCTTTTCCTCGGGCTCGACAGGCCGTTACCGGGCGAACCGCACACGATGGATGAGGTACCGCAGGCCGGACGAGGCAGCCTCGGGAGGTGTGCATGACCGGGGAATCGCATGGCGGCAGGGCCGCTCAGATACCGGGTGCCGTGGATCGCGAGCAGGTGTCCGGGAACGTACTCGTGTCGATCGGCGCGCTGCTGCTCGGCATGTTGCTGGCCGCTCTCGACCAGACGATCGTGGCCACCGCCCTGCCGACGATCGTCAGCGAGTTCGGCGGCCTCGACCATCTCTCCTGGGTGGTCACCGCGTATCTGCTGGCCGCGACCGCCGCGACGCCGCTGTGGGGCAAGCTGGGCGACCAGTACGGACGGAAGCTGCTGTTCCAGATCGCCATCGTGATCTTCCTCGTCGGCTCCGCGCTCTGCGGGATCGCGCAGGACATGGCGCAGCTCATCGCCTTCCGCGGAATCCAGGGGCTGGGCGGCGGCGGGCTGATCGTGTTGTCGATGGCGATGGTCGGGGATCTGGTCCCGCCGCGTGACCGGGGGCGGTACCAGGGGGTGTTCGGCGTGGTCTTCGGGGCGTCGAGTGTGCTCGGGCCCCTGCTGGGCGGGGTGTTCACCGAGCAGCTGAGCTGGCGCTGGGTCTTCTACATCAACGTGCCCCTCGGGGCCGTCGCGCTCGTGGTGATCGCCTCGCTGCTTCGGCTGCCGCGCACCCGCGCCCGGCATGTCATCGACTATCTGGGCACCTTCCTCATCGCCGCCGTCGCCACCTCATTGGTACTGGTCGCCTCCCTCGGCGGCACCACCTGGGGGTGGGGGTCCCCGCAGATCGTCGGGCTGCTCGTGCTGGCCGCCGTGCTCGCGGTGTGGTTCGTGGCGGTCGAGCGGCGGGCGGCCGAGCCGGTGCTGCCGCTGAAGCTCTTCCGTGTCCGGACGTTCAGCCTCACCGCGGCGATCAGTCTGATCATCGGGTTCGCGATGTTCGGCGCGATGACCTACCTGCCGACGTTCCTCCAGGTCGTGCGGGGGGTCTCACCGACCCTGTCGGGTGTGCACATGCTGCCGATGGTGCTGGGGCTGCTCATCGCCTCGACCGGCTCCGGGCAGATCGTCAGCCGCACCGGACGCTGGAAGGTCTTCCCCGTCACGGGGACGTTCGTGACCACCCTCGGGCTGCTGCTGCTCCACAACCTCGACGTGCACAGCTCCGACCTGGTGATCGGCGCGACCTTCTTCGTCTTCGGTCTCGGGCTGGGGCTGGTCATGCAGGTGCTGGTGCTCATCGTGCAGAACGCCGTGTCGTACGAGGATCTGGGCGTCGCCACGTCCGGGGCGACCTTCTTCCGGTCGATCGGGGCGGCGTTCGGGGTCGCCGTCTTCGGGTCGGTCTTCGCGGGGCGGCTCGGGGAGCAACTGGCGTCCGCCTTCCGGGGCGTGACGCTGCCGCGCGGTGTCTCCGTCGAGAGTCTCGGGTCCGACTCGCGGGGGATCGCCCTCCTGCCACCGGAGTTGCGGGGGCAGGCGCTGGACGCGTACGCCACCGCCATCACGGACGTGTTCCTGTACGCGGCGCCCGTCGCGTTCCTCGCGTTCGTGCTGGCATGGTTCCTGAAGGAGGACCGGCTGCGGATGTCGGTCACGGCGCCCGACGTCTCCGAGACGCTGGCCAGCAATCCGGTGCACCGGTCGTCGTACGACGAGGTGTGCCGGGCGTTGTCGGTGCTCGGTACGCGGGAGGGGCGGCACGAGGTGTACCGGAAGATCTCCGCGCGCGCGGGGTACGACCTGTTGCCCGCGGCCGGTTGGCTGCTGCTGCGGATCAAACGGCACGGGCGCGTGGAGCCGGGAGTGCTGGCCGAGCGGAGCACCGTGCCGCTGGGGGTGATCCTCGACGGGGCCCGTCAGGTCGAGGAACGGCGGCTTGCCGTGCGGGAGGGGCTCGACCTGGTGCTGACCGAACAGGGGCGGGTGGTCGCCGAGCGGCTGGCCAGGGCTCGCGAGGAGTCGCTCGCCGAGTTGCTCGGCGACTGGTGGGGGCCGGAGCGGCCCACGGATCTGGTGCAGTTGGTAAGGGAGTTGAACGAGGAGTTGTGCGGGTCGGATCGTGAGGAGCCGCATGATGTGCGGGCGGTCGCGGCTCGGTTCCGCTGAGGGTCCGGTGAGGTTCCGGTGCCGTGGTGGTGGCGCGCGCGTCATCATGCCTGCGGCGCATCGGGTGTTCGGTGGGGGTTGCTGTCGCGCCTCGGGTGGGGGTTGTCGTCGGGGTCGGGCCGGGGGGTGTCCGTCCTCGGAACGGCGCGGAATCGGTCACTTACCAACTTGCCCGGGTTGACGCGCCAACCGCTGCGGGCGGACACCCCCCGGCCCGACCCCTTCCCGCCGCGTGCGACCGCGGGTCCCGGGGGGGGGACGCGGGAGTTCAGCTCACCGACGGG
>NZ_JBSFCI010000042.1:0-54959 GCF_053593375.1 Streptomyces sp. NPDC002309 | reverse complement strand
CGGGGGGTTCGGGTTACCTCGGTGGCGGGCTGGCGGGGGGGCTGCCGGGGGGCCCCCCCCCCGGGGAGGGGAGACGCCGTCGTGGGCGGGCACGCGCCTCACCTGGGGACTGCGAACCGGTCGGCGCTCATCCGCGGCGCCATCGGGGCCGATCGCGCGGTTCCCCGCGCCCCCAGGAGACGGCAGCGGACAAGCGTCGGCCGATCACCGCCCCCCAGGAGACGGCAGCGGACAGGCGTCGGCCGGTCGCCGCCCCCCCCCAGGAGACGGCGGCGGGCCGGGTCAGTCGTCGGCGTACTTGGCGTCGGCCGCCGGGTCCAGGGCGAGCCGGTAGCCGCGCTTGACCACGGTCTGGATCAGTTTCGGCGCGCCGAGGGCCGACCGCAGGCGGGCCATCGCCGTCTCCACGGCGTGTTCGTCCCGGCCGGCACCGGGCAGCGCCCGCAGCAGCTCGGACCGGGCGACCACCCAGCCGGGCCGGCGTGACAGTGCGCGCAGCAGCGACATACCGGCCGGCGGTACGGACTTGAGGTCGCCGTCCACGAGGACCGCGTGGCCCCGGATCTCCACCCGGTGCCCGGCGACGGGCAACGCACGGGCGCGGGCGGGCAGTTCCCGGCACAGGAGCTGGACGAGCGGACCGAGCCGGAAGCGTTCGGGCTGGACGGTGTCGACGCCGCGGGCCTGCAACGGCAGCGCGGTGACCGGGCCGACGCAGGCGGGCAGCACGTCGTGGCGGAGGGCGGCGAGCAGCTCGGCGAGCAGCCCCCGCTCCTCGGCGCGGGACAGCAAGGACGCGGCGGCGGGCGCGCTCGTGAAGGTCAGCGCGTCGACGCCGCGCGCCACCGTGGCGTCGAGCAACCGGTCCACGGGCGCCACGTCCTCCGGCGGCATCCACCGGTAGACGGGCACGCCGACCACCTCGGCGCCGCCCGCCCGCAGCGACTCCACGAACCCGGGCAGCGGCTCGCCGTGCAACTGCACGGCGATGCGCCGCCCGTCGACGCCCTCCTCCAACAGCCGGTCGAGCACCTCGGCCATGGACTCCGAGGACGGCGACCAGTCCTCGGTCAGCCCCGCCGCCCGGATCGCGCCCTTCACCTTCGGCCCACGGGCGAGGAGTTCCACGCCGCGCAGCCGGTCGAGCAGCGTCTCGCCGAGCCCCCAGCCGTCGGCGGCCTCGACCCAGCCCCGGAAGCCGATGGCGGTCGTCGCCACCACCACGTCCGGCACCCGGTCCAGAAGGTCCTCGGTGGCGGCCAGCAGCTCGCTGTCGTCGGCGAGGGGCACGATCCGCAGGGCCGGCGCGTGCAGCACCGCGGCGCCGCGCCGCTGGAGCAGCGCCCCCAGCTCGTCGGCCCGGCGGGCGGCCGTCACGCCCACGGTGAACCCGGCGAGGGGCCCGTGCTCCGCCTGATCCGGTCGCTGCTGTCGCTCGTGCATCACTGGCTCTCGTCCCGCACTCGAGTCGTTCCCGCCCTCATGTCGTCGCCCCTGGATGCCGATCGAGCCTGTCAACGACGCGTGACAGGCTCGGTTCGGTGCGATGTCGACGGTGTTACGTCACACCTCGGCGTAGCTGAGCTGCGGCTTCGCCTCCGTGGCGGCCCGGGTGGCGGGTTCCTGAGCGGCCGGGCGGCGAAGGTATACGGCCCAGGTGACCACGAAGCAGAGGCCGTAGAAGACCAGGAAGGCGACGAAGGCGGCGGTGCCGGAGCCCGCGCTCAGGAACGACTGCCGGAAGGCCAGGTTGATCCCGAGCCCGCCGAGCGCGCCCACCGCGCCGATGAGCCCCATGGAGGCGCCGGACAGCCGCCGTCCGTAGGCCGCGGCCTCCTCCCCTTCGAGTCCCATGGCGAGGGCCTTGTTGTGGAAGATGCCGGGGATCATCTTGTACGTCGACCCGTTGCCGAGCCCGCTCAGCACGAACAGCGCGATGAACGCGGCCGTGAACAGCGCCAGCGACTCCCCCATGCTCGCCAGCACGACCACGCCGGTCGCGGCGGCCATGCCGACGTAGTTCCACAGCGTGATCCTGGCGCCGCCGTAGCGGTCGGCGAGCGCGCCGCCCACCGGCCGGATCAGCGAGCCGAGCAGCGGGCCGACGAAGGTGACGTACGCGGCCTGCAGCGGCGTACGGCCGAACTGGGTCTGGAGGACCAGGCCGAAGGCGAAGCTGTAGCCGATGAACGAGCCGAAGGTGCCGATGTAGAGGAAGGACATGATCCAGGTGTCAGCGGCCCGTACGGTCTCCTTGGCGGCGCCCGAGTCGTTGCGCAGCGACGCGATGTTGTCCATGTACAGCGCGGCGAGCACCGCGGCGACGACGATCAGCGGGATGTAGATCCCGAGCAGTACCCGCGGGCCGCCGCTCGCGCCGATCACGGCGAGGCCGACGAGCTGCATCACCGGCACGCCGATGTTGCCGCCCCCGGCGTTCAGGCCGAGGGCCCAGCCCTTCTTCCGCAGCGGGAAGAAGGCGTTGATGTTGGTCATGGACGAGGCGAAGTTGCCCCCGCCGACACCGGCGAGCATCGCGCAGACCAGGAAGGTCGTGTACGAGGTCCCCGGCTCCATGACGAGGAAGGCGGCGACGGTGGGGACGAGCAGCAGACCCGCCGAGACGATCGTCCAGTTCCGGCCGCCGAAGACGGCGACCGCGAAGGTGTACGGCACACGGACCGCGGCGCCGACCAGCGTGGCCATCGAGACCAGGAAGAACTTGTCGGCCGGGGTGAGGCCGTACTCCGGGCCCATGAAGAGCACCATCACCGACCACAGGGTCCAGACGGAGAACCCGATGTGCTCGGAGAGCACGGAGAAGAGCAGATTGCGGCGGGCGACCCGCTCCCCGGTCTCCTGCCAGAAGGTCTCGTCCTCGGGATCCCAGTCCTCGATCCAGCGGCCTGACCCGCCGCCGGGTGCGGGGGGTGTACTCGGGGCTGTCATGACGCCTCCACGGTGCTCCGGGCTCGGTGGTGCCGCGCTGAGTGGCTGAGTCCCGAAGGTAGGGAGGGCGCGTTTCCGGTCTGTGGCGGTGGGTGACCGGAAGGGAACTTTGCTCTCACCCTGGGCGGGGGTGGGGTGAGAGGTCGCCCCGGGCCGGTCCGGGAACGGCTGCCCTTGAGCCCCCGCGCGGCACCGCCCGGCGCCGCGCCGTACGGTCCCGCCGCGAACGGATGTCCCGGCGTCGCGCCGCAGGGGCGGTCTTTTACAGGGGGCGCGTGCCGATTCCGCCCCGCCTCAGTCTCCGCGGGCGGCCCGGTCCGACGCCGGCAGCCAGGCGCCCTCGGGCAGCCGCAGCCATCCCTCCTCGGCCGCCATCTCGGCGGCCGCCCGCCACAGTGCCTGAAGCGCGGGATGCGTCAGCCCCTTGCGCCACACCATCGACACCGGCGACAGGGGAACGGGGTCGACCAAGGGCCGCCGTACCGTCCCGGGCATCGCCGGGAAGTCCACCACGGCGAGCACCGGGCACCGCGTCCTCGCCATCACCCGCTGGAACTCCTCGTCGCCCACCGCCATCGGCAGAGGCGGCGCCGGCTCGATCCCCCGTCCCTCGAACAGCCGCCGCGCGAGATCGGTCCACTCCGGCGTACGCGGGTTCCCGGCCCCGGCGTACACGCTCTCCCCCGCCAGCGCGGCCAGCGGCACCTCCGGCAGCGACGCGAGCCGGTGGTCCTCCGGCAGCACGACCGCCATCGGTTCGTAGCGGACGATCCGGTGCTCCAGCTGTCTGCGCAGCACGGCGTCCAGTCCCGCGAACCGCCCGAACGACACATCGATCCGGCCCGCCAGCAACTCCCCCGCCGCCCAGGTCAGCCCACTCTCGTAGCGGGCCATCAGCTCCTGCTCCGGGGCGAGCTCGCGGGCCCGGAGCAGCACCCGGCGCGGGGTGCCGAGGCCGGGCGAGTTCAGGTCCACCAGCAGGGGCCTGGCCTGCCCGAACGCCGCGAGCAGCGCCTCCTGCGCCGCGAGCACCCGGCGGGCGTGGGGCACCAGCCGCTCACCGTCCGCCGTCAGCGTCACCTGCCGGGTCGTGCGGACGAAGAGCTCGGCGCCCAGCTCCCGCTCCAGTCGGCGCACGTCCCGGCTCAGCGCCTGCTGGGCTACGTACAGCCGGGACGCGGCGCGGGTGAAGTGCAGTTCCTCGGCGACCGTGACGAAGGCGCGCAGGAGCCGCGGGTCGAGATGGGCGGGTGCGGACATGACGAGAACTTACAACAGAGGTGCGTGAATCGAGCCGGACAAAGTGTTGGACCTCTTGATCGTCCGTGGGTGACGGTTGCCCGATGCCGTACGCGACGTCCTCCCGCATACCGGGCCCCTACCGCCGTCTGTTCGCCCACCCCGGCACCCGCGCCTTCACGCTGGGCAACCTCGTCGCCCGCCTGCCGATGGGCATGTTCAGCGTCAGCGCGGTCATGATGATCGCCGGTTCCCGCGGCTCGTACGCCCTCGCCGGCGCCGTCACCGCGACCGGGCTCACCGCGACCGCCCTGGTCGCGCCCTGGGTCGCCCGCCTCGTCGACCGGCACGGCCAGGCCCGCGTCGCCGTTCCCGCCACCCTCGTGGCGGTCCTGGGCAGCCTGGGCCTCGTCCTCTGCCTGCACCACGACGCCCCGGTCTGGACCCTCTTCGCCGCCTACACCGCCACCGCGACCACCCCCAACATCGGCGGCATGTCGCGCGCCCGCTGGGCCCACCTGCTCCGGGGCGACCCCGACGCCCTGCACACCGCCAACTCCTTCGAACAGGCCGCCGACGAGCTGTGCTTCATGCTCGGCCCGGTGCTCGCGGCCCTCCTCTGCGGGACGCTCTTCCCGGAGGCCGGCACACTGACCGGGAGCGTGCTGCTGCTCACCGGCACGCTCCTGTTCACCGCCCAGCGCGCCACGGAACCGCCCGTGGCACCCCGCACGAAGGCCCCCTCTCCGCTGCGCTCCCCCGGTATGCCGGCGCTGCTGGCCGCGCTCCTGGCCACCGGAGCCGTGTTCGGCGCGACGGAGGTGGTGACGGTCGCCTTCGCGGACGCTCAGGGTCACCGCACGGCGGCGGGTGTCCTGCTCGCCCTCCAGGCGGCGGGCTCGTGCGCGGCGGGACTGGTCTTCGGCACGCTGAGGCTCAAGGCGCCGGCCGACCGCCGCCTGTCCTGGTGCCTGGCCGCGATGGCGGCCCTGCTGGTCCTCCCCCTGCTGGCCGCCACCGTCACCTCCTCCCTCCTCGCCCTCGCCCCCGCCCTGCTCCTCGCCGGGATGGCGACCGCCCCGACGATGGTCACCGGCATGGCACTCGTCCAGCGGCACACCCCCGCCGACCGCCTCAACGAAGGGATGACCCTCGCCGTGACCGCCCTCCTCGGCGGCGTCGCGGCAGGCAGCGCGCTCGGCGGCTGGACGGTGGAGCGGACGGCGACGGTGACCGGTTACGGCATACCGGTCACCGCCGCCGCCCTCGCCCTCGTCATCACCCTCGTGTCCCGCGCCGCCCGCGGCTCCCGAGGGGTGCCCGGAGTGCCTCAGCCGAGCCCCCAGGCGAGCCCCAGCCGGTAGGCGGCCGTGAACGACCCCTCGATATAGAGTCGGGCTCCATAAAAACGACCAGAGCCCGGTGGTTGGAAACCACCGGGCTCTGGTCGCATGGAGATTGTGGAGATGGCGGGAATCGAACCCGCGTCCAACGGTGCGGAATCAGGGCTTCTCCGTGTGCAGTCCGCTGCGCTTTTCTCAGCCCCGAAGATCACGCGGACAAGTCTCCGACGGGCTCAGTCACTGTTTGGTTTCCCTCTTCACCCCGTGACCGGGATCAAGGTTTAGTCCCCTAGCTGATGCCAGGATCCGGGTCGGGAACAGCCCCGGGCTGACACTTCGCAAGTCGCTACTTAGGCAGCGAGGGCGAAGGAATCGCGCTTGGTATCGGCGATTATTGGTTTCGGCCTGTGGTTTACGAGATCATGGCCGCTTCCTCGACACGCTTCCCCTGCTTCGACAGCCGCTGTCGAAACCGATCATCCCCATGTTGTTTTTTCAAACTGCCCACACCCTCTGTGGGGTGTGGATGCCATCGTACGGGATCACCCTCCGCCGATGCCACCGTTTTCCCAGCGGTCACCCCGCCGTCGTACCGGGTTCGGCGCGGCCCGGCGCCGGGGCCTTCCCCGCTCAGGCCCGCTGCTTGCGCCGCACCGCCGACATGGCCCGGTCGGCCTCGCGGCGGTCCTGCTTCTCCCGCAGGGTCTGCCGCTTGTCGTACTCCTTCTTGCCCTTGGCCAGCGCGATCTCGACCTTGGCGCGGCCGTCCTTGAAGTACAGGGCGAGGGGCACGACGGTATGACCCGTCTCTCCCGACTTGGACGCCAGCTTGTCGATCTCCTCGCGGTGCAGGAGCAGCTTGCGCTTGCGCCGGGCGCTGTGGTTGGTCCAGGTGCCCTGGCTGTACTCCGGCACATGCACGTTGTAGAGCCACGCCTCGTGGTCCTCCAGCTGGACGAAGCCGTCGACCAGCGAGGCCCGGCCCTGGCGCAGTGACTTCACCTCGGTGCCCATGAGGACCAGCCCGGCCTCGTAGGTGTCCAGGATGTGGTAGTCGTGCCGCGCCTTCTTGTTCTGCGCGATCAGCTTGCGCCCTTTTTCCTTAGCCATAGTGCCGCCCATTTTCGCACTACGAGGGGGGTGCGAGGGAAGCCGATTATCGCGCCGTGCCGCTACCGGCCCAGTCCGGCGAGGACCGTCCGGGCCCGGTCGAGCGCGCGTTCGCCGGCTTCCAGGTCGGGGGTGATGCCGCGGCCGTCGACACCACGGCCGGAGGGGGTGCGGTAGTGGCCGACGGTCAGCTCGGCCACGGAGCCGTCGGGCAGCCGGCTCGGCATCTGCACCGATCCCTTGCCGAACGTGCGGGAGCCCACGACGACCGCGCGACCGCGGTCCTGGAGGGCGCCGGTCAGCAGCTCGGCCGCGCTCATCGTGCCGCCGTCCACGAGCGCGACCAAGGGTCTGGCGGAATCGCCGCCGGGCTCGGCGTGCAGGGCGAGCTGATCGCCGTCGACGTCGTAGGTGGCGACCAGACCGCCGTCGAGGAAGGCGGAGGCGGCGGTGACGGCCTCGGTGACCAGGCCGCCGCTGTTGGCGCGCAGGTCGAGGACGACTCCCGAGGAGGCCGGGGCCCGCCGCACGGCCTCGCGGACCACCTCGCCGGAGCCCTTGGTGAAGGCGGCGATCCTGATGACGGTGGCGCCGTCGGTGAGCGTGCGGACGGTCACGGAGCCGGTGGACAGCCGGGCCCGGCGCAGCGTCTCGGTCCACGTGCGCGTGCCGCGCTCCACCCCGAGACGGACGGTCGTGCCGGCGTCCGCGTCGGTGGCGTCGCCGCGCAGCAGGGAGACCACCTCGGTGACCGGACGCCCGTCGACCTTCCGTCCGTCGACGCTGCGCAGCCGGTCCCCGGCGCGGATCCCGGCCTCGGCGGCGGGGGAGCCGTCGGCCACCCGCGTGACCTCGATGCGCCCGCCGCGCTCGCGGCGTGCGGAGAGGCCGACGCCGGTGTACTCGCCGTCGAGGGCCTCCTGGAACTCCTCGTACTCGCCCCGGGAGTAGACGGCGTCCCAGCGGTTGCCGCTGCGGCTCACGGCGCGCTCGGCGGCCTCGATGGGGGACTTGCCCTCGGCCATGGCCTCGGCGGCGGCGCGGGCGACCTCCTGCTGACTGCCGACGGGGGCCGCGGAGGGCGTCGCGCCGGACGTGGTCCCCTGTTCGTCGCCCGGCAGCGAGCCGGTCGCGGCGCCGGCGACGAGCACACTGGCGAACACCAAGGTCAGGGCGGCCCCGCGGCCGAAGCGGCGGGGCTGACAGAACAGGTCACGACCCGACATGCCGGTGAGTCTAGGACAACGCGAAGGGCCGTACGGTCGCTTGACCGTACGGCCCTCTTGGCATGTGTCACACCTTCAGGTACTTGCGCAACGCGAAGAACGCCGCCAAGGCAGGCATCAGGAGGCTCGTCGCGAGGATGAGCGGCAGCTTCGTGAGGACGGCGTCCCAGCCGATGAAGTTGATCAGGTTCAGCTTCTCGGACAGCGCCAGGCCGTTGTCGATGATGAAGTACCGCCCGAGCACCAGGAAACCGCACGCGAGGGTGCCGCCGATGAGCCCGGCGACCGCGGCCTCCATGATGAACGGCGCCTGGATGTAGAAGCCGGAGGCGCCGACCAGGCGCATGATCCCGGTCTCCCGCCGCCGGCTGAACGCCGAGACGCGCACGGTGTTGACGATCAGCATCAGCGCCACCACCAGCATCAGCGCCATGATCGCCCGCGCGGCCCAGTTCATGCCGTTGAGCAGCTCGAACAGGTTGTCCAGGATGCCCTTCTGGTCCTGCACCGACTGCACACCGTCCCGCCCGTTGAAGGCGGTCGCGATGACCTGGTACTTCTCCGGGTCCTTCAGCTTGATGCGGTACGACTCCTGCATCTGGTCCGGCGTGAGGGAGCTGGCCAGCGGGGAGTCGCCGAACTGCTCCTTGTAGTGCTTGTACGCCTGGTCCTGCGACTCGGTCGTCACGCTGTCGACGACCGACATCTTCTTGAGGTCGCCGAGGATCTGCTCCTTCTGCTCCCCGGTGACCGCGCCCTTGGCGCAGTTGGGGTCGGACTCGGCGTCGCTCTTGTTGCAGAGGAAGATCGAGACGTTGACCTTGTCGTACCAGTAGCCCTTCATGGTGTTCACCTGGTCGCTCATCAGCAGCGAACCGCCGAACAGGGCCAGGGACAGGGCGACCGAGACGATGACCGCGAAGGTCATCGTCAGATTGCGGCGGAGACCTACACCGATCTCCGACAGAACGAACTGGGCGCGCATGGCGTCTGCTTCAAGCCTTTCCGTGGATCTCGCTGGTGTCTCAGTGCTGGTAGCCGTAGACGCCGCGGGCCTGGTCGCGGACGAGGCGGCCCTTCTCCAGCTCGATGACGCGCTTGCGCATCTGGTCCACGATGTTCTGGTCGTGCGTGGCCATCACCACGGTCGTGCCCGTCCGGTTGATCCGGTCGAGCAGCTTCATGATGCCGACGGAGGTCTGCGGGTCGAGGTTGCCGGTGGGCTCGTCGGCGATCAGCAGCTTGGGCCGGTTGACGAAGGCCCGCGCGATGGCGACGCGCTGCTGCTCACCGCCGGACAGCTCGCCCGGCATCCGGTCCTCCTTGCCGCCGAGCCCGACCAGTTCGAGCACCTGCGGCACGGACTTGCGGATCTCGCCGCGCGATTTGCCGATGACCTCCTGCGCGAACGCGACGTTCTCGCCGACGGTCTTGTTCGGCAGCAGCCGGAAGTCCTGGAAGACCGTCCCCAACTGGCGCCGCATCTGCGGCACCTTCCAGTTGGAGAGGCGCGCGAGGTCCTTGCCCAGAACGTGCACCTGACCGTGGCTGCACCGCTCCTCGCGGAGGATCAGCCGCAGGAAGGTGGACTTTCCGGAGCCTGAGGACCCCACAAGGAAGATGAACTCACCCTTCTCCACCTCGAGGGAGACATCCCTGAGGGCGGGGTGGGTCTGCTTGGGGTAGACCTTGGACACGTTGTCGAATCGGATCACGGATGCACCACGGGTCGCCGGGGGTAGATGTGCGTGACCATACGCGACGCGGGTACGCAAGCGCAGGCGCAGGTAGCGGTTGTGCAATACTTGTGCACTTTTGTCCACCACAACCTTCTGAGAGCGCCCGCGCTCTTTCCGGGGGAACCTGGCAGAGTGGAGGGGGAACGTTTGCGTTCCCCCGGGCGTTGTAGCCACGAACCGGTACCGGTGCAAGGAGGCGAGCACATGACGTACGACCGGCTGGTGTGCGCGAACTGTGCCGCACCCGTGGCGGAGGGCCGTTGCCCCGTGTGCCGGGCCAACCGGGAGCGGCTCCAGCAGGAGAACCCCTTCACGGCTCTCAACCCGATGACTCTGATCGCCCTGCTGGCGGTGCTGATCGCGGCGGTGGCGCTCCTCGCGCACCAGACCGCGTAGGACGCGCGCCGCGCGGGACGGCGGGAGATGCGCCGAAGGGCCCGGAGCGGTTGCTCCGGGCCCTTCGGCGATCACGCTAGGCCACCGGTCAGGCAGCGGCTCCGCCGCGGCCGCCCGCCAGGCGCGGCAGCACCCGGAAGCCGATACCGCCGACGATCATCGTCGCGGCGCCGATCAGCAGGAAGGTGGTCTGCGCGGCACCCGTCTCGGCCAGCTCGTCGCCGCCGCCCTGGGCGGAGGCCGACGGGAGCTCCGAGCCGGTGTCCGTCAGGGACGAGGAGCCCTCGTCCTGCGGGGAGGTGCCGCCGTCGGGGTCGGTGTTGTCGCCGTCACCGGTGCCGGGGGCGGTGGTCTCGTCGTCCGAGGGCTCCTCGGAGGGGTCCTCGGTGGGCTCTTCGGGCTCCTCCGGCTCCGTGGGCTCCTCGGTCGGGTCGGTCGGCTCGCCCGTCGGAACGGTCGGCTCACCGGTCGGGATGGTGGGCTCGCCCGTCGGAACGGTCGGCTCACCGGTCGGGAGGGTCGGGTCCGGGTCCGGATCCGGGCTCGGCGAGCGGTCCTCGCACAGGATGCCGACGAAGCAGTCGCCCTCGGTGGCGGAGGCCGCACCCGCGGCGGTCAGCGAGGCGCCGGCCGCGATCACGGCGCCGGCCGCGAGGCGCGCTATGCGGACGCGCGTCTTGTTGGTCATATGGTTGCTACCCCCAGTAGCTCATCGTCATTGAGGCGGCGCTCGGGGCCGTGATCGACGGGAGTAGCTGATGTGGTGAAGCCCCCCGGTTCACATGCGCCCCGGAGATACGCATGCCACGCTTCACCCTTCCCATTTTTCAAAGCAACGTCAAGGCCGTTGCGTACGCGATGTCCAGGTACGGGTTCTTTGCCGTGCGTTGAAGCCTGTGAGTGTGATGTAAAACCCAGACATCCGGGAACAGAAAAGGCAACTGCCGCCCGGAGGACGGCAGTTGCCTTGTCGACAAAACGCTTCTCTTACTTCTCCTGCTGCTTGCGCCAGCGAATTCCGGCCTCCAGGAAGCCGTCGATCTCGCCGTTGAACACGGCCTCCGGGTTGCCGACCTCGTGCTCGGTGCGCAGGTCCTTGACCATCTGGTAGGGGTGCAGGACGTACGAACGCATCTGGTTGCCCCAGGAGTTGCCGCCGTCGCCCTTGAGGGCGTCCATCCTGGCCTGCTCCTCCTGGCGGCGCCGCTCCAGCAGCTTGGCCTGGAGGACGTTCATGGCGGTGGCCTTGTTCTGGATCTGCGACCGCTCGTTCTGGCAGGAGACGACGATCCCGGTGGGCAGGTGGGTGAGGCGCACCGCGGAGTCGGTGGTGTTCACGCCCTGGCCGCCGGGGCCGGAGGACCGGTAGACGTCCACCCGCAGTTCGGTCTCGTCGATCTCGACATGGTCGGTCTGCTCGACCACGGGCAGCACCTCGACACCGGCGAAGGAGGTCTGGCGGCGACCCTGGTTGTCGAAGGGCGAGATGCGCACCAGACGGTGCGTGCCCTGCTCGACGGAGAGGGTGCCGTAGGCGTACGGCACCTGCACCGCGAAGGTGGTGGACTTGATGCCCGCCTCCTCCGCGTACGAGGTCTCGTAGATCTCGGTCTTGTAGCCGCGCTGCTCGGCCCAGCGCAGGTACATCCGCTGGAGGCGCTCCGCGAAGTCGGCGGCGTCGACGCCACCGGCCTCGGCGCGGATGTTCACGAGCGCTTCCCGCGAGTCGTACTCACCGCTGAGGAGCGTCCGCACCTCCATCTCGTCGAGCGCCTTGCGGACGGCGCCGAGCTCGGACTCCGCCTCGGAGCGGGTGTCCGGGTCGTCCTCCTCCTCGGCCATCTCGAACAGCACCGCGAGGTCGTCGATCCGCCCGCGCAGTGCCTCCGCCTTCCTGACCTCGGCCTGGAGGTGGGAGAGCTTGCTGGTGATCTTCTGCGCCTCGTCCGGGTCGTCCCAGAGGGACGGCGCGGCCGCCTGCTCCTCGAGCACGGCGATGTCTGCCCTCAGCTTGTCGAGGTCCAGGACGGCCTCGATCGACTCCATGGTCGAGGAGAGGGACTTGAGCTCTTCGGATACATCGACGACTGCCACGCCTCCCAGCGTAACGGCTCCGCCGGAAAGCCCATGCAGGGCGATCCCCGGTCCCGCCGCGCCCGGCCTGGGTGCGGGCCGGCCGGAGGCGGCGCCCCCGCACCCCGCCACGGCCCCGGAGGGCCTTGCCCTCGGACGCCGGACGGACCGGACACGCCGGGCCGGAGCCGCTCGGGCCCGGCGGCCCGCGAGGGTCACGGGGACGCCGGGGCCGTGTTCTTCGTGTCCTGCGGGGAGCCCGCCTCGTCGTCCGACGTGGCCAGCCAGGCGCCGGTGCCCGCGGCGGCCGCCACGGCGACGGCCGCCGCCGCCAGGATCAGGCGGCGGCGTCGGGTGGTGGAGCGGTGGCGGGCCGAGCCGGGACGGGGGGTGCCCGCGGCGCGGGGCGCCCGTGCGGTGCCGCGCGCACCGCCGGCCAGCTCGTCCGGTGCCGGGACCCTCATCGACGTGTGGGTGTCGCGGTTGGAGTCCGGCTTCGCGCCGGGGACCAGCGGGACCGCGCCCCGGCGTACCCGTACCGGCGTCTCCTGCCGCCCGGCCGGGGGCGTCCGGGCGGGCTCGTCCGGCTCCGTGTCCGGCTCGTCCACGTCCAGCGGCGGCATCCCCCGCAGCACCGGGAGCTGCTCCCGCAGGCTTGCGGCCAGCTCGGACGCCCGCAGCCGCGACGCCGGCGCCTTCGCCAGGCACTGCACCAGCAGCTGCCACAGCTCCTCCGGGATTCCGGGGAGGGGGACGACCGTCTCCGTGACGTGCCGGCGCAGCACCGCGCCGGGGTGGCCGCCGCCGAAGGGGGTGAAGCCGGCCAGCAGCTCGTAGAGCACGGTCGCCAGCGCGTAGATGTCCACGGAGGCCCGGGGCGGGAGGCCCTCCACGATCTCCGGGGCCAAATAGTCCGGCGTGCCGATGATCTTCGTGGCGCGGGTGCGGCGCGGGGAGTCGATGAGCTTGGCGATGCCGAAGTCCGTCAGCAGGGCGCGGTGCGAGCCGCCCGGGCCGAGCGGGCCCTGCATGTCCAGCAGGACGTTCTCCGGCTTGACGTCGCGGTGCACCACCCCGGCCGCGTGCGCCGCCGCCAGCCCCTCCGCGACGTCCGCCGCGATCGCGACCGCCGCCTCGGGCGCCAGCCGCCGCTCCCGGTCCAGCCGGGTGCGCAGGTCCGTGCCGCGGACCAGGTCCATGACGAGCGCGAGATCGTTGCCGTCCACCACCAGGTCGCGTACGGAGACGACGTGGGGGTGCTCCAGGCCGAGCAGGGCCGTCCGCTCCTGGACGAAGCGCCCCACGAGCTCCTGGTCCGAGGCGAGGTCCTCGCGCAGCAGCTTGACGGCGACGGGCCCCTCGGGCCCCTCGCCCAGCCACACCGTGCCGGCGCTGCCCCGCCCCAGGATCTGGTTGGCGGTGTACCGGCTACCGATCTTCCGTGCCAAGGCTGCTCCTACAGACGCGTGTTGTCGCCAAAACTACGCGTCCGAGGAGGCGACCTTCACCGCGGAGGCGGAAATCACCCGCCAGGTGTCGACAAATCAACTGCCCCGTCTACTGCGTGGAGGAACCGGGACCCTCGGAGCCGCCCAGGTCCCCGATCCATCCGGTGACCGTGCTGAACCAGTCGGTGAGCTGGTCCCAGTAGCTCTTGCCGGTGCCGATCCACTCCTGGAGCGGGCTCAGCTCCCAGATCAGCCAGCCGGCCACGAACAGGATGACGATCGTGAACAGACAGCCCTTGAGGCAGCCGAGGCCCGGGATCCGCATCGGGTTGGCGGTGCGCTGGCGCGGCTGCCGCGGCTCGCGCGCGGGCCGCTGGGGCTCGGGCGTGGGCGGCGGGGCGTACCGCTGGGGCTGGTGCTGCGGCTGGTGCTGAGGCTGCGGGGCGTACTGCTGCGGCTGTTGCTGCTGCGGATAGCCGTAACCGGGCGGCGGTCCCTGCGGGGCACGCTGCTGCCGGCGCTGCTGGGGTCGCTGCGGCTGCGGCTGCTGCGGCTGCTGCTGGGGGCGGGCGACCTGCCGCTGCGGGCGGCGGCGCAGCGGGTCCTCGTCGGGGTCGAGGTACTGGACCTGCGTCTGCTCGTTGCGGTCGCGCGCGGCGCGCAGCTGGGTCTGCCAGGGGTGCGGCTGCTCGGGCTGCTGCCCGTGCGGCAGCACCTGCGTCTGGTCGGCACCGGCGGGGCCGGTGCTCGGCAGCACGGCGGTGGGGTCGGCCGCACCGGCCGGGCCCCCGGCGTGCGGCAGCACGCTGGTCGCCCCGTTCGGGTCGTAGCCGGGCGCCCCGTGCGGCAGCACCTGCGTCGGGTCGGACGCCCCGGGCATCCCCGGGACCGTGGCGGGTGCGGGGTCGGGGGCGAGGAGTACGGCCACGTTCTCGGCGGCGGCGATCTGCGCGGAGTTCGCGTGCACACCGACGCCCTCGGCGACGACCC
This sequence comes from Streptomyces sp. NPDC002309, assembly GCF_053593375.1. Taxonomy (NCBI): domain Bacteria; kingdom Bacillati; phylum Actinomycetota; class Actinomycetes; order Kitasatosporales; family Streptomycetaceae; genus Streptomyces; species Streptomyces sp. NPDC002309. The sequence continues at coordinate 40,446 of NZ_JBSFCI010000042.1, read as the reverse complement.
GCAGCCCGCGCGCGAGGTTCTCGGCGCTGGGCCGCTCCGCCGGGTTCTTGCGCAGACAGCGCTCTATGACCGTCCACAGCGGTTCGGGGACCGTGGAGGGGCGGCGCGGCTCGGCGCTCAGGTGCTGGTGCAGGACCTCCAGGGCCGAGCTGCCGGAGAACGGCGGCCGGCCGGTGACCAGTTCGTACAGCAGGATGCCGGCGCCGTAGATGTCGACGGCGGAGGTCTGCGGGCGGCCCTCGGCGGACTCCGGCGCGACGTACGCGGGCGTGCCCACAAACTCGTGGGTGCGGGTCAGGCCGGGTGAGTCCGCGAGGCGTGCGATACCGAAGTCCGTCAGCATCGGGTGCATCTGACCGCCGCCCTGCATGAGCAGCACGTTCGCCGGCTTGAGGTCGCGGTGCACCACGCCGTCGGCGTGGCTGGCGGCCAGCGCGTCGGCGATCTGCGCGGTGAGCAGCGCGGCGCCGACCGGCGTGAAGGGGCCGTTCTCCCGCAGATGCCGGTGCAGGTCGGGGCCGTCGACGAGGTCCATGACCAGGGCCAGCAGATCGCCCTCGACGACCAGGTCGCGGACCCGGACGATGTTCGGATGCGTCAGTCGGAGCAGCACGGAGCGCTCGCGCAGGAACCGCATCACGATGTCCGGATCGCTCGCGAGCTCCTCCTTGAGGACCTTGATCGCGACGGTCTCACCGGGCTGCCCGGGCACGGCCGCCTCGGCCCCGGCGGTCTCCCGCTGGCGGGCGCGCCAGACGGTGCCTGTGGCGCCGCGCCCCAGCGGCTCCTCAAGGAGGTACTTGCTCCCTACCGGCCGCACGTCATGGCTCCCTGCTGCTTGCTTGCATCGTCCGCCCCACTGTAGTGCCGTGGGGGGCGGGGGCGGGCTGTGCTTCCCACGTACTTGTTCCCGCCCGCGTTCGAAGGAAAGACGCTCGCCTCGGTCTCGCGGTTGCCGCAAGCGGACGTGACCGATCTCAACCGGTCGCGGGCGCCGCCCTGGGCAGGCACTTTTACGGGCAGAGCCGACCAATCAAGATCACTTGTTCCGGAGCGGCGGGCGCGGTGTCGGCGGCAGGTGCGAGGATGCGTGCAGTACTGGCCGACGTGCTCGTGTGGGGTGGGGGATCTCCGCGCCCGTGCAGAAGGGACCGCTGACGGCGATGCAGATCCGGCTGACCGTCGTAGACCCGCTGGGCCCGCCCTCACCCGAGTTCCCCGCTCCCCCGGAGCAGGGGGGACCCCCGCCGCCGCGAGGCCGGGCCGCGAGCCGCGACGTGCTGGTCACGGCGCCGGCCGGCACGGCCCTGTCGGCGGTGGCCTCGGGCCTGGCCGCGGCGGTCTCCGGGGACGTCCCGTCGGGGCCCGTCGTCCTGTACGCCGGCGCGGAGCGGCTCGACCCGCAGCGCTGCACCCTGGGCGAACCGCCGCTGCTCGACGGCGCCGTGTTGTCTCTGGGCGGCCCGGCCGCTCCCGAGCCCCACCCGGAGATGGACGACGCCCCGGCCCGCCTCGACGTGATCGCCGGCCCCGACGCCGGCGGCGTCCATCTGCTGCACGGCGGCGAGATCCGCGTCGGCCGCTCCGCCGAGGCCGACGTCCCGCTCGACGACCCCGACGTCTCCCGTGTCCACTGCGCGGTGACGCTGAGCGCCGACGGCCGTGTCTCCGTCACCGACCTCGCGTCCACCAACGGCACCACGCTCGACGGCACGCGCGTGGACACCCGCCCGCAGCGCTTCGCGCCGGGCGCGCTGCTACGGATCGGCGAGTCCACGCTGCGGCTGGCACCGGCCGGAGGGCCGGGTCGGCGGGTCGGGACGGCGCCCGACGGCGAGGGATGTGTACGGGTCGGCGCGACGGGCGGCGGCTCGTCCGGGGCCGGGTCCCCGGGGGTGCGGGCGGGAGAACCGTCCGGGAGGACGGGGCACGCCTACGGGGCCGCCGGGAGCTGGGGAGTTCCGGGAGCCGCCTCGGCCGCCGCGGACGACACGGCGGCGGGCGCGGCCCGGGGGGACCGAGGGGCCGGCACGCCGGGCGCGGCGCACGACGCGGCGCCCCCGGACGAGGACCGGCAGCCGCAGGCAGGCACGGCCCACGCCGACCGGCACACGGGCCCGCCCGGACCCGAGCCCCACGCCAAGGAGCACCCGCCAGCAGCGCGGCCCCACGTGCCGGAGCAGGGCAAGGCACCCCGCATCGAGAGCCGCGGCACCGAACCGCGCGACCCCCACCCGGGCCCCGGCCCCGCCGCGCCCTCCGGCGACGGGACGCACGGAGGATCGCCCGGCACCGGCGCACCGGTCGCCGACGGGCTCGACACCCCCGCCGACTCGGCCACCGGCCGCCGCAAAGGCACGCCGCCGCCCAACACCGACGTATCGCAGGGCGTGCGCAGGCGGGGCGGGCTCACGGCGTGGGCGCGGCGGCTGGCCGGCGGGCGGGGCGCCGAGCAGGAGCCGGCCACGCCGGGAACCTACGACGACGGGCCGGCCGAGGGCGCGCCCGCCGTCCCGCGCCGCTCCGACGCGCAGGAGACCTGGCCGGACCCGGCCGCACTGCTGCTGACGGCGCTCGGCCCCGGACCCCGGCTGTGGGAGCGCGGGCCGGACCACCCCGAGGCACTCACCGTGCGGCTCGGCACGGCGGACCGGGCGGCACCGGACGGTTCGGGGCCGCTGCCCGCGGTGCCGGTCACCGCCGATCTGCGCGAGGCAGGCGCCCTGGGGCTGGCCGGTCCGCGCCCCCGCCTGGCCGGGCTCGCGCGCGCGGTCCTGGCCCAGCTCGCCGCGCTGCACTCGCCCGACACCCTGGAAATCGTCCTGATCAGCACGGACCGGGCGCGCGCCCTGGAGGAGCGCAGCGCGGAGTGGTCCTGGCTCGGCTGGCTGCCGCATCTGCGCCCGGCCCACGGCCAGGACTGCCGTCTCCTCCTCGCCCATGACCGCGAACAGGCCGCGGCCCGCACCGACGAGCTACTGCGCCGCCTGGACGACCATCTCGCGGACCGCGGCGACGCCAAGGAGACCCTTTCGGCTCCGGACCGGCGGTACCCCGAGAGCGCGGAGTCTCCTGCCCGCGACTCCGCCGCCCCGTCCCGTCGTCCGGCCTGGGCCCGCCCCGGGGAGGACGCGCGGCCCGGCGCGGCGGACGCCGCCGGTTTCGCCGGGCCCCGCACCGTCCTCGTCGTCGACGGCGACCCCGGCGGCACCGGTCTGCGCGAGGCAGTGGCACGTCTGGCCGTGGACGGCCCGCGGGCCGGCATCCATGTCGTCTGCCTCGCCGAGACCGCCTCGGCCTCCCCCGCCTCCCCGGTCGCCGAGACCTTCGAGGCCGCCTGCGCAGCGGCCCCGGCGTTCCGTGACTGCGGAGCCGTCGCCCTGCTCAGCGGCGACGTGGCGACGGCTCTGCGGCTGCTCCGTGTCGCCCGGGCCGGCGCGGGAGCCGCCCCCGCCGGGGCCACCACCACCGGGGCCACCACCACCGGGACCACCACCACCGAGGGCTCCTCCGCTCGGTCCGGAGCGGCGGCCGGCTCCGGTACGAGGCCCGGTCCCAGGTCCGGCTCCGACGACGCCCTGACCCACCCCGCCCCCGTGGGTCACGGAACGGTCGGCGTCGTGGACGCCGTCTCCCTTGCGTGGGCCGAGCGGTTCGCCCGTGCCCTCGCCCCCCTGCGTACGGACGCGTCCGCCACCGGCGGCCGGCTGGCGCGCGTGAGCGCTCCCCTCCCCCAGGCCGCCCGGCTGCTCGACGAGCTGGGCCTGGCGCGCGCCACCCCCGCCTCCCTCATGACCCGTTGGGCCGACGCCGCCGACGACACGGACGCCCTGGGCGGCCGGGCGCTCACCGTCCTCGGCGCCGGCCCCCGTGGCCCGGTCGCCGCCGACCTGGTCGTCGAGGGACCGCACCTGCTGGTCGAGGGCCCGCCCGGCAGCGGACGCACGGAGCTGCTGCGGGCCGTCGTCGCCTCGCTCGCCGCCGCCGAGCGCCCCGACCGGCTGAGCCTGGTGTTGATGGACGGCCGGGACAGCGTGGGCGCGGGCAGCGGGCACGGCGACGGACTTCACTCGTGCATGGACATCCCGCACGTCACCACGCACCTCCTCGCCAACGACCCGGTCCGGATGCGGGAGTTCGCCCAGTCCCTGTCGGGCGAGCTGAAGCGCCGGGCGGAGCTGCTCGGCCGCTCGCACTTCGCCGAGTGGCACACCGGGCGTGAGGTGTCGGGCCGTATGGTCAGCCAGCGCGCGGCACCCACGGCAGGGACCGGCGACCTCGACACCCCGACCGGCGCCACGCTGCGGCTGCGCCCGGCGGCCCCCCGCCGGGCGACGGACGACGTGCCCCCGCTGCCCCGTCTCGTCGTGGTCGTCGACGACCTGGACGCCCTGGTGTCCCCGCCGCTCGGCTCCCCGGGCCGGCCCGCGGCCGGGTCCGTGATGCGCGCGCTGGAGGCGGTGGCCCGCGAGGGCGAGCGGCTCGGCGTGCACCTGGTGGCCGCCGCCGGACCGGGGGGCCGTACGGCGGAGACCGAACCCGCCCGGCGGGCCTCTCTGCGCGTCACCCTCGACGCCCCCACGCCGGGACCCGACGAACCGGCGCCCGGCCGGGGTCGGTTGACGCGTCCCGACGGACGGATCACACCCTTCCAGGGCGGGCGGGTCACCGGCCGTATCCCGCGTACGGCGACGCTGCGGCCGACCGTGGTCCTGCTGGAGTGGCACCGGATGGGCGACCCGCCGGCCCGCCGCCCCGTCCGCGAACTGGGCAACGGCCCCACGGACCTGGCCCTGCTGGCGAGCGCTCTGGAGCGGGCGGCCCGGGAGGTGTCCGCCTCGGAGGTGCCGTCGCTGCTGTAGGCCCTCTCGCGACAGCGGCGTCCGCCGCTCCCGCCCGTCGAACAGTCACGACGCTTTCACGATCGCCGAGTTGACACGGCACGCGCTCTTGCCGACCCCCCGGACCCGGCGTGGACCGGTCCCACGGGACAGCGCTCGCACGTTCGACGAACACGAAGAACGGGGCCTTGACGTGCTCCCTGGCCTGAAGTCCAGGGATTCCGGCCCGGGTCGTCCGACCCTTCCGGGGGGCTTCCTGCTTCACCGCGCTGTGCGGGCACGTGTGCCCGTCTGACCGGCGCCCCACAGGTGTGCAGTGTCTCCGCCCGTCCGGCGGCGACGATTCGGCGTCCTTCGAATCAGGACGTTGCGGGCCGCGTTGTGGTCACGGTCGCCGAACTCTTCGGCGACATCGGGCCGTTCGGTTCGGCGGTCCGGACAGGGATCTCGGGGCGGGTCGGGAACGGCCCGCCCCGCGTGTTCGGGGCGACACGCCCCGCGGGCCGTACGCACCGTGACTGATGCGCCGCGTCCGCCGTTCCCGGGCAGAACGCCCGCGTGCCGCCCGTGATGCGGCAGCCGGTACCGTCGACCGCCGCATCAGGGGAGAAACACCCCGGCAGCCATCATTCCGCAACCTTCTGGTCACTTCACCGTCACCGAAAGCCACTGAGCGCCGTTTCACCTACCGGGAGTCCGCATGCCCCACTGCTCGTCGCGACCCACTCCGACACGACCGTCCACCCGGCGGCCGTCCGGACGGCCCGGCCGTTCCTCGCCCGGTCCGCGACGGGCCGCCCGGCGGGACCTCCGCGGCCCGAGGCGCGCGCCTCCCGCCGACGAGCAAGCATGACGAGGACGGAAAGAGACGCATGCCCCGTTTCAGCATCATCGTTCCCTCGCACGGGGTCGATGCCCTGCTGGCCCGGGCCCTGGAGTCGGTCCTGGCCCAGTCCTTCGGCGACTTCGAGCTGATCACGGTGTGCGACGACCCGGAGGCCCGGGCCGCCGCCGTCACGGCCGGGTACGCCGGGCGGGACAGCCGGCCGAGACCGGTGTACTCGCCGCCCACGGCCGGTCTGGGCGCGGCCCGCACGACCGGGCTGCGGGCGGCGTCGGGCGCGTACGTGCTGTTCCTCGACGGTGACGACGTCCTCGTCCCGGGGGCGCTGGCGGCGCTGGACGCCCGGCTGCGGGAAACGGGACCGGTGGACGTACTGCACTTCGCGCACGAGCGGATGCCGGCCGGGGCCGGGGCGGACGGGCCGGGCGCCCGGGTCGTCGCCCCGCCGGCCGCCCCGGCGGGGGCCTTCCACCCCGACGCCGCCCCCTGGCTCTCACTGGTGAACCGGCCCGTGTGGAGCGCCGCCTACCGGCGCGGCTTCCTGCGAATGCACCAACTCGCCTTCCCCTACGGCTGCTTCACCGATCTGGGCTGGGGCGCGATGGTGACGGTGCTGGCGGAGCGGGTGGCCGTGCTGCCGTCGGTGGTCGTCCGGCATCTGCCGCGGGCGCGAGGGAGCCTGCTCGACCACGCGGGCGAGCGCCGGCTCGATCTGCTGGACCAGATCGAGCCGGCGCTCTTCCAGGCGGGTGCCGCGCGGGTCTCGGCGGCGCGGTCGCGGGCCTTGTTCGACCAGCTGTTCGCCGTGGTGGTGGAGGTGGCGGCCGACACACACCGGCTCCCCGGACGCCGGCGGCGGGCCTTCTTCCGCCAGGCCGGCGCGCTCTACCGCCGCTATCTGCCCGGCGGGCACCGGCCCGCGGGGGTGCCGCTGCGGCTACTGGGGACCGGCGCCCGCACGGCGTTTCGCGCGTGGCGGGCGCTGTCGGGCCCGCGGTCCCGCGACCGGCTACTCGACGACGAGCTCGACCGGGATGTTGCCGCGGGTGGCGTGGGAGTAGGGGCAGACCTGGTGGGCCTGCTCGACGAGCTTGCGGCCGGTGGCGGCGTCCACGGTGTCGGGCAGCTCGACGCGGAGGGTGACGGCGAGCGCGAAGCCCTCGCCCTGCTTGCCGATGCCGACCTCGGCGGTGACGGCGGCCTCGCTCATATCGACCTTGGCGTGCCGGCCGACCAGGCCGAGGGCGCTGGCGAAACAGGCGGAGTAACCGGCGGCGAAGAGCTGCTCGGGGTTGGTGCCCTCGCCGTTGCCGCCCATCTCGGCCGGCAGGGCGAGCTGGAGGTCGAGCCGGCCGTCGGAGGAGACGGAACGCCCCTCGCGGCCGTGGGTGGAAGTGGCGACAGCGGTGTACAGCGCGTCCATGGGAAGAACCGTCCCTCTCGAGTCTTGTACCGGCAACCTGTCCGGCCGATCCGACACGAGCAGTAGAGCACACAATTAAATTGTGCACAACTTAATGACGCCCGGGGCTACCCTGGTGGGTATGACCACCACCCCGGCCGCGGACTGGCTCCGCCTCGACCAGCAGATCTGCTTCTCCCTGAACGCGGCCTCGCGCGCCTTCGGCGGGGTGTACCGCGTGGTCCTGAAGGACCTCGGGCTCACCTATCCGCAGTACCTGGTGATGCTGGTGCTCTGGGAGGACGGCGACCTGCCGGTCAAGAAACTGGGCGAACGTCTGCGCCTGGACTCCGGCACCCTGTCGCCGCTGCTCAAGCGCCTGGAGGCGGTCGGCCTGGTACGGCGTGAGCGCAGCGTGCGCGACGAGCGCTCGGTGGAGGTGCGGCTGACCGAGGAGGGGGGCGCGCTGCGCGAGCGCGCACTCGAGGTGCCGCGGCGGATCGCGGCGGCGACCGGGTTCGACGTCGACGAGATACGCGAACTAGGGGCGCACCTGAACCGGCTGACGACGGCGCTCGACGCCGCGGCGGTGGCGGAGGCCGAGGCGGCGGCCACCGAGACCCGCTGAGGCGGGCGCGTCCTGTGCCACTTGTGTCACGTTCGCGCGGAAAGCGACATGCGGACGGCCGGCGCCCGCTCACCTGCTTCACTGTGAGGCGGACTGCCACACGGGCAACGGACGAGGGGACTGCCGCGGATGACCTGGCTGATCACGGGCGGCGCCGGATACATCGGGGCACACGTCGTACGGGCGATGACCGAAGCGGGCGAGCGGACGGTGGTGTACGACGACCTGTCCACCGGCATCGCGGCCCGCGTCCCGGACGGCGTCCCCCTGGTGACCGGCTCGACCCTGGACGGCGAGCTGCTGCGCCGTGTGCTGGCCGAGCACCGGATCACCGGGGTCGTCCACCTGGCCGCGAAGAAGCAGGTCGGCGAATCGGTCGACCTCCCCCTGCACTACTACCGGGAGAACGTCGAGGGCCTGCGCGTCCTGCTCGAAGCGGTCACGGCGGCGGGGGTCCCGTCCTTCGTCCTCTCCTCCTCGGCCGCCGTGTACGGCATGCCGGACGTGGACCTGGTCACGGAGCAGACCCCGTGCGAGCCGATGAGCCCGTACGGCGAGACCAAGCTCGCGGGCGAGTGGCTCGTGCGGGCGACGGGCCGGGCGACCGGCATGGCCACGGCGTCCCTGCGCTACTTCAACGTGGCCGGCGCGGCGACCCCGGAGCTGGCGGATGTGGGCGTCTTCAACCTCGTCCCCATGGTCTTCGAGAAGCTCACCGAGGGCGCGCCCCCGCACATCTTCGGAGACGACTACGCGACCCCCGACGGCACCTGCGTCCGCGACTACATCCACGTGGTCGACCTGGCCGAGGCCCATGTCGCGGTCGCCCGCGCCCTGAGGGACTCGCCCGGCCGCGACCTCACCCTGAACATCGGCCGCGGCGAGGGCGTCTCGGTCCGCGACATGATCACCCGCATCCTCGCGACCACCGGCCATGACCTCGCCCCGATCGTCACCCCGCGCCGCCCGGGTGACCCGGCCCGCGTCGTGGCCTGCGCCGACCGCATCGCGACGGAACTGGGCTGGAAGGCCCGCCACGACGTCCAGGACATGATCACGTCGGCCTGGGAGGGCTGGCTGCACACCCGGGCGCGGGCCCCGCGGAACTGACGACGCGGACCCCGCCGGACCGACGTCCGACGGGTGAACCGCGGGCGGTCACAGGGCCTTGAGCGCCGCCGCCGTGGAACGGGCCAGGGATGCCAGGTAGCCCTTGGGGAGTCCGGGGTTGCGGATGACCACCGCGCGCCAGTAGAGCGGGCCGGAGATCAGATCGAGGGCGAGGTCGCGGTCGTGGTCCGGGCCGACCTCGCCCCGCTGCTGCGCCGCGGCCACGATCTTGCTGGCGACGCCCTCCTGGCCCTCGCGCAGCGCCTTCTGGAAGGCTTCGGCGATCTCGGGACTGCGGGCCGCCTCCGCCTGGAGGTCGGGGATGATCTGCGAGGCCACGGGGTGCCGCAGCGCCCGTGACGTCACCTCGTACAGCAGCCGCAGGTCCGCCTCCAGGGAGCCGGTGTCCGGCGCGGGCAGCCCCTGCACGGCGAGCGCCGAGACGACGTCCAGCACGAGGTGCAGTTTGGAGCGCCAGCGCCGGTACACCGCGGTCTTGCCGACCCCGGCCCGGCGGGCGATGCCCTCGATCGACATCCGCGCGTAGCCGACGGCCGCGAGCTCCTCGAAGACGGCCGCCCGGATGGCCTCCGTGACATCGGGGCGGAGCACGGCCGCCCCCGCGGGGGTCCGGCGGCGCGGTCGCGGCGGGGGCCCGTCGGCGTTCGTCGTCATACGGACCAGCATAGGGCGTGACGACGAAACGGTTGCGTTCCGACGTTCCTTGGGCCTACGCTCCCATTGCGACGATACGGTCCCGTCCCGACGTACGAGACATGCGCAGACACGCGGGAGAACGCCGGTGCGCATACCGGGACCCGCCGCGCCCCCACCCCCGACCGAAAGCAGCGGATGTGAGCCAGGTCCTCGACGCACCGCCCCCGACCACGGCCCGCGCCACGGCCCCCGCCGTCGACGACCTCGCGGCCCTCGCCGCCCGCCACGGCCTCACCGTCAGCGGCGCCCGCCCCTCCCTGCCCCAGTACGTCCGACAACTGTGGGCGCGGCGCCACTTCATCGCGGCGTTCTCGACGGCCAAGCTCACCGCCCAGTACAGCCAGGCGAAGCTCGGCCAGGTGTGGCAGGTCATGACGCCGCTGCTGAACGCGGCCGTCTACTACCTGATCTTCGGCGTGCTGCTGCAGACCAAGGAGGGCGTGCCGGACTACGTCCCGTTCCTGGTCACCGGCGTGTTCATCTGGACCTTCTCGCAGAGCTCGATCCTGGCCGGCACCCGCGCCATCTCCGGAAACCTCGGCCTCGTCCGCGCCCTGCACTTCCCGCGCGCGGCCCTGCCGATCTCCTTCTGCCTCCAGCAACTCCAGCAGCTGCTGTTCTCGATGGCCGCCCTGGCCGTCATCCTGCTCGTCTTCGGCGTCCCGGTCGCCGCGTCCTGGGTGCTGGCGATCCCGGCCCTGGTACTGCAGTTCACGTTCAACGCCGGCGTCTCGATGATCATGGCCCGGCTGGGCGCCAAGACACCGGACATCGCCCAGCTGATGCCGTTCGTGCTGCGCACCTGGATGTACGTCTCCGGCGTGATGTGGAGCATCGACCACCTGCTGAGCCGCCACAACGACCTGCCGGGCTGGGTCGGCCCCGTGCTCCAGGCCAACCCCGCCGCCGTCTACATCGACCTGATGCGCTTCGCGCTGATCGACAGCTTCAAGGCGAGCCAGCTGCCCGACCACGTCTGGATGCTCGCCACGGGCTGGGCCCTGCTGGCGGGCGTCGGCGGCTTCATCTACTTCTGGAAGGCTGAGGAGACGTACGGCCGTGGCTGAGAACCCCGACGGGACCACTCCCGACCCGATCCCCACCGTCGTCGCCGACCACGTCGACATCGTCTACCGCGTCAACGGCACCGGAGGAGGCCGCGGCTCCGCCACCGCCGCCCTCAACCGCATGCTGCGCCGCAAGAACGCCGAGACAACGGCCGGCACCCGCACGGTGCACGCTGTCCGGGACGTCTCCTTCGTCGCGTACCGGGGCGAGGCCATCGGCCTGATCGGTACCAACGGGTCCGGCAAGTCGACCCTGCTGAAGGCCGTCGCCGGCCTGCTCCCCGTGGAGAACGGCCGGATCCACACCGGCGGCCAGCCCTCCCTCCTGGGCGTCAACGCCGCCCTGATGAACGACCTGACCGGCGAGCGCAACGTCCACCTCGGCGGCCTCGCGATGGGCATGAGCCGTGAGCAGGTCAAGGAGCGCTACCAGGACATCGTCGACTTCTCGGGCATCAACGAGAAGGGCGACTTCATCACCCTGCCCATGCGCACGTACTCCTCCGGCATGGCCGCCCGCCTGAGGTTCTCCATCGCCGCCGCCAAGGACCACGACGTGCTGCTCATCGACGAGGCCCTCGCCACCGGCGACCGCTCCTTCCAGAAGCGGTCCGAGGCCCGCATCCGCGAGCTGCGCAAGCACGCCGGGACGGTCTTCCTGGTCAGCCACAACAACAAGTCCATCCGCGACACCTGCGAGCGCGTGCTGTGGCTGGAACGCGGTCAACTGCGCATGGACGGGCCCACGGAGGAGGTCATGAAGGAGTACGAGGCCTTCACCGGGGACAACAAGCCGAAGCCCAAGCCGAAGCCCAAGGCGACCGCGCCGCGGGTGCCCCAGCCGTCCTGACCCTCCGGCACAGGAGGCGGCACGCAGAGGCCGGCACGCAGGAGACCGGCACGCAGGAGGGCGCCCCGGGCCGTTCCAGGCCCGGGGCGCCCTCTTCTGTCGTTCCGGTGACGTTCCTGTGACTACGAGTGCGCCCGCAGCAGCGTGCGCATCGTCCGCATCGCCACCGACAGGTTCGCCAGGTCGAACGCGTCGGAACCCTGGATCTCCTCCAGCGTCGTCCGGGCCCGGCCCAGGATGGGCGCGTTCTTCTGCTCCCAGACCTTGAACCGCTGCTCGGGCGTCGCCGTGCCGTTGCCCGCCGCGAGGACGTCCGCCGTGACGGCCGCGTGGGCCGCGTACAGGTCCTCACGGATGGCCGCGCGGGCCATGGACTGCCAGCGGTCGGCGCGCGGCAGCTCGATGATGCGGTCCATCAGCTGGGTGATGCCGAGCCGGTCGGCGAGGTCGTAGTAGACCTCGGCCACCTCCAGCGGCTCCTTGCCCATGCGGTCGGCCACCGAGACGATGTCGAGCGCCGGGAAGGCCGAGGAGAACCCGGCCACGCGGGTGGCGAGCTCGTCCGGGACGCCGGCGTCGGTCAGCTCGTCGTGGATCTGCTGCCACCACTCGACGTCCGCGCCGCGCATCAGCTTGGGCAGCTGCGCCCAGACCTGCTCGACACGCTCGGCGAAGAAGTCGACCGTCTCGGCCAGCTGGAGCGGCTGCGGCCGGTTGTTGAGCAGCCAGCGCGTACCGCGCTCCACCAGACGCCGGGAGTGCAGCCGGATCCGGGTCTGGACCGTCGCGTCGACCTTGTTGTCGAGTGCCTCGACACCGTCCCACACCGTCGCGGACCGGAAGATCGCACGGGCCGCGGTCTGCGCCCGGACGATCTCCTCCAGCGACGCGCCCGTCTCCTCGCGCAGCCGGTGCAGATACGTCGTACCACCGGTGTTGACGGTGTCGTTGACCAGTACCGTCGTGGTGATCTCGCGGCGCAGCGGGTGGCTCTCGATCTGCTCCGGGAACTGCTCGCGCAGCGCGCTCGGGAAGTACGCGTAGAGCAGCCCGTGCAGATACGGGTCGTCCGGCAGCGAGGTGTGCAGCAGCTCCTCGGCGACCGTGATCTTCGTGTACGCCAGCAGGACGGCCGTCTCCGGGCTCGTCAGACCCTGGCCCTGGGCGAGCCGCTCGCGGATCTGGCGGTCGGTCGGCAGGAACTCCAGCGCCCGGTCGAGGTGCCCCTCGCGCACGAGGTGACGCAAGAAACGCTGCTGGGCGTGGAGCATGTCCTTGGACTGGGCCAGGGCGTTGGCGATCGCCGTGTTCTGCGCGTAGTTGTTGCGCAGCACCAGGCGGCCGACCTCGTCGGTCATCTCGGCGAGCAGCCGGTTGCGCTGCTTGACGGTCATGTCCCCGTCGGTGACCAGGCTGTTCAGCAGGATCTTGATGTTCACCTCGTGGTCGGAGGTGTCCACGCCGGCGCTGTTGTCGATGGCGTCGGTGTTGATCCGGCCGCCGTGCAGCGCGCACTCGATCCTGCCCAGCTGGGTCAGGCCGAGGTTGCCGCCCTCACCGACGACCTTGACCCGCAGGTCCTTGCCGTCGACCCGGATCGAGTCGTTGGCCTTGTCGCCGACATCCGCGTGGGTCTCGGTGGACGCCTTGACGTAGGTGCCGATGCCGCCGTTCCACAGCAGGTCCACCGGCGCCTTGAGGATCGCCCGCATCAGGTCGGCGGGCGTCAGCTTGGTGACCTTCTCCTCGATGCCGAGGGCCGCGCGGATGTGCGCGTTGACCGGGATCGACTTCGCGCTGCGCGGGAAGATCCCGCCGCCCGCCGACAGCAGGTCGGTGTTGTAGTCCTGCCACGACGAGCGCGGCAGCTCGAACAGACGGCGGCGCTCGGCGTACGAGGTCGCCGCGTCCGGGTCGGGGTCGATGACGATGTGCCGGTGGTCGAAGGCGGCGACCAGCCGGATGTGCTCGCTGAGCAGCATGCCGTTGCCGAACACGTCACCCGACATGTCGCCGATGCCGACGACCGTGAAGTCCTCGGTCTGCGTGTCGACGCCCAGTTCCCGGAAGTGCCGCTTGACGGACTCCCAGGCGCCGCGCGCGGTGATGCCCATGCCCTTGTGGTCGTAGCCCGCGCTGCCGCCGGAGGCGAAGGCGTCGCCCAGCCAGAAGTTGTACTGCTGGGCGACCTCGTTGGCGATGTCCGAGAAGGTCGCGGTGCCCTTGTCGGCGGCGACCACGAGGTAGGTGTCGTCCTCGTCGTGCCGGACGACGTCGGCGGGCGGGACGACCTCTCCGGCCACCATGTTGTCGGTGATGTCGAGCAGTGCCGAGATGAACGTCCGGTAGCTGGCGATGCCCTCCGCGAGCCACGCGTCCCGGTCCACGGACGGGTCCGGCAGCTGCTTGGCGACGAAGCCGCCCTTCGCGCCGACCGGCACGATGACGGTGTTCTTCACCATCTGCGCCTTGACCAGGCCGAGGATCTCGGTACGGAAGTCCTCACGGCGGTCCGACCAGCGCAGGCCACCGCGGGCGACCTTGCCGAAGCGCAGATGTACGCCCTCGACACGCGGCGAGTACACCCAGATCTCGAACGCCGGGCGCGGCGCGGGCAGGTCCGGGATGGCCTGCGGGTCGAACTTCATCGACACGTACTCGTGCGGGCGGCCGCCCCGCGCCTCCTGGAAGAAGTTCGTGCGCAGAGTGGCCTTGATGACGGTGAGGAAGGACCGCAGGATCCGGTCCTCGTCGAGGCTCGCGACCTGGTCGAGGGCGGCCTCCAGCTCCTCCAGCAGGGCGTCCACGATCTCGTGCCCGGCGCGCTGCCGCTCCGGGGACATCCGCGCCTCGAACAGGGAGACGAGGAGCCGGGTCGTGTGGACGTTGTTGCGGAGGGTGTCCTCCATGTAGTCCTGGCTGAACGTGGAGCTCGCCTGGCGCAGGTACTTCGCGTACGCCCGCAGCACCATCGCCTGCCGCCAGGTCAGCCCGGCGCTCAGCACGAGGGCGTTGAAGCCGTCGTTCTCGGCCTTGCCGGTCCAGCTGGCGGCGAACGCCTCCTGGAACCGCTCACGGGCGTCGTCGCCGTGGTAGTCCGCGCCGTGCTGCGCCTTGGGCATCCGCATGCCGAAGTCGTAGATCCAGGCGACGCTGCCGTCGGCGCAGCGCAGTTCGTAGGGCCGCTCGTCCATCACCTCGACGCCGAGCCGGTTGAGCACCGGCAGGACGCGGGACAGCGAGACGGCGTCACCCTTGCGGTAGATCTTCAAGCGGCGCTCGTCCGGGCCGGCACCCACCGGCTCGTACAGGCTGAGCGCGAAGTCGTTCTCCTCGGTGAGCCGTTCGAGATGGCCGAGGTCGGCGACCGCCGCGCGCGGGCTGTGGTCGGCCTTGTAGCCCTCCGGGAAGGCGTTGTGGTAGCTGCGCAGCAGCTCCGCCGCGCGCTCCTCGCCGACCTCGGCGTTCAGCGCCTCGGAGAACCCGTCCAGCCAGGAGCGGACGGCCTCGACCAGGCGGGCCTCGATGCGGTCCTTGTCGGCGTCCGACAGCTGCAGCAGCTCGGTGCCCTGCGGGACGCGGATGACGAAGTGCAGCCGCGAGAGGACCGACTCGGTGTTCCAGGCGGTGAAGTCGACGCTGGTGCCGCCGAGCTCCTCCTTGAGGAGGTCGATGATCCGCATCCGGACGCCGGTGGTGTAGCGGTCGCGGGGGAGGTAGACGAGGGCCGAGTAGTAGCGGCCGTATTCGTCCTGGCGCAGGTAGAGACGCAGCCGGCGCCGCTCCTGGAGGTACAGCACGGACGTGACGATGGTCTGCAGCTCGTCGACCGGGGTCTGGAAGAGCTCGTCGCGCGGGTACGTCTCCAGGATCTGGAGCAGGTCACGGCCGTCGTGGCTGTGGGGCGAGAACCCGGCGCGGCTCAGCACGTCCTCGACCTTGCGACGGATGACGGGCACCCGGCGCACGGACTCGGTGTAGGCGGCGGAGGAGAACAGGCCGAGGAAGCGCCGCTCCCCCACCACGTTGCCCTGTTCGTCGAACTTCTTGACGCCGATGTAGTCCAGGTACGACGGCCGGTGCACGGTCGACCGGCTGTTCGCCTTGGTCAGGACGAGCAGTTTGTGCTCACGGGCCTTGGCCCGGGCGTCGGCGGGCAGCCGCTCGAAGGACGGGCTGACGGGGTGGCTCTCACCGGTCTCGTGGTGCGGGTCCGAGCGCAGTATGCCGAGGCCCGTGCCGGGGACGGCACCGAGCGAGTCGTCGCGCAGCTCGTACTCGCGGTATCCCAGGAACGTGAAGTGGTCCGCGGCGAGCCAGCGCAGCAGCTCGCGGGCCTCCTCGATCTCCTCCGCCGGCAGATCGGCGGGGGCGGGCTCCTCGGACAGCTCCTCCGCGATCCGCAGCGCGCCCTCCCGCATCTTGCCCCAGTCCTCGACGGCCTCGCGGGCGTCGGACAGGACACGCAGCAGGTCGGCGGTGATCTGCTTCAGGTCCGAGCGGTCGGTCTCGCGGTCGATCTCGACGTGGATCCACGACTCGACGTGCGCGTCGTGCGGGAGCTCACCGGCGGGCGGCGTGCTGAGCACCTCGATGAGGTGTCCGGTGACATCGCGGCGCACCACGACCTGCGGGTGGATGACCACGTGGATGCCGCGGCCCTGCCGGGTCAGCTCGTTGGTGACGGAGTCGACCAGGAACGGCATGTCGTCCGTGACGACCTCGACCACCGAGTGGCTGCACGTCCAGCCGTTCTCCTCGACCGTCGGGGTGTGCACCCGGACGTTCGCCGTGCCCTGGGGGCGGTTCTCGGCCAGCCGGTAGTGCGAGTAGGCGGCGCCGAAGACGTCGACCGGGTCGCGGTCGGCGAGGTCCTCCGGCGCGGTGTGCAGGTAGTAGCGCTGGAGGAACGCGAGTACGGCTGCCCGGTCCGGGGTGCCGTGCTCCGTCTTCCCAGTCGGTAGGTGCCCCCCGACCGGGCTGTTCTCAGCTACCCGGGCGGCCCGATCGAGCAGCTCGGCCTTGGCTTCGTCCAGCTTGGTCTGCATTGTCCTCTGGCTCCTGTCGCGCGCCGTTGCGTGACGTAGAAGGAAGTACGGTCTCCGGCCTTCCGACACGACGTCGTGACGCGGGGTGTCCGGTCCGTTCCGACGCTATGCCGCAAGGTGAGATGAGCGGGGGGATATCAGCCATTTCCCACGCGCGCGGGGCATGCGACGCCGCTCTCGACGGCTTCGGCTCCCAGAATGCGCGCGCCGCCGCGGGGCTCTCGAAGGCCCCGCCCTGCCCGCGAGGACCAGCGACCGCCGCCCGGACACGGATGTCTTCCATGCTCTCCGGGCGCGGGGCAGGGGCACGGAGGCCCCCGCGAACTATCGCGCTGATCACCTCACAAGGCTATCGCTCCTTACCCGGGGCCCGTCATGAGCCGTATGTGTACAAAACCAGGGGTGGAACTTTGACAGTCTGCACAGGGGTGATAACGCGGGAGTCGTCGTAGCGGGCACACCACCACCGGACGAGTCGTCCCAAAACCGGCGCGTCCCCTAGGCAAGCCCGCGCCTCCGAGGCACGTTGGCAGGGAGACCGCTCCGACAAAGCCACCTCGAAGGGGAGCAACCCCCATGACCGCCAAGATCCTCATCCTCACGGGCGACGCGGCAGAGTCCCTCGAAGTGCTCTACCCCTACCAGCGCCTCCGTGAGGAGGGCTACGAGGTCCACATCGCCGCCCCCACCCGCAAGAAGCTCCGGTTCGTCGTCCACGACTTCGAACCCGGCTTCGACACCTACACCGAGAAGCCCGGCTACACCTGGGACGCCGATCTCGCGTTCTCGGAGGTCGACCCCGGCCAGTACGTCGCCGTGGTCGTCCCGGGCGGCCGCGCCCCTGAGTACCTCCGCAACGATCCCGAACTCCGCAAGATCCTCAAGTCCTTCTTCGACGCCGACAAGCCCGTGGCCCAGATCTGCCACGGCCCCCTCCTCACCGCCGCGATCGACAGCCTGCGCGGCCGGCGTGTCACCGCGTACCCCGCGCTGGAACTCGACATGCAGGCGGCCGGCGCCACCTTCCAGGACACCGAGGCGGTGGTCGACGGCACCCTGGTCTCGGCCCGTGCCTGGCCGGACCACCCGGCCTGGATGCGCGAGTTCCTCACGGTGCTGCGCGCCAAGGCGCCGGTGACCTGACAGCGGCGCACGTCGGCCGTCGGGGCGGGGCGGCGTCACGCCCGGCGCGGTCGCCTCCGCCCCTCCTGACCTGGCCTTCTCACGCCGCCCTCAGGCAGCCATCTCCTGTGCCAGGGCGACCGCTTCCCCCAGCGTGTCGACCACCGGCACTCCGGCCTCCTCCAGGCTGGCCCGGCCATGGGACCCCCCGGTGTAGAGCACGGCTCTGGCCCCCGCGTGCCGTGCCGCCACCGCGTCGTCCGCGGCGTCCCCGATCACGACCGTGCGAGCGGGGTCCACCCCTGTGAGCGCGGCCAGGTGCCGCACCATGTGCTCGGCCTTGCTGCCCCCGGACGGACCGGTCCGCCCGTCGACCCGTACGAAGTGCGTCTCGATCCCGAATCCGCGGACCAGCGGGACCAGTTCCTCGTGCCCGTACATGCTGAGAATCGACTGGCTCCGGCCGTCCGCCACCCAGTCCACCAGCAGTTGCTCGGCTCCCTCGGTGAGCGCGCACCGCACCCGGTGCTCCGCGTAGTACCGATGGAACACCTCGTCCATCACCAGCCACTCGGCTTCCGTCGGCAACCGCCCGAGCAGACGCTCGTAGAACTTCGGCACCGGCACGCAGTACAGCGCCCGGTACTGCTCCATCGTGATCGGCTCCAGCCCCAACTCGCCGAATGCCGCGTTCGTCGCCCCGATGATCGCGTCGTTGTCGTGGAACAGCGTGCCGTTCCAGTCCCACACAATGTGCGAAGCTCCCTGCGTCCCCATGACCGAAAACGGTACCCGCCCGCACCGACAATGGAGAGAATCGCAGGTCAGCGAGGTGGAAGGGTCGGCAGCAGGAGGCCGGACGAGCGACCCGACCGTACGTGGACCGCCCGCGGCCCGACCGTAGATGGACCGCCCGCGGCCCGACCCTAAGCGGACCGCCCACACCCCGGCCGTAGGTGGAGTACCCGCAGCCCGGCCGCACGTGGACCACCCGGTCCGTAGGTGGAGTGCTGCCCCCGGGCCGGCCGTACGTGGACCACCCTCGGCCCGGGCTTCGGGGATACGGACGGGCGGGACGCCCTCAGTTCCCGCGGCCCACCAGATTCGGGATCTCCTGCGTCGCGAACCACAGCAGCTCGTGGTCCTCGGCCATGTCCACGAGGTCCTGCGCCTCGTCGTCCCCGCCGTCCGCCGCCCGCACCGCCCCGGCCGCAGCGGCCACATCCGCCTCCGCGTCCGCCGAGTCGACATGCACCGACGCCACCTTGGCCAGCGGCACGGCCCCGGCGACCTCGACCTCACCCGGCGCGACCGGGCCGGGCCCCGTACCGGGGGCACCGCCCGCCTGCCCGTCGGGCACGTCGACGGCGACCACAACCCGACGACGCGGCGCGCCCTCGTCGGCCGCGAGCAACCGGAGCGAGGCCAGCGCGGCCCGGCCGAGCGCCGCGTACTCCAGCTCCTCCATGTCCTCCGAGACGTACCACTCGCGCAACGCGGGGGTGACGGCGTACGCGACGAGCGGCCCGGCCCCCACCTCTCCTGTCCGGAACGCCTCGGCGAGACCGGGGAGGGTCAGGGGGACGTAGACGCGCATGGCTGGCCGCTTTCGTGGTCGGAAGGCTGTCGCAGGGGCTCCACAAGCCCGTGTGAAGGGCTTTCAGGATACGGGTGGGGGTCCTCTTTCGAGTCCCTCCCCGCGCGCGGGGAGGCGTCCACCCCGCGCCACGGATTCACCCGGGCCGCCCGCCTGACGAGGGGCTCCCCTTCCCCTGCGTCACCCGGATAAGTGAAGTCTCCGGGCTCCTCGGCCCCGGCCCCGCCGGTTTGCCGCCCCGCGATTCCTCCCCGTACAAGATCCCCAACAGAAAGTTACTGCCCGGTACGGCGGCTGCCGACCGGTCCCAGCGACTCGGGGATCTCCATGAACAAGGTCATGACCAGGACCGTCCAGCACCACCCCGCCCACCGTCCCCCCACCCGTCGCGACACACGCCGTCCCGGCGGCAGCCCGCCTCGCGCCCCGGGTTCCGGCCCGACCCGCACGACGCCCTCCGCGACACGGCCCACGGCCGTCCCGCAGCCCCGACCGACCGACCTCTTCGCCGACCGCCTGCTCCTCGTCCTCAGCGGTCAGCGGCCCGTCCACGCCATGCTCGGCCACACCGCGGGACCCGCCTACGACGACCTCGCCCACCTCGCCGAGCACGGCCCCCTGCGCGCCCGTGGCCCGCGCCCCGTCATCCGCGACATCGGCTACTGCGAACCCCGCCCCGGCGCCATCGAGGCCTTCGTCCGCATCGGCACCGGCGACCGCCTGCGCGCCATGGCCTTCCGGCTCGAACTCGGCCGCGACCGCCGCTGGCGCTGCACGGCCGTGGAACTCGGCGGCGCCCGCGTCACGGCCCGGGACGCCTAGAGCCTGTCCAGCGGCGGCACGACGAAGGGCCGGGCACCCCTCGGGTGCTCCGGCCCTTCATCCGGCCACGGCGGCGCTGTGCGCGCCGGCCGCCGCTACTCCTTCCGGCGCCTACTTCTTCCGGCGCCGCCCGGCCTTCGCCTGCTTGCGGCGCTCCGCCCGCGTGAGACCGTCGGCCTCGGAGCGCACGGGCTCACCGTCCTCGGTGAAGTCGCCCTCGATGGTGCCGCCCTCGCCGTCCACGGTCGGCGCGGTGAAGTGCAGGTTCCGTCGCTGCGGGGCCTCCAGGCCCTTGGCGCGGATCTCGGGGCGGGGTCCGGCCTGCGCGGGCACCGCGTCCTGCTTCTCCAGGCTCGGCTTGGAGTCCTCGACGGGGACCTCCTCGACCTGCTGCTCGACCTGGACCTCCAGGTTGAACAGATAGCCGACGGACTCCTCCTTGATGCCCTCCATCATGGCGGTGAACATGTCGAAGCCCTCGCGCTGGTACTCGACCAGCGGGTCCTTCTGGGCCATGGCGCGCAGGCCGATGCCCTCCTGGAGGTAGTCCATCTCGTAGAGGTGCTCGCGCCACTTGCGGTCGAGGACCGACAGCACGACCCGGCGCTCCAGCTCACGCATGATCTCGGAGCCGAGCTGCCCCTCACGCGTCTCGTACTGGGCGTGGATGTCGTCCTTGATGGACTCCGAGATGAAGTCGGCGGTGAGCCCGGCCCGGTCACCGGCCGCCTCCTCCAGCTCCTCGATGGTGACCTTCACCGGGTAGAGCTGCTTGAAGGCGCCCCACAGCCGGTCCACGTCCCACTCCTCGGCGAAGCCCTCGGCGGTCTCCGCGGCGATGTACGCGTCGATCGTGCCGTCCATGAAGTGCTGGATCTGCTCGTGCAGGTCCTCGCCCTCCAGGACACGGCGCCGCTCACC
Organism: Streptomyces sp. NPDC002309; assembly: GCF_053593375.1. NCBI lineage: Bacteria > Bacillati > Actinomycetota > Actinomycetes > Kitasatosporales > Streptomycetaceae > Streptomyces > Streptomyces sp. NPDC002309. The sequence continues at coordinate 19,477 of NZ_JBSFCI010000042.1, read as the reverse complement.
GTAGATGACCTCACGCTGCCGGTTGAGGACCTCGTCGTACTTCAGGACGTTCTTACGGGTCTCGAAGTTCTGCTGCTCGACCTGCGACTGGGCGGACGCGATCGCGCGCGTGACCATCTTGTTCTCGATCGGCACGTCGTCGGGGACGTTGGCCATCGACATCACACGCTCGACCATCTGCGCCTTGAAGAGCCGCATCAGGTCGTCACCGAGGGACAGGTAGAAGCGGGACTCGCCCGGGTCGCCCTGACGGCCGGAACGACCGCGCAGCTGGTTGTCGATGCGCCGCGACTCGTGCCGCTCGGTGCCCAGCACGTACAGGCCGCCGAGGTCCTTGACCTCTTCGAACTCGGTGCGCACCGCCTTCTCGGCCCGCTCCAGGGCGGCGGGCAGCGCGGCGGCCCACTCCTCGATGTGCTCCTCCGGGTCGAGACCGCGCTGACGCAGCTCGGCCTCGGCGAGGTCGTCGGGGTTGCCGCCGAGCTTGATGTCCGTACCACGGCCGGCCATGTTGGTGGCCACGGTCACGGCGCCCCTGCGGCCGGCCTGGGCGACGATCGTCGCCTCACGGTCGTGCTGCTTGGCGTTGAGCACCTCGTGCTGGATGCCGCGCTTGCTCAGCTGCTGCGAGAGGTACTCGGACTTCTCGACCGAGGTGGTGCCGACCAGGATCGGCTGGCCCTTCTCGTGCTTCTCGGCGATGTCGTCGACGACCGCGTCGAACTTCGCGACCTCGGTGCGGTAGATCAGGTCGGACTGGTCCTTGCGGACCATCGGCCTGTTGGTCGGGATCGGGACGACGCCCAGCTTGTAGATCTGGTGGAACTCGGCGGCCTCGGTCATCGCCGTACCGGTCATGCCGGAGAGCTTGCCGTAGAGGCGGAAGAAGTTCTGGAGGGTGATCGTGGCGAGGGTCTGGTTCTCGTCCTTGATCGGCACCCCCTCCTTCGCCTCGATCGCCTGGTGCATGCCCTCGTTGTAACGGCGACCGGCGAGGATACGGCCGGTGTGCTCGTCGACGATCATGACCTCGCCGTCGATGACGACGTAGTCCTTGTCGTTCTTGAAGAGCTCCTTCGCCTTGATGGCGTTGTTCAGGTAGCCCACCAGCGGGGTGTTCACCGACTCGTAGAGGTTGTCGATGCCCAGCCAGTCCTCGACCTTCGAGACACCGGACTCGTGGATGGCGACCGTGCGCTTCTTCTCGTCGACGTCGTAGTCGCCGGTCTCCTCGATGCCCTTGAGCGGCTGGCCCGCCTCACCGCGCTTGAGACGCTTGACGAGCTTGGCGAAGTCGCCGTACCACTTGGTGGCCTGGTCGGCCGGGCCAGAGATGATCAGTGGCGTACGGGCCTCGTCGATGAGGATGGAGTCGACCTCGTCGACGATGGCGAAGTTGTGGCCCCGCTGGACCAGTTCGTCCTGCGACCACGCCATGTTGTCGCGGAGGTAGTCGAAGCCGAACTCGTTGTTCGTGCCGTAGGTGATGTCGAAGCCGTACTGCTCACGGCGCTGGGCCGGCGTCATGTTGGCCAGGATGCAGCCGACGGACAGACCCAGGAGCTTGTGGACGCGGCCCATCATCTCGGAGTCGCGCTCGGCCAGGTAGTCGTTGACCGTGATGAGGTGGACGCCGTCGCCGGACAGCGCGTTCAGATAGGCGGGCAGCGTGCCCACCAGGGTCTTGCCCTCACCGGTCTTCATCTCGGCGACATAGCCGAGGTGCAGGGCGGCGCCACCCATGATCTGCACGTCGTAGTGGCGCTGGCCCAGGACACGCTTGGCGGCCTCACGCACCGTGGCGAACGCCTCGGGGAGCAGGTCGTCCAGGGTCTCGCCGTCGGCGTAGCGCTGCCTGTACTCATCGGTGAGGGCCCGCAGCTCGGCGTCGGAGAGGTCGACGAAGTCCTCTTCGATGGAGTTGACCTGGTCCGCGATGCGGTGCAGCTTGCGCAGGATCTTGCCTTCGCCTGCACGCATGATCTTCGAGAGGACGGACACGGGGGTTGGTCTCCTTGCCGGTCGGGCCTGGCACGGTCGGTTTTCCTTCTGACGTACTGAGCAACGGCCATCGTATGCGAGGACCCGGCCACGCCGGGAGGCCTGCCGGACCATGACGGTCCGCAGTCGCGCTTCGGTGTCGGGTCCGCCGTCGACCTGTCCGGGAAAACCGCCTTCTCACGCCTGCGATCTGCCATGCGTCTGCCTTGGATCTGCCTTTCACCCGGGACAACGGACGGGAGTCCCGGATGGTGCCGCGGCACCACCGACGAATTGTGCGAATCGTGATCGCACCCTCACACACGGCAAAGACATGGCGTCTCCCGCGCTCCCCCGAGCAGAATCGGCCGATGGAGCCCGTCACGATCGCCACCTCCCGTCTGCTGCTGCGCACCGTGGGCCCGGACGACACCGTCGCCGTGTACACCGCGTGCCAGGACCCCGACATCCAGCGCTGGACGACGATCCCCTCGCCCTACCTCGCCGAACACGCCCGGAGCTTCACCGAGCACGACGTCGCCGACGGCTGGGCGAACGGCTCGATGTTCACCTTCGGCCTCTTCCTCCCCGACGGCGAACTGACGGGAATGCTCGGCATCACCATGCGCTCCCTCGGCGTCGCCGAGATCGGCTTCTGGCTGACCCGGCGCCACCGCGGCAACGGCTACATGGCCGAGGCCGCCCGCGCGGCCTCCCGCTGGGCCTTCGTCCACCAGTGCATCGACCGCCTGGAGTGGCGTGCCGAGGTGGGCAACACCGCCTCGCGCACGGTGGCCGAGAGCGTCGGCTTCACCATGGAGGGCACCCTGAGGGCCGCCCTCAACAACAACGGCGTACGCCGCGACTGCTGGATGGGCTCCCTGCTGCCGTCGGACCTCGGGCTGCCGTCGACGGCGCCCTACCTGCCGGCCCCGGCGCCCGCCAGGTGAGCCCACGCCGGGGCCCCGTTCCGCATCTGCCCGGCTCGGCCCGCGTTGTCAGTCCCACCCTCTATCGTGCGAAGGCATGACGACCCCGCGCCCGCGTCCCGCGGAACTCTCCGCAGCCGAAGCCCGCCGCATCGCCCTCCGCGCCCAGGGCTTCCTCGGCACGCCCGACCGCAAGGGCGGCGTGCGCGGCATGCTCCGCCACCTGGGCGCGGTGCAGCTCGACACCATCTCCGTCCTCGCCCGGTCCCACGAGCTCGTTCCCTACGCCCGCCTGGGCGCGGTCGGCCGCAAGACCGTCGAGGACGCGTACTGGAAGCCCACGGCGACGGGCGCGACCGCGCCCGGGCCGCACGCCTTCGAGTACTGGTCGCACGCCGCGTGCATCCTCCCCGTCGAGGAATGGCCCCACTTCGCCTTCCGCCGCCGCGCCTACCGCGCCCGCCCCCACTGGAACCACGAACTCCCGGACGGTGTCTACGAGCAGGTGATCAAGCAGCTTCGCGCCGAGGGCCCGCTCACGGCCACGGAGCTGGGCGGCGCCAAGCGCACCAGTGAGTGGTGGGACTGGTCCGGCACGAAGGTCGCCGTCGAACGCGCCCTGATGTACGGCGAGGTGGTCTGCGTGGAGCGCCGCGGCTGGAAGCGCGTCTACGACCTCGCCGAGCGCGCCGTCCCCCCGTCCCTGCTGCACGACGAGCTCGACGACGCCGAGTGCCTGCGCCGTCTGGTCCGCCTCGCGGGCCGGTCGCTCGGCGTCGGCACCCGCGCGGACATCGCCGACTACCACCGCCTCAAGGGCGAGCAGGTCGACTCGGCGATCGCCGACTCGGGCCTGGTCCCGGTCACCGTCGAGGGCTGGGGCAAGCCGGCCTGGGCGGACCCGGCGGCCCTGGAGACGCCCCCGCGCGGCCGTCACCGCACCACTCTGCTGTCCCCCTTCGACTCCCTGATCTGGGAGCGGGCCCGCACCGAGCGCGTCTTCGGCTTCACCCACCGCCTAGAGGCCTACGTCCCGAAGCCGAAGCGGGTGTACGGCTACTTCGCGATGCCCGTCCTCGCCGGTGGCCGTCTCGTGGGCCGCGTCGACCCCGCCCGTGAGGGCCGCACCCTCGTGGCCAAGCAGGTCACCCTGGAGGGCCCGAAGGCGGTCCAGGCGGTGGCGGAGGCACTGATCGAGGCGGCGAGCTGGGTGGACTGCACGAACGTGCGCGTCGAGCGGGTGGACGCGCCGGATCTGCGCGACCCGCTCGCAAGGGAACTCGCCCGCGCGCTGGCCTGACCGCGACGGCGCGCTCTCGGCCCGGTCCGAGGCTCAGCGGATCTCGCCTCGCCGGATGCCGCCACAGCGGAATTCCCCTCAGCGGTTCGCGTCAGCGGATTTCGAGGATCTTCTCCCGCATCGCGTACACCACCGCTTCCATCCTGGAGTGCAGCTGCAGCTTCTCCAGGATGTTGCGCACATGGTTCTTCACGGTGTTCTCGGAGATGAACAACTCCTTGGCGATGTCCCGGTTGTTCATCCCCGTGGCGACCAGCTTGAGCACCTCCAGCTCACGGTCGGTCAGCCGCGGGGCGGGCACCAGCCGCCGCTCGTCCGTGCGTTGGATCATCGACTTGAACTCGGTGAGCAGCTTCGACGCCATGGACGGACTGATCTGCGACTGCCCGTCGGCCACGGCGCGAATCGCCGTGGCCACCTCGTCCGTGGAGATCTCCTTGAGGAGATATCCGGTCGCCCCCGCCTTGATGGCCTCGTAGAGGTCCGCTTCCTCGTCGCTGATCGTCAGCATGATGATCTTCGCGCTGGGCGCCACCTCCTTGATGGAGGTGCATGCCTCGATCCCGCCCCGCTTCGGCATGCGCACATCCATCAGGATGATGTCCGGAAGCAGATCGGCGGCCTTCTCCACTGCCTCGGCACCGTCGCCCGCCTCGCCGACGACCTGGATGTCCTCCTCCGCCGCCAGCACGATCTCCAGACCACGGCGGAAGAGAGCGTGGTCGTCCACCACCAGGACACGAATCGGTTCTTGGCGTGAGGAGTCCCCGTCCGAGCCACTGTCCGAGCCCATGCCGACCACGCCGTCGCCGGCGTCCTCGTCCCGCATCGGTCCGAAGCTGTCCGCCATCGTTCCTCCCCCTGAAGGCTGTGGCCTGTGTCCTGTGCCATCGCCAACCCAAGGCAACGGTCCACCGGTTGGGCCGTTGCGGCCATGATTCCATGCCCGGACGACACTCCGGTGACCGAGCGACGGGTGAAGTGGTCGCACACAGGTGCCCCTGGGAGCGCGCGCACGCGCTCCAGGGGCACCCGGATCAGCTGTCGTCCGGATCAGGTCAGCCGCCCAGCGGGCCCCCCGCGTCGGGGGAGGGCGTGTGGGTGACCATGGTGTCCGTGCTGAGGTGGATCACGCCGTAGTCGTATGCGTGCCGCCGGTAGACGACACTCGGTTCCTTCGTCTCGGAGTCGACGAACAGATAGAAGTCGTGCCCGACCAGCTCCATCTCGTAGAGAGCCTGGTCGAGGGTCATGGGTGCTGCGACGTGAGTCTTCTCGCGGACCACCAGGGGGCCGTCGCCCTGTACTTCCAGCGAGCCGATCTTCTTGGTGGGTACCGAGTTCGGCTCGTCCGCCTCGAAGGCGCTGCCGTCGCCGTTGAGCGTCGCCGCGCCCGGAACGTGGTCGGCGACCTCGGCTGCCGTCAGCCGGCGCACTCCCCGGCGCGTGTGGCGCTTGTCGTGCTCCCTGCGCAGCCGTGCGTCCAGCTTCTCGGCGGCGAGGTCGAGCGCCGCGTACGGGTCGTTGGCCGCTGCCTCCGCCCGGATCACCGGACCGCGGGAGCGGAGGGTGATCTCCACTCGGTCGCAACGGTCGGCCTGCCGGGGGTTGGGCTCCTTGGACACCTCGACGTCGAGGCTGATCACCTTGCCATCGAGCTTCTGGATCTTGTCCAGCTTCAGCTTCTCGGCCACGTGCTTTCGGAACCGCTCGGGCACCTCGGTCTTGCGGCCCTTGACGACGATGTCCACGCAGAACTCCGTTCCCGGATCGCTCCGCTTCAGCGGCGGAGCATCTCCCTTGTGCACCAGGTCCCGGTGAGCCCCGGGACCGCGGACTCGGTGACGTCCACCTCCTCCCCCATGGGCGAGATCTCCACCCGGCCGTTCTGGGTGATTGCGAAAAACCACGGCACGGCATTCGGATAAGCGAGGTCTGGCCTGCGGCCTTTCCCTCACAACCGAACATATCTCGCCGGGACGGATGTCGTCACCCTCTACTGCCGCGTACCTCCATTCCGGTGAATTGACCCTCTCACTACCTGCAACGATGTGACTTCGCAGTCAGTTCCGGTTTATTTCGAAAGAATCCGGCGGCGCAGCGATCACCGCGGCACAGATCACCGGCTCGTCACTCCTCGTCTTTCCCCGCACGGCCCCCTCGCGGTCCGCGCTCCCTTCCATTGCCCCCGTCATCCGTTCCCCTCTCCTTTCCCCGATGACTCCCCCGTACACAGCCGTCACCACATCTGCGCGCGTCGCAGATGCCGCACCCCCGTAACCAGCCGTTTCCTCCGCCGGCGTCGCCCGTACGGCCCGCGCCGCCTCCGTCAACGACGCACCCGTCGTCATCACGTCGTCCACCAGCACCACCCGCCCCTCACGCAACAGCCGGGCCCCACCGGCGGCCACCGACAGCGCCCCGGCGAGGTTCTCCAGGCGCCCTGGTGCGTCGAGCCCCGTCTGGTCGGCGACCGGGCGCCGCTGCCGCAGCACCGCGAGTACCCGCGCGGACGTCCCCGAACGGCGTAGTTCGGCCGCCGCCGCGAGCGCGATCCGCCGGGCCGGATCATGCCCACGCGCCCGCACGGCGCCGCGGCCCGACGGCACGGGAACGAGCAGCACCGGCCCGCCGCGCACCCCGGCGATCCCTTCTCGCACGGCGCCCGCGAGCGCGACCCCGAGCGGCCGGGCGAGCGGGAGCGCACCCCGCTCCTTGTGGGCCAGCAGCACGGCGCGCACCGCGCCGCCGTACGGTGCCGCCGCGTGCACGACCGGCAGCCCGCGCGGCTCGGGCACCGGTCGCACCCGGCGCGGCGCGGCCCCGCTCAGGGCGGCACGGCACTCCGGGCAGAGCACCGTGCGAGGCCTGCCACAGCCTCCGCACTCGGCCGGCAGCACCAGATCGCTGAGGTCCCGCCACCACCCCCGCATGCCCACCACTGTGCCAACGCCGCCCCCAGCCTCGCCACCCCTGTGGACAACTTCTGTGGACAACTGGCCGCAAGCCCCTGACAAGCACAAACTGCCGCTTCCGCCAGGCTCCTGCCCAGCGAGAGCGGCCGTCGGACACGACGGACCCTGAAACGAAGGACCGGGAACCGGCCCGCCCCGGGGCGACCACACCGGCTCGCCCCGCAACCGGGACGCCCCGACAGCAGGACCGACCCGCGCCGCCCCGGCACCGACCCGCCCCCGGCCCGAACTCCACCGTCGTACGGACCCTGGCCGAGGCGCCGCCACCACGACACCGTCACGCCCCGCGCCGGCCCCGGACCACCCCGCACCGACCCAAAGCGCCGACCCCACCAGCTACCCCAGGCACCGGCCCAAGACACCGACCCCGCCCACTACCCCAGGTACCGACCCCACCGACTACCCCAGGCACCGACCCCACCGACTACCCCGGATAGACCGGCGCGGACCCGTCCTTCACCACCGTCTGCCACTGCGCCCCGTCCGGCAGCCGCACGATCCCGTCCACCGAGTACGCCACCAGCGGCAGCCGGTCGTCCTCGGAGGCGGCGATCTCCTTCACCCCGGTGAGCGCGTCGGGCGCCGGTACCTCCGGCGTCGAGCCGTCGACCTGGACGTACCGCATCTGCTGCACGCCCCCCTCCTCGCGCCCGACCACCACGAGCCGGCAGTCACCCGCCCAGGACATGGTGGTGACCTCCTCCAACTGCGGAGCGGCGGAACGCAGTTCGAGCACGGAGACACCGGCGGTGCCGGTCACCTGGCCCTTCTCGCCGCGTTCGATCCGGCCGACCTGCAACGACTGCTTGCCGTCCTTCTCCACCACCAGCGCGATCCGGACGCCGTCGGCGGCGACCCGCACGGACTGGATCCGCCCGTCCAGCCGCGGCACCTGCACCTCCACCGGCTGCCCCTTGCCCTCCGGGAACACGAGCAGCCGCGGGTCCTGCGGATTGCGGTCGGCCACCCACAGGTCGCCTCGCGTGTCCCAACTGGGCGTGGTCAGCCGGTCCTTCTCCGTCCGGCCCGTGCTGCGCACCAGCGGTTCCCCGAGCGAGCCGCCCGACGCGAGCGAACCGACGTACAGCGCCTTGCCGTCAAGGGCGACCCCGGCCGCGCTGTGCTCCTCCCGCGACACCGCCGCCGAGCGCAGCGCCAGCACGCCCTGGCCCAGCTCTCCCGGCACGGGTTCGCCCCTCGCGCTCCGGCTGCCGGCCGGAATCCGGACGAGCCGGTGCTCGCCGTCGACGAAGTACAGGTAGTCGGCGCGCCGGGCCGGCCCGTGGGCGGCGACGGCCGCCGCCCCGTCCTCGCTGAGCACGCACAGCTGCGCACCGCCCGCCTGCAGCTCGATCTCGTCGACCGCGGGTGTGAGGTTCTGGAGCGTGAACAGCAGCTGGGCCGCCATCTCGCTGCACTTGGCCGGCCCGACCCGGGCGGCCTTGTCGTTCAGCGGCACGGTCAGCCGGTTCCGGTCGTCGGGCGTCAGCGCGCCGACGCCCTTGCGCAGCGCGACACCGGTGGGGAAGCTCGACCTGACCACGGGACCCAGCCAGGTCGTCGGCCCGTTGAGCAGGGAGCGCACGATCTGCGTCATGGGGTCCACGCGCCGGCGTACGTAGACGGGGTCGGCGACCGCCGCCGGCTGCGAGGACGCGCCCACCACGGTCTCGGAGGCGAAGTAGTACTTGTTGACGGACATGTAGTTGCGCTGGAAGTCCGACTGCCCGAGGACGACGCCCTGCGGCAGCCCGTCGATGCGCCACTGCTCGCTCTTCTTGTCCCGCGTGAGGTGCACCGGCTTGGTGTAGGAGCCCTCGGTCGGCGTGTACGACTGCTGGGCGTCCACCAACGCGACCTTGGTGCCGGTCAGCATGAACGAGAAGTCGCCCCCGTCCTGCGGGCTCCCCCCGGAGCTCACCTGGGCGTCCGGGCCGTCCGCGAGCACGGTGGTCGACAGCTCCGGCTGCCACGTCTTCGCGGCCGCCGCCGTCAGATACTGCTTCGCCGTCGCATAGTGCGGGTCGTCGCTGGTCAGCGCCTCGAGAAAACCCTGCACGATCTCGGAAGGCGGGGCGTCCTCCCGCGGCGGCATGGGGAAGACCCGTACCTGAGTCTCCTGGCGCGGAGTGGACTCCACGCCGCGCAGGTCTCCGCTGTCGGGCATCGAGGCGCACCCTGACAGCAGTACGACGCCACAGGCGACGTACGCCACCGCGCGTCCCGGCGTGCGCCGGGAGCCCCCCTCGCGGTCAGCGCCCACGAAATGCCTCCCCTTGATCGTTCGACCCCTCCGGCCCGGCGTCCGAGGCACCTCCCGGGGCGCCGCTGAGCGCCGTCCCGCCCGCCGGCCTGCCCGCCTGCACCGCGGTCCCTCCCGTGGGCCTGGGCACCACTCGCGCGCCGCTGCCGGGCAACGCCGTCGGATCGGCCGTCGGGGCCACCGCGGCCGGCCAGGACGGGATCGGGTCGCGCGCCGCCGGCTGACCGCTGCCCGTGGCCTGGGCCGGCACGGTCGCGGTCTTCTCCACGCCGCCACGCGGCAGCCCAGCGTCGTCGAGGCCGCGGTTGCGGCGGGAATCCTTGGGCTCCAGCGGTATGGGCGAGCCCCGGAGCGGCTCGTCCGCGGTACGCGGCAACGTCAGCCGGAACTGCGAGCCACCGCCGGGCTCACCCCACGCCTGCAGCCAGCCCCCGTGCAGGCGCGCGTCCTCCAGGGCGATCGACAGCCCGAGGCCGGTGCCACCCGTCGTCCGCGCGCGTGCGGGGTCGGCCCGCCAGAAGCGGCTGAAGACCCGCGTCGCCTCCCCGGGCTTGAGCCCGACGCCGTAGTCGCGCACCCCGACCGCGACCGCCCCGCCCGCCGCGGCGAGCTTGACGACGACGTCCCTGCCCTCGCCGTGCTCCACGGCGTTGACGACGAGGTTGCGCAGCACCCGCTCCACGCGCCGGGCATCGGCCTCGGCGACGACGGGCTGCTGGTCGCCCACGACACGTATGCGTGTGCCCTTGCGCTCGGCGAGGGGCTCGGCGCCAATGACCACGCGCCGCACGACCTCCCTGAGATCTATCGGCTCGGCCTCCAGCGCCGCGGCACCCGCGTCGAAGCGGCTGATCTCCAGCAGGTCCGCCAGCAGCGACTCGAAGCGGTCGAGCTGGTCGGCGAGCAACTCCGCCGACCGCGCGGTCACCGGATCGAAGTCCACCCGCGCCTCATGGATGACGTCGGCCGCCATCCGGACGGTCGTCAGCGGTGTCCGCAGCTCGTGCGAGACGTCGGAGACGAAACGCCGCTGCATCCGCGACAGGTCCTCCAGCTGCTGGATCTTCAGCTGAAGGTTCTGCGCCATCTTGTTGAAGGCCTCGCCCAGGCGCGCGATGTCGTCCTCGCCGGTGACCTTCATCCGCTCCTGCAGCCGTCCGGCGGACAGCCGCTCGGCGATCCCGGCCGCCATCCGCACCGGCGTCACGACCTGCCGCACCACCAGCCAGGCGATGGCCCCGAGGAGCACGACGACGAACAGACCCGCCGTCGCCAAGGTGCCCTTCACCAGGCTCAGCGACTTCTCCTCCTGCGTGAGCGGGAAGAGGTAGTACAGCTGGTAGGGGTCACCGTTGGGGTCGTTGACCTCCTTGCCGATGACCAGCGCGGGCTGTGAGCCCTTGCCGCCGCTGTAGACGATGCGGGTGTAGCTCTGCGCGGCCGTCGGACTGCTGTTGACGCGCTCGCGCAGAGCCTCCGGCACGCTCGTGTTCGGGTCGACACCACCGGAGGCACGCGGTCCGCGCCCTCCGCCGCTGTTGTCCCCGGCGGGCAGCGTCACCACGTCGAAGGCGCCCTGACCACCGCTGGAGAGCGAGGAGACGAGATCGCTCATCCACTGGATGACGTTCTGCGACGACCGCCCGTCCACCACCGTGGACGGGTCCTCACGGGTACCGCTCGCCGCCTCGTCCGCCCGCTGCTTGGCCACCGCGAAGCCGCCCGTGGCCTGGCTCTGCGACGCCTTCACCTTGGCGTCCAGCAACCCGTTGCGCACCTGGCCGATGACCACGAAACCGAGCAGCAGCACGACACCCAGCGACATCAGCAGGGTCGTCACCACGACCTTGAGCTGGATGTTCCGCCGCCACAGCCGCATGACGGGCAGCAGCGGACGCCGTATCCAGCGCATGAAGAGCCGGAAGACCGGGCTGCCCTGGACTCCGCCCTGGAGCAGCCCGCTCTCCAGGAGCCGGCCCCAGCGGGAACCCGCCGCCCTCGGGCCGACAGGCCGCCCCGCGCGGGCCCCGGACCGGCCGGGCGCCGAAGCGGCACTGTCCTTGGACATGTCAGCTCGGTCCGGCCTTGTAACCGACTCCTCGGACGGTCACTACGATCTCCGGCCGCTCCGGGTCCTTCTCGACCTTGGAGCGCAGCCGCTGCACATGCACGTTGACCAGCCGTGTGTCCGCAGCGTGGCGGTAGCCCCACACCTGCTCCAGGAGCACCTCCCGGGTGAACACCTGCCACGGCTTGCGAGCCAGCGCCACCAGCAGATCGAACTCCAGCGGTGTCAGCGCGATCGACTGCCCCTCACGCTTCACCGAGTGCCCGGCCACGTCGATGACCAGGTCACCGATGGCGAGCTGCTCCGGCGCGGGCTCCTCCGACCGGCGAAGCCGCGCCCGGATACGGGCCACGAGCTCCTTGGGCTTGAACGGCTTCACGATGTAGTCGTCGGCCCCGGACTCGAGTCCCACGACGACGTCGACGGTGTCGCTCTTCGCCGTGAGCATGACGATCGGCACCCCGGACTCCGCCCGGATCAGCCGGCACACCTCGATGCCGTCCCGTCCGGGCAGCATCAGGTCGAGGAGCACCAGATCGGGCTTCACCTCCCGGAACGCTGCCAGCGCCTTGTCGCCGTCGGCCACGAAAGACGGCTCAAAACCTTCACCACGCAGCACAATGCCGAGCATCTCGGCCAGTGCGGTGTCGTCGTCGACGACAAGGACTCGTCCCTTCATAAACGACATCATCCCATTCTCATAACGGTGAAGGAGGCGCAGGTGAGCAGGCTCACTGGCCAGTGACGATAGTCGTATCTGGTCACTACTGTCTGCCTTCGATCAGATGTCACCGGCCCCTCACCCCGCACAGCTCGGCGGACCGAGGGGCCCGAGACCGTTGATCAGGCCGACAACAGGCCGACAACAGGCCAAGATCAGGGCACTGTCGGCCCCTGACGGACCGCCGCACCCCGCCCCCGGCCACACATCTCCGCCAGCGCCTCAGCCGTCACAGGCGACACCGCACCCTCCTCCGTGACGATCGCCGTGATCAGCTCCGGCGGCGTCACGTCGAACGCCGGGTTGTACGCCTGCGTCCCCAGCGGCGCCACCGGCACCCCACCACCGGCGCCCGTCACCGGCACGTGGGGCGCCGCGACCTCGGTCACCTCGTACCCGGGCCGCTGCTCCACCTCGATGGACGCCCCGTCCGGGGTCTCCGGATCGACCGTCGTCAACGGCGCCACCACGATGAAGGGCACATGGTGGTACCGCGCCAGCACGGCGAGCGGATAGGTGCCGACCTTGTTGGCCACCGAGCCGTCGGCCGCGATGCGATCCGCCCCGACCAGCACCGCGTCCACCTCCCCCGCCGCGAACAGCGAACCCGCCGCGTTGTCGGTGAGCAGCGTGTACGCCATCCCGTTGCGCGCCGCCTCGTACGCCGTGAGCCGGGCACCCTGCAGAAGCGGACGTGTCTCGTCCACCCACAGCCGTCGCAGCTGCCCCACCCGGTGCGCGGCGAGCGCCACGGCGAACGCCGTACCCTCCCCGCCCGACACCAGCGCCCCGGTGTTGCAGTGCGTGAGGATCCGGTGCCCGCCGCCCGGCAGCAGCTCGTCCAGCAGCGCCAGCCCGTGCTCGGCCATCCGCGCGCTGGCCTCGGCGTCCTCCCGGTGCAGCTGCCGCGCGGCCGCCAGCGCCGCCTCGGCGGCCCCCTCGGTACCGGCCCCGCCGGCGAGCGCGGCATCGTACGCCGCCTGTGCCCGGCGCACGCCGACGGAGAGGTTCACCGCGGTGGGCCGGGCGCCTTCCAGCGCGAGGGCGGCCTCGTCCACGCCGAAGCCGCGCGCGGCGGCGAGCGCGACGCCGTACGCGCCCGCGATGCCGAGCAGCGGCGCCCCGCGCACGGCGAGCGAACGGATCGCCTCCACCAGGGCGGAAGCGTCCGTACAGACCAGTTCGACCTCCTCGGCGGGCAACCGCGTCTGATCGAGAAGGACCACGACCGGCCCTTCGGGGGGTTCGTCCCAGCGGATCGCCGGACTACCGGTGGACTTGTCCTCGCCGGATTGCGCGTACTGATCAGCCATGCCGTCAGTCTGCCCGTTCCACGACGGACAATTGAAGGTGTGGCACCCATACCTCGGCCGGTCCCTGGGTGAACGCCCCATGGCACGATGTCTGCCAACCTGCCGCCGCGACAGCGGACGGGCACTGTGAAGGAGCGACGATGAACGACACTCCGGGCTGGGCCTCGCCCGGATCCGCCCCGTCCGACGGGCAGGAGCCCGGCACGTCCGGCCCCGAGCGGGCCGACCGGCCCGGCCCCGCGCAGTCCTCGCACCCCTCGCAGCCTTCGCCTCCCGAGGACCAGCCAGGCCCCCAGGCGCCGGAAACCGGCGCGAAGTGGTCCAAGGAACAGCCGCCACCCGCCCAGTGGTCCGCCCCCACCGGTGCGTCCACCCCCGGTGCGACTCCCCCGCCCCCACCGCCCGGACCCGGCTGGGGCGGCAGCCGGCCCCCCGGCGGCCACGGCGGCGGGTACGGCAACTGGCAGGGCCCCGGCGGCGGTTGGGGCGGCCAGTGGGGCGCCCCGCCGCCCGCGGCCAAGCCCGGCGTGATCCCGCTCCGCCCGCTCGGCGTCGGCGAGATCCTCGACGGCGCCGTCTCCACCATGCGCACCTACTGGCGCACCGTGCTCGGCATCGCCCTCACCGTCGCGGTCTTCACAGAGATCATCGTCATCCTGCTCCAGGGCCTGGTCCTGAACGAGCGGACCAGCCCCGAGGCCCTCGAAGACCCCGACGCCACCCTCGGCGAACTCGGCCGCGCCCTCGGCGACGCGCTGCTCAGCTCCGGGGTCATCTTCCTGATCTCCCTGATCGGCACCGTCGCGGCGACCGCGCTGCTCACCACCGTCACCAGCCGCGCCGTCCTCGGTAAGCCGGTCACCACCCGCGAGGCCTGGCACGACGCCCGCCCGCGCGTGCTGAGGCTGTTCGGCCTGATCTTCCTGCTGCTCCTGATCGCCCTGGGCGTCGCCGTCGTGGGCGCCGTGCCCGGCATCCTGGTGACCCTGGCCGGAGGTGGCGCCGCCGGCGCCGCACTCACCGTCCTGGGCAGCCTGTGCACCGCGCTCCTCGCCCTGTGGCTGATGGTCCGCTTCTCCCTGGCCTCCCCGGCCCTGATGCTGGAGAAGCAGGGCATCCTGAAGGCGATGAGCCGCTCCGCGCGGCTCGTCCGCGGCTCCTGGTGGCGCGTCTTCGGCATCCAGCTGCTCGCCACGATCATCGCCAACTTCGTCGCGGCGATCATCGTCATCCCCTTCACGTTCCTCGCCGCGGCCGTCGGAGGTGACGGCGTCAGCGGATTCCTCGAAGGCACCGGCGACTTCGGCTGGACGTTCCTGATCATCAGCGGCATCGGCTCGGTGATCGGAGCCATGATCACCTTGCCGATCGCGGCCGGGGTCACCGTGCTCCTCTACATCGACCAGCGCATCCGCCGCGAGGCCCTCGACCTCGAACTGGCCCGCGCCGCCGGCGTCCAGGACCACGGCACCTCCCACCCCTCCCCGGGGAGCTGATGCGGTGAGCCTCGCCGGGGGAGTCCTCTCAGCCGTGCCACCACTGCCACGCGCCGGCGAAGCCGTCGTCCGCGCCTGGCTGCGCGCGGGCGACCTGACCGCACGCCCGCCGCACCGCACCGACGGCGCCTCCGTGCTGTCCCTGCCCGGCTCCGACGACGAACCGCCGCTCACGATCCCCCGCGACCCCGCGCGGGAGGCGGCCCGCCGCGAGCTCTCCAAACGCATGTACCACGAGGACGACCCCGGCCTCTTCCAACGCCTCCTCGACGCCTTCTGGGAGTGGCTCGGCAAACTGCTCCGCCTCGCGTCCGACGCCACCCCCGGAGGCACGCTCGGCCTCCTCGTCGTCCTCGCGGTCGTCCTCGCGGTCCTGGGCGCCCTGTGGTGGCGCCTGGGCACCCCACGCCGCCGGCCCACCTCCTCCGCCGCCCTGTTCAACGACCGCCCCCGCAGCGCCGCCGAACACCGCGCGGCCGCCGAGGCCCACGCCGCCCAAGGCCACTGGAACCAGGCCGTCCAGGAACGCATGCGCGCCATCGTCCGCTCGCTCGAGGAACGCGCCCTTCTCGACGCACGCCCCGGCCGCACCGCCGACGAGGCAGCCACCGAAGCCGGCCGCGCCCTGCCCACCCACGCGGACCGGCTGCGCACCGCCGCCCGTGATTTCGACGACGTCACATACGGAGGCCGCACGGCCGTCGAACCGTCATACCGCCGCATCGCCGAACTCGATCGCGACCTCGAACGCACCAAACCCCAGCTGACCAGCAGCAGCGCCCACAGCGCGGACCACACCACCCGCCGGGGAGCCGCCGGATGACGACCGAGGCCAAGCTCCCCACCACCTCGGCCTCGCGCACCCCCCGCCAGGTGTGGACCCGCACCCGAGGCATCGCGCTCGCCCTCGTCGTCCTGATGGCCGCAGCGGCCGTGATCGCCCTGCTCCGCTCCGACACCAACCGCGGCAGCCTCGATCCGCGTTCCACGGCTCCCGAGGGCAGCCGCGCCGTCGCCGAACTCCTCGCCGACCGCGGCGTGTCCACCCGCGTGGTCACCACCCTCGACGCGGCACGCGCTGCGGCCGCCCCCGACACCACTCTCCTGGTCGCCGTCCCCGACCTCCTGACGGGCCCTCAGAAGACCCGGCTGCGCGCCACGATGGCCGAGTCCGGAGGCCGCACCGTCCTCGTAGCCGCCGGCAGCTCCTCCGTCGAGCAACTCGCCCCCGGCGTCACCGCGGACCCCGCCACCAGCCTCCGGTCCACGCTCGAACCCGACTGCGACTTCCCGCCCGCCCGGCGCGCCGGCGCCGCCGACACCGGCGGCCTCCGCTACACCGCCCTCCACCTCGAAGCCGACGAGTGCTACCCGAGCCAGCGCCTGGCCGGCCTGATCCGCCTCCCCGAGGCATCCGGGAGCGGCGACACCGTCGTCCTCGGCGCGCCCGACATCCTCTTCAACGACCGCCTCGGCGAGCAGGGCAACGCCTCGCTCGCACTCCAACTCCTCGGTTCGCGCCCCCATCTGGTCTGGTACCTCCCCTCACTGGCCGACGCCTCCACCTCGGACGAGGAGCGCGGCATCTTCGACCTGCTGCCCTCCGGCTGGCTCTGGGGCACCCTGCAGCTCTTCATCGCCGCAGCCCTCGCCGCCCTGTGGAGGGCACGCCGACTCGGCCCCCTCGTGCCCGAAAAACTCCCCGTGGCGATCCGCGCCTCCGAAACCGCCGAAGGCCGCGCCCGCCTCTACCGCAAAGCCAACGCCCGCGACCGCGCGGCCGCCGCTCTTCGCTCCACCACCCGCACCCGCCTCGCCCCCCTCGTAGGCGTCCCCGTCGCCCAGGCGCACACGCCCGAAGCCCTGCTCCCCGCACTGTCCGCCCACCTCAACGGCGACGGCCAGTCACTGCAGCCCCTCCTCTTCGGCCCGCCGCCCGGTGACGACGCGGCCCTCATCTCCCTCGCCGACCAACTCGACGCCCTCGAAAGAGAGGTACGCCGTCCATGATGGACCCGACCACTGACAACGCCGGGCAGACCGGGGACGCGGACAACGCCCGAGCCGCCCTGGAAGCCTTGCGCGCCGAGATCGCCAAGGCCGTGGTCGGTCAGGACCCCGCCGTGACGGGCCTCGTCGTCGCGCTCCTGTGCCGCGGACACGTCCTCCTCGAAGGAGTCCCCGGCGTCGCGAAGACGCTGCTCGTCCGCGCCCTCGCCTCCGCCCTCGAACTCGACACCAAACGCGTCCAGTTCACCCCCGACCTCATGCCGAGCGACGTCACCGGCTCTCTGGTCTACGACGCCCGCACCGCCGAGTTCTCCTTCCAACCCGGCCCGGTCTTCACCAACCTCCTCCTGGCCGACGAGATCAACCGCACGCCCCCGAAGACCCAGTCGTCCCTCCTGGAAGCCATGGAGGAACGCCAGGTGACGGTCGACGGCACCCCTCGGCCCCTCCCCGACCCGTTCCTGGTCGCCGCGACCCAGAACCCGGTCGAGTACGAGGGCACCTACCCCCTCCCCGAAGCCCAGCTGGACCGCTTCCTCCTCAAGCTCACCATCCCTCTCCCCTCCCGCCAGGACGAGATCGACGTCCTCACCCGGCACGCCGAGGGTTTCAACCCACGCGATCTGCGCGCCGCCGGCCTACGCCCCGTCGCGGACGCCGCCGTGCTGGAGGCCGCCCGCGCAGCCGTCGCCAAGACCACGGTCTCCCCCGAGATCACGGCCTACGTGGTCGACATCTGCCGAGCCACCCGCGAGTCGCCGTCCCTCACCCTGGGCGTGTCCCCACGCGGCGCCACCGCCCTGCTCGCCACATCCCGCGCGTGGGCATGGCTCACCGGCCGCGACTACGTCACCCCCGACGACGTCAAAGCCCTGGCCCTCCCGACCCTGCGCCACCGGGTCCAGCTCCGCCCCGAAGCCGAGATGGAAGGCGTGACGGCAGACTCCGTCATCAACGCCGTCCTCGCCCACGTCCCCGTCCCGCGCTGATGGCACTCACCGGACGCGCCGCCCTCCTCGCGGCCCTCGGCTCCCTCCCCGTAGGGCTGTGGGAGCCCAGCTGGACCGGAATCCTGGCCGTGAACGGCCCCCTCGCCCTCGCCTGTGCCTGCGACTACGCCCTCGCGGCGCCGGTACGGCACCTGGGCCTCACCCGCTCCGGTGACACGTCCGCACGTCTGGGCGAAACGGCGGACGTCACCCTCACCGTCACCAACCCCTCCCGCCGCACCCTGCGCGCCCAGCTCCGCGACGCCTGGCCCCCCAGCAGCTGGCAACCGGGCACCGAGTTCACCGCCTCCCGCCACCGCTTGACGATCCCGGCAGGCGAACGCCGCCGCATCACGACCCGCCTGCGCCCCACCCGTCGCGGCGACCGCCAGGCCGACCGCGTGACGATCCGCTCCTACGGTCCCCTGGGCCTCCTCGCCCGCCAAGGCACGCACAAAGTCCCCTGGACGGTCCGCGTGCTGCCGCCGTTCACCAGCCGCAAGCACCTCCCGTCGAAACTCGCCCGCCTCCGCGAACTCGACGGCCGCACAAGCGTCCTACAGCGAGGCGAGGGAACTGAATTCGACAGTCTGCGCGAGTACGTCCCCGGCGACGACACCCGGTCCATCGACTGGCGCGCCACCGCCCGCCAGACGACGGTCGCCGTACGCACCTGGCGCCCCGAGCGCGACCGCCACATCCTTCTGGTCCTCGACACCGGCCGCACCTCCGCGGGCCGCGTGGGAGACGCCCCCCGCCTCGACGCGTCCATGGACGCCGCCCTGCTCCTGGCCGCCCTGGCCTCCCGCGCCGGCGACCGCGTCGACCTTCTGGCCTACGACCGACGAGTACGCGCGTCGGTCCAGGGACGCACAGCAGGCGACCTCCTGCCCTCCCTCGTCAACGCCATGGCGACACTCGCACCCGAGCTCATCGAGACGGACGCCCGCGGTCTCGCCGCGACCGCGCTTCGAGCGGCCCCCCGCCGCTCTCTGATCGTCCTTCTCACCACCCTCGACGCGGCCCCGATGGAAGAAGGCCTGCTGCCCGTCCTCCCGCAGCTCACCCAACGCCACACAGTGCTCGTGGCCTCAGTCGCGGACCCTCATATCGCCGCCATGTCGACGTCACGCGGGACCACGGAGTCCGTCTACAACGCGGCAGCAGCAGCCCAAGCCCAGTCCGAACGTCACCGCACCGCCGAAAAGCTCCGCCGACACGGCGTGACGGTGGTGGACGCGACCCCGGAGAACTTGGCGCCGGCGTTGGCGGACGCCTATCTGGCACTCAAGACGACAGGCCGCCTCTGATATCTGCGCGGGGCGGCCCGCGACTGCCCCCTAAACGCAGAAAACCCCGCATCCGAAGATGCGGGGTTTCCTTCAATATTTGTTCGGCGGCGTCCTACTCTCCCACAGGGTCCCCCCTGCAGT
>NZ_JBSFCI010000041.1:0-63382 GCF_053593375.1 Streptomyces sp. NPDC002309 | reverse complement strand
AACAAGCAGCGCGCCAAGCGCCACGACGTCGGCAAGACCGTCAAGCGCGCCGAGTCGATCAAGAAACACCAAGCCCACCGAGGTTAAACGCCAAGCTAAGTGTTTACTCCCTTGGTTTTCTCGCATCATCCGCGACTTCGGAGGACGCGAGGACGCCGCGTATCGGGATCGAGCTTGTGTCCGGTCATTCGCGGGTCGCTGCTCTCCAGGAGGATCTTCCAAGGCAGGATGGCGTGCGACGAGTCTCGTCCGCCCGCCAGGGATTCTCGCTACGGAGTCAACCCGGAATGTATTTGCGTATCATGTGGAGTTGGTCCACCGGCGTATCTCTTCTCGCCGTCCTCGCTCTGGTGTCGGGCTGTGCCGGAAGTACGGACGCCGACACGCACTCCCATTCGGCGCCGCCACCGGCGGGCCTGGCCACGGTCTCCCCGTCGGCCGCCCTCACCGCCCCGGCCACGACCGAACTGCGTGACCCTGCACAGGTGGTGAGCAGAAACGGGCTGCTCCGCACACGCATCGTCGTCGAGCAGAAGAAGGTCGACGTGGCGGGCCGACGCCTGTGGGCCCTGACCTACAACGGCCAGTACATGCCACCGACGCTGCGCCTCAAGCCCGGCGACCGCATGGAGATCACGTTCGAGAACAAGCTCGACAAGCAGACCAATCTACATGTGCACGGAATGCACGTATCACCGGTCGGGAATTCTGACAATGTCTTCCTGGCGATCGACCCGGGAAAGACCTTCCGATACTCCTACCGTTTCCCGGAGAGCCTCGAGTCCGGCACGTACTGGTACCACCCACACGCGCACACGCAATCGGCGGCTCAGACCGCCGGTGGAATGTCCGGCATCATCGTGGTCGACGGGCTCGACAAGTATCTGCCGCCGGTCCTGCAGGGCATCACCGAACAGGTCATCGCACTCAAGGACTTCCAAATCGTCGGCGACCGCATCAAGACTCAGGACCTGAAGATGGGTGCGCCGACCACGCGGACCGTCAACGGGCAGCTCAATCCTCGGATCCGGATCCGCCCCGGCGAGACACAGCTGTGGCGGATCGCCAACATCGGAGCCAATATCTTTTACAAAGTCGCCCTGCCGGGCCAGAAGTTCTACGTCGTGGCCCAGGATGGTTATCCGGTCAACAAGGTCTATTCGGCCGACTCGATCGTCATCCCTGCGGGTGCCCGCTATGACGTGCTAGTCCAAGGCGGCCCCGAGGGCTCCCGGGAATTGCGGACGCTCCCCTACAACACCGGAAAGGCCGGCAACCAGTTCCCGCAGGCGACCCTCGCGACCGTTGAGTCCGCCGGCGAGCCGATGGCCCCCGAGGCCATGCCCACCACCTTCGGGCCCACCGACGACCTCGCCAAGGCCTCCGTCGCAGGGCGCAAGACGATCACATACACCGAAAACGCGGCGGGTACCCAGTTCTTCATCAACGGCAAGCAGTTCGACCACAACCGTGTCGACTTCCGTGTCAAGCTGAACACGGTTGAGGAGTGGACCATCCGTAACGACACCGACGAGGTGCACTCGTTCCACGTCCACACCAACGACTTCCAGGTGATGAGCATCAACGGCAAGCCGAGAACCAATTACGGATTCCAGGACACCGTCGACATTCCACCGCGCGGCACCATGGTGATCCGGTCCCGGTTCCTGGACTACCCGGGCAAAACCGTGCTCCACTGCCACATCCTCAACCACGAGGATCTCGGCATGATGTCCGTACTGCAGATCGAGAAGTAGGCCGGCCCGTTGGCCCAAGCGTGGCGCCGACTCCCGATCAGCGTGTTGGCGAAGCCCGCCGGGGCGACAGGAGTGCACTACGAAGGACAGACACCGCTTCTGGCCGGAGGGACGCGCGGAGGATCCGGATTACGGCCGCCGAATGCCTGAGCGTCCGACTTGTTCACGGGGGAACGGCACCCGCACACGTCCGCTCGCGTGATCGTTCTGGCCGCTCATCCCGGGCCGTACGGGCACCGGTCCAGCATGGCGTCGCACGACTGAAGTCCTGGCGGATCTTCGACCGCCAGGACAATACCGTTGGCCTTGTTGCAGCGGGCCTACGGCCGTCCGGAAGCCGCACCACCAGTGCCCCAGGTCACCTCACCGGCCCTGCGAAGCCGACGACTTCGGCATCGGCCGTCAGCGCGCACACGCTCCACCCTCTGGTGGCGAACGATGCCCGTGGTCTTCACGAGGATCGAGCCTTGCCGAGCGGGCACGAGGCGCGCCTGAGGCGGATGCCCTGACCCCACCGTCCGATGAACCCCGTCGGCTCTGGCCCACGGTGATCAACTTGGGTGCTCGCAGGGGCCGGCGGAAGCGACCCGCCACACTGCGGCGTGGTCGGCTGTGACCCTGGTGGCTGCGCCCGGCGCGCCAAAGGCACGCGGTGACGGCGCGTCCTCTCCGGCCGGACTCCGGCAGCCACCGGGCACAACCCCGCACTCCGCCTTCGTGCCGAATCGCTTCCCCGGCCCTCCAGGTCAGGCCGTGTGATTGCCCGCATTACGGAAAACGCTGCGCCCGACCCGCTCCCCAAGGCTTCGGCGAAGTCGGAAGGCGTCCGGTTTGTGATCGTCCGAGGCCGAGGAGTTCGAGCGGGCGGCGTGGGTCGCGGGCGTTGCGGCGCAGGCTGGCGGCGATGTTGACGGCTCCGGCGAGCTTGAGGGCGCCGATGGCGAGGTTGCGGCAGGTGGCCATCGCGCGGGGAACGTTGCCGGTTCGCAGCTGGGAGGCGTCCTCGGCGAAGGTGGTGTCGCGGACGTGGTGCAGGGCCTCGACCAGCCAGTGTCCGCGGATCAGCCGGGCGAGCTGGGCGGGTTCGGCCTGTTTGGCGGTAAGACTGGTGACCGCGTAGACGGTCTTGACGGTGGTCTTGCCGGTCTTGCGGTCGGTGCGACGTCGCTTGATCTGGATGGCTTGCCGGGCTCCGGGGAAGAGCAGGTTGTTGACGGTGGCGACCTTGATTCGGCGGATCTGCGAGCGGCCGTGGCCGATGCCCTTGACGCGGTCCTGCAGGGGGATGTCCTTCCAGGGAAGCGACTTGACCTGGTCGCGGAGCCTTTTCATGTTGCCCTTGACGATCACGATGTAGTGCGCCCGCCGCCCCAGCAGGTAGGTGGCGTGCTCGCGCTGTGTATGCAGTGCGTCGCTGGTGACCACAACGTCGGCCAGATCCGCCACGGTCTCCAGCAGCGGCTGGAAGCGGGTAATCTCGTTGGTCTTGTCTCCGACGTCGAGCTGGGCCAGGACCAGGCCGGTGGCGTGCTCCATGGCGGCGAGCAGATGGACCTTCCGGCCGCCCGCTTTGGCGGCGCCGCGCAGGCTCTTGCCGTCCACGGCCAGCGCGCGCGGCCCGGTCGCCTCGGGGCGGCGGTCCGCGAGCCAGCCGCCAACTGCCTGGTCCGGGGCGTCACCGTCGACGCGTGCCAGCAGGCGCCGCACCGCGGACTCCGAGGGCAACTGCCGCCCAAGCATCACGGGATCGGCTCGGACGCCGAGCTGTTCGAGCACGTGGGCCGGGGCGTCGGCGATCCACTCGCCGACGGCCAGCAGCGAGGTCGCCCCGGCCAGCACCGCGCACGCGGTCAGGGCTAGGGCCTGTCTGACAAATGATCACCGAGAGTGTGCGTGCTCGGTCCCATTGCCTTGCCGTCCTGACGCCAGCCAGTGATTCTGGGCAGGTGCCAGGACAGGGGAAAAGAAGGCGGCGGCAGGAGGACGCGCGGCAGCGGCCTGCTGCTCGCACCGGGCCGGACGCGGGACAGTGGGAAGTGGTCGTTGAGACTCCGGACCAGGCGGAGATGCGTACGAGGTTGCGCCGTCTTCGGGAAGCCGGAGTCGATGGGTCGATGATCCGGATCGACACGCTGTGCGGACGCCTGGGAATGCCGACCACCTACCGACTGAGCCGTTTCGTGACAGACCCCGCGCGAGAGTCCGAGCACGAGCACTCTGATCATTGATCTTGTGGCTGGTCGAGGCGAGTTGACGGAAGCGGCGTGGGAGCGGATAGAGCCCCTGTTGCCGCGGGTGGATGGACGTGGTCGTCCGTGGCGTGATCACCGGCAGGTGGTCAACGGGGTGCTGTGGCGGCTGCGGACGGGGGCTCCGTGGCGCGATCTGCCCGAGCGGTACGGCCCCTGGCAGACCGTCTACGAGCGGTTCGCCCGCTGGGAAACGGATGGGACCTGGGCGAAGTTGCTGGAACACGTCCAGGTCCGTGATGACGCGGTGGGCCGGGTGGAGTGGACCGTTGCCGTCGACTCCACGGTCAACCGGGCCCATCAGCATGCCACCGGCGCCTGCAAAAGGGGGCCGCAGACGGGGACGAACTGGGAGATCCGGGCCGCTCGCAGACGCGCCAGGCCCTCGGCCGGTCCCGAGGCGGGCTGACCACCAAGGTCCACCTCGCCGTCGATGGCCGGGGCCTACCCCTGTCGATCGTGCTCACGCCCGGCAACGTCAATGACGCCACCGCCTTCGGCCAGGTCCTCGACGGAATCCGCGTTCCGAGAGTCGGCACCGGCCGCCCGCGCAGGACACCGACCCGAGTCCTGGGCGACAAGGCCTACTCCAGCCGGGCGATCCGGCACCTGCTGCGGCGCCGTGGCATCGCCGTCACGATCCCCGAGCGCCGCGACCAAGCGGCCAACCGCCGGCGCCGAGGGCGCCTCGGCGGCCGGCCGCCCGCCTTCGACGCAGAGGTCTACCGCGAGCGCAACGTGGTCGAACGATGCTTCGCACGCCTCAAGCAGTTCCGCGCGATCGCGACCAGATTCGACAAGCTCGCCGACCGCTACCGTGCCGGAGTCGTTCTGGCCTCGCTGATCCTCTGGCTCCGCGAAGCCAGCTCGTGATCATTTGTCAGACACTGCCTAGCACGACGGCCAGGGCATGCCGCACACCACGCGGATCGCGCGGGTCCGGCACCTCGGACAGCCGTTCCAGCAGGCCGGAAACCTCCCCGGGTCCGGCCTCCCGCTGGTCGGCGAGCTGGTCAAGGGCAGTCAAGATTGGAGATCATGCGCGGGCAGGCACGGTCTTCCAGTCGGATCACGGGGCTTCGAGAACTCCATGATCACGGAAGCCGTCCCTGCCTCCGTCTCGGTGGGAGGCCCAGTCACCCGACGGTCTCTCAGTGTCTGTGCGGCGAGCACAGAGGGCCAGGCCCGGTCGTCTCCGTCGCCTACCAGGGCCAGCTCGGCCGCAGTGTTCTCCACGGGGACCAACGGATGCAACTGCCATGAGCTTCGCCGGGGCTTCGGGCCAGGAATCAGACCCGCCGCATCCGGTAGACGTAGGTCCGGTAGGGCATCTCGATGCTGTCGCGGCCGGCCAGGGCCGGGTTGGTGGCGGCCAACTCGCCGATCTCCCGGTCCAAGCGGGCCTGCTCGGCTGCGTCGGCGGTCAGGTAGGAGGAGCGGGACCGCACCAGGTCGATCAGCCGGTCCGTCGGGACGATCACAGTGTGCTCGGTCAAGCCACGTTCGGGGTCGGTGAACCATGGCGTCACTGGCCCGTACTGCCAGGCGCTCTCCAGGCCGTATCCCTCGTTGCCGACCATGCCGGAAAGCGCGGCCACCCACGGGGTCCGGTCGTCACGGATGTTCCACATCGCAGCGAAGACGCCGTCCTCGCGCCGCACCCGGTGAATCTGCGGCAGGGCGTCCTGCGGAGTGAACCAGTGGTACGCCTGCCCGGCCACGACGGCGTCGACGGACTCGTCCGGCAATGGGATGTCCTCCGCGCTGCCGGCGAGCACCTGCGTGCCCGGGTGGCGTTCGGCGGCCACGGCGCGCATCTGCTCATCGGGCTCGACCACGATCACCTCGTGGCCGCCGGCGCGCAATGCACCGGTCAGTAGCCCGGTGCCCGCCCCCAGGTCCAGGACGCGCACCGGCTCGGCGCCGATGGCCCACGCGACCGCCTGTACTGGGTAGGTGGGCCGGATCGAGTCGTAGAGGCGGGCAGCGGAACCGAAGGACAGCGCAGGGCTGGACATGCTGGGGTACGTACCCGGACCGGTCGGCAATACCCGCGCAGCGGCAGTCCGAGCACGCGCCGATGGCTGCGGGCCGCGTGCACCGTCACCCGAGCGGTTGGCGTTGGGACGTCAGCACAACCTGCACCCACCTGGAACGACCCCTCGCCCCGACTTTGCCGAAGCCCTGACCCGCTCCCCGACCAGGAAAGCGCCTGGCCCGGAAAGGAACTATTGGCTGTCGAGGAGGGCGACGGCCTCGTCGAAGTCAGCATACGCGGGCTCATAGGTCCGCGCTGCGACGAGGAACATAGAGCGGTCCACCAAGGCCCGCGCGAGGCGTGCAGGGTCGTCGGGCAGGCGCCGGGCGAGCACCACGCCTTCGTCGAAGTACGGCTTGAACCGCTCCTCGAACTGGTTGAAGCGGTCGCCCTCCCGGAGGGCCGCGCGAATGCTGATTCTGCGCTGGATGTCGACCAGTTCGGGCAGTCGGCCGGCCTCGCTCAGTTCCGCCGCCTGTGCTTCGAGTTCGGGCAGAGTGCTGAGAAAGGCATCCCGTGTGACGCCCGGCCTCCGGAGGTCGGTGCCGAAGGGCGGCATCGGGGACTCAGCGTTCGCAACTGGTTCGTCGGCCCGTCCCGACAGGGCAAACAGGGTGACCCACCACCCCAGGATGTAGCTCAGGTTCTTCGGCTCGCCCGTCGTTGCCAGTTCCTCCAGGACGGTCAGGGCCTTCCGCCGGGTGGCCGAGGCGTCCGCCTCATGCCCGGTGGCCTCGCGCATCCGGGAGAGATGGACCAGCTCCCAGGTGAGTATGGCCAGCGCGTCGTGCTGGTCGGCGGCCTCGTGCCGGGTCCCGTCAATGAGCTCGCGGAAGACGGTCGATGCCTGATCGTGCAGGCCGGCGCCCTCCAGGTTCGCCGCCCACTCGACCATGTTCCAGAAGGAATACTTCGCTATGCCGTTCCGGACTGCCTTCTCATTGAGTTCCGCGGCCTCCCGGAAGCGCCCCTCCTCCGCCAGGACGTTCGCCAGCCTGTCGCTCCTTCCAGCCTTGGCCATTTCCTCGCAGGCCGCACGTCCCTCTGCTCGACGCCCGAGGGCGAAGAGAGCTTGCTGGTAGGCGTCCAGCGCGTCGCACAACCGCTCTGCCCGGGTCGGCGCCCCGGCCTCGATCCTCCGGGCTGCGTCGACCGCCTCGGCGCCCAGCACCAGGCCCACCTCCGTGTCCCGGCTGAGGTAGGTCATCGAGAGGAGCGCGTCGACCAGCTTCGGGAGGTACGCCTTCGGACTCACCTCCGCCAGAACCCGGTACGCGTGGACCTGTTCGGACAACCTGAGCTGGCCGGAGCCCAGCAGCAGTACGCGAGCCCGCAGCACCGCGTCGTGATCGATCTTGCCCATATTCCCCCTGTCCCCGGGTGATTGCACGAGGGAGATTCTGGGAGTTGTGGAGCGGGCCGGACAAGGCTCGCGAACTGTGCGTTCCGTCCTACGAAAAACGCCGCTGACCTGTCATGATGGACATGCCCACGTTGATCCTCAGGGACATCCATGGTGATGGAGGGCTGACAATGCCCCGCTTCGACCGCTCCCCTCCCTCGGAGACCACCGACACGGTTCCGTTGCCTTCTCCCTCCGGTGACTGAGGAGCACAGCACTTTCAGATCCGGCCGGGTGTGCGCCAGTACGCGCCCCCCGGCCTGCTGAATCGTCAGCGAGGCTGGAGCCGAGCCGACTGACCGGGGGCCGAAGCTCTGCAGTCTGCTCCCGGGCCGTTCAGGATCGCTCTTCGACGTCCGTCTCCGAGTCCGGCCCCAACTGCCCGGCTCTCTCGCACAACGGCATCGTCATGGGCTTGGCGAGCAGGAAGAACCCTGAGGGCCGCGGCGTCCTCGCGGCCGGCTCTGACCGTTATTCAGGCCGCCTTGAGGCATCACGCTGGTGGCCGCGACGACGGCGAGGTTGGAGCGCTCCAGCCAGTGGCACCGGCTCAGGGTGTGCACCAGGGCGGCTGTCTTCGCGTTGGGGCCGTCCCGGACGGGATGCTGATGTCGGATTCTTCGCGGACTGAAGTGCGTCAGCTGTGCGCCCTGACTTGCCGCACCGGATGTCCGAGTGCGCCCCCGACGGCGGTCAGTTCCTCATGGCTGAACCAGGTGCGCTCTGGGTTCCAGATGGCGATCTCGAATCGTGCGAAGCCACAGGGCCAGTCGTACTCCAGGGCGTCCAGCGAGGTCGCGGCGCCGCAGCAGGGGGTCGACACGGCAAGGGTCGCGAAGCCGTCCTCGCAATGAGCTTCGAGCAGGTCAGCCCACCACTCGGTGTCGATCGACGCGCCGCATCGGGGACAACCGATCTTCTGCAGATTCTCACCACAGTCGACGACGGTGAGTGCGTCGTGCCAAGTGACGTCAATCTCGACGTCGACACCGTCAGGGAGCCCGGGGGCCAGGTTCTTCACGAGCGACGCAGCACGCTCAGCCGCAGTCGGCTCAGGCTGCCAGTGCGGGTCGGTCGGAAAGACAGAGAGGACATCGTCACTCACGAGCTCACTCGATTCGTCAGGCGCAACCTCATCCGGGCGACGCAATGCTATGGGAACCCGCATTCGACTCACGCCCCCTACCAGGTGGGTCACGCCTCGAACGAGACGCCGTTCGAGCCCCCAGGGCGAAGATCAAACCAGGACCTGTCGGGATAGTGGACCTCGACCGTGAGGCATCGCCGACATGAGCGATGCCGACAACCTACCGACCTTGTGGTCAAGTTTGACTAGACTAGGCGTCATGGCTGAGAAAACCATTCCGATCCTGCCGTGCCGGGCCCTTCAGCCCGTTCTCGACTTCTACACCGCCCTCGGGTTCGAGGTGACCTTCCAGCAGAAGAGCCCCAACCCGTACGCGGTTGTGGAACGCGGCGGCATCGAGCTCCAGTTCTTCGGGGTGAAGCAGTACGAGCCGGCCGAGTCGGTCAGTACGTGCTACGTCCTGACCGATGACGTCGACGGGCTGCATGACGCCTTTCGGGCGGGGCTCAGGACGACGTACGGGAGGATCCCGTCCCGAGGGCTGCCGCGTATCGGGCCGCTCAAGAACATGTCGTACGGCGTGCGGCAGTTCCTCATGACAGATCCGGGCGGCAACTGCATCCGCGTCGGACAGCGGACGAGCGAGGACCAGCGCCATCGGCCGGCCCCTGAGGAGACCTTCGCCCGTGCCCTGCACCACGCGTCCCTGCTCGCGGACTCGAAGGAGGACCCAGCGGGCGCCGCGAAGGTCATCGACCGAGTGCTTCACCTTGAGGACGAGCGGCCCACACCCGCACAATTGCTCCGCCTCCTCGTGCTGCGAGCGGATGTGGCCGGGCGCCTCGGTGACGAACTGACCGCGACGACGGCACTCGCCAGGGCCGACGCGGTCGACCTCACCGCCGAGGACCGAGAGTCGGTCCGCGACGACCTCCACCGTCTCGACGAGCTGCGCAACTGAGGGCGGCTCACAACCACTGGAGCCGACAGGCGGTCCGATCCATGGAGAGGTCGGGACGATCTGCCGCATGTGTTTCGGTGGTGGCGCGGGTCGTGCGGACGGAGCCACCTGCCCCGCAACACCGTGCAGCGAGCACCGCGGCTGCTCAACGCGGCGCAGGCTGAGCTTCATTGCCAGACTGCTGCATTGAGAGCTGTTGACTGTTGAGCTGTTGAGCTGTCCCAGCGGCTACCGTGACTGCTACCCCCTCGACAGCGTACGCAAAGGCTCACCGCTCTCGGGGGTGAGATCGACAAGGTGGATCTGCGTGTCCCCTTCGCCCGCCGTTACCAGGCGCACCCGGTCCGGCCCCACCCACGAAGCCTCGACCAGCGCGTCGGAGGCGTCCCCGTTGAAGTAGCCGACCTGCCAACGGCGCTTGGTGAGCCCGGATCCTTCGTCGACGTAGACCCACCACAGCGGGTCGATCATCGCCGCCCCTTCCTCCACCACAAGATGCCGGTCGGAGCGATGGGGCGCCGCTTCGTTCATCGTCACCTCGCGCCCCGCTCCGGCGAAGAGCACCATCGGTACGGCGAGGAACCCGACAAGGATCGCCGCCATCAGAACCAGGGCCCGAAAGAGAAGGTTCCGTACGCCGATGACCACAGCGGCGGTCAGCGCAACCAGAATCAACAGGCCGAACAGCACGGGGTGATGGAGTACTTGTGCCACCACGAGCAGTCCGCCTGATCGGCTGGACCACCAGCCGACCAACCCTGCGACCATGAAAACGCCAGCGGCCACCACAAGCCCCAGCACCCGCTGTCGGGCCGTCATCTTCATCTCCACCAATTCGATCCCTCCATCTGCTCACGTGCGCGTCACGCGATAGAGGCTGGCTCTCCGAGGGAACGGGAATGAACTGAGCCTCACACCACGCCGTGGGCGTCGATCACGATCCACAAGAGGCGACGGGTCGAGCATCGATCTCGCGGACCGGGCCGCCGCCTCCGCCATGGAACTCCAGTAGGTACCGCAGCCCGAAACGATCGAGCAACCCGAGCAACCCGGCGAGCCCTTGGAACGCTGCGGATCGACGACTCCGTTCAGCAAGAGGTCCGAGCACTCGCCGGGGGGCGATCGCCACCTGGCGCCAACTGATCTCCGCCTCACGGCCGTACCAGGAGCCGCCCTCGACTTCCCGCCTGCTCGCACGAAACGCGCTCAGCGACGGCCGAGGTATCACCGCGACCACGCAGTACGCCGTCGACGCCGATCGGCATCATTAAACTGTGGACCTGAGACCGGAGTTGTTGCCCCCGCCCGTGAGTCGGCAGCGACTCGAAGAGCTGTGCGCCGAGGTGGTGCGGATCGCTGACCTGTTGACTGTCTCCCCGGAGGCGGCGGGCGAGGCGATCGCGGCCTTCAACGCGATGACCCATCACGACTACGTGGCCCTCGACTTTGCTGAGTACGACGGAAGCAGGAGCCTGGAGGAGTTCGCGACGGAGGCCGCCAGGCCGGCTCGCCCCGTGGTTGCGGACGTCACTCGGGACGAGCTCGCTGAGATCGTTCGCAGGCTCCTGACGGCCTCTCCGGAGAGCGACTACTACCTGCGGCTCCTGGAGGCGAACGTGTCGCATCCCCGCGTGGGTGACCTGGTCTTCCACCCTTCGGACGACCTTGAGGGCGCGTCCGCGGAGGAGATTGTCGATGAGGCCCTGAAGTACCGACCGATCGCGCTTTGAGCTTTCCCGAGGAGTCAGCCGACCGTGGCCTGTTGTCCGGCGCGGGCGCGAGTGGGGGTCGACTGATGGCCTTGGCCGACGACACCCCCCTCGACGGGGACGACCGCCTGGCGGCGGCCCAGGAGTTGGCCCCCTCCGTGGCAACCGGGGTACGGGCTCTGTCGATGGAGAGTTCGTCAGAGCCCCAGCGGGCTGGTTCACGCGCTCCGGCATCCGCGACATCGGCCACTCCCCCAATCGCCGGGCTCCTCCGCTCTCCAGCAGCGGGACGGGTCCCGGGGCGGCCGCCCGGTCAGCCGTCGAGCGCTGCGGAGGGTGCGTCCCCGTTCTGGACCTGTCGGGCCCGCTCGGCGAACACCGTGGCCAGGTCCCGGACTCCGTCCCTTTCGATGCCGCCCTTGTCCGCGGCAGCCGCCAGGGTCCACAGCAGCACCGTGCCGACCCGGGTCTGGATCAGGGCGCCGGGCTCGCCGCGGTAGCCGGAGGAACCGAATCGCGCGTCACGCTCGTCACCGATCGGGCCGACCCTGAACGGCTTCGCCCCCTGTCCCATCATCTTGCCGTAGTAGCCGTCCCAGAGCGGGTCGTACGCCGCCCGGGCGCCCTGTTCGCTGCCGTAAGCGATGATCAGAAAGGTGACGGTGGCGGGATCACCGTCGTGCCGGAAGGTCGAGACGCCGTGAAAGCGGGAGTTCTCGCATCCCGCGTCGTCCTTGATGGGACAAGCCAGCGAACGGTAGAACTCGTTCATCTTGACGGCCCTGGGCGGAGCGGACTCCTTCCAACCCGTCATAGCCTCGCCGTCCGGCAACGTCTTCCGTACTTGTTCCTTCGTGAGCGCCACCGCCTTGTCGTTCCCGCTGTCGCTCTCCACGCCACCGCTACAGCCGACCAGCAGCAGTGCCGCCGCCATCGCCGCACACCACGAATATTTTGCCCTGGCCATGCCACCACCCCTCGAACGGTGATCTTACGCCACGACTACCTGGCCCTTCTCGGACTCGTCGCCGCCAGCGGTTGTTGCAAGCGCCCCGTCCGCCTCACCACGTAAGACACGGGTCGTAGGGCGCTGTCGAAAGTTGATCTCCGGTGTGAGCGGAGTCCGTTGCGAGGGGTGGCGCCCGGCGGCGGCATTTCCCACACTGGTGACGTGCAGGCGACGGGGGGCACAGACATGGCGACGCGTACAGAACCGGCGCGGGCACCGCTGCCGGAGCGGCGGCCGGAGCTGGACACGATCCGGATGCTGGTCGTGATCGGGCTGGTCTTCTTCCACTCGGCGCTCGTATTCGCTACCGACGACGACTTCTACGTCAAGAACGCCGAGACCACCCAAGCCATCATGATCCTCGCCGGGTTCGGGGTCGTCTGGGCCATGCCGCTGCTGTTCCTCATCTCCGGCCTCGGTGCCTGGCACTCGCTTCAGCGCCGCGGCGCGGGCGGCTTCGTCGGCGAACGGCTGCTGCGGCTCGGCGTTCCACTGGTCTTCGCGACCCTCGCGCTGAACCCGCTGCCGCAGTGGCTGCGGCTGCGCTCGGCCGACGCCGACTACCACGAGTCGTACCTCGGCTTCCTGCCCCGCTTCTACGACGTGCACCTGGAACCCGAAGAGTTCCCCTTCCTCGTCCAGGGCGAGCACTTCGAGACCGGCCATCTGTGGTTCGTCGTGCTCCTCCTGGCGTTCTCCCTCATGCTGGTGCCGTTCCACCGGTGGTTGCCGCGCGAACGCGTCCGCCGCATCGGCGGCCGGGTGGCGGAGGCGACCCTGCACCGGCGGGGCCTCGTGTTCCTGCCGGCCCACGCCTTCGCGGCGATCTGCGCCTTCGCACGGCTGGAGGAGGACTACGCCGGCTGGCACCGCTGGTCGTACCTGCTGTTCTTCGTTGCCGGCTTCGCGCTCGCCGCCGACGACCGCTTGCGCACCGTGATGCGGCGCGACGCCGGGACCGCGGCCTGGCTCGGCGCCCTGCTGTTCGCGGCAGCCGGCCCCGGCTTCGCCCTGGCCGACGAGCCCTTCACTGAGATGACCGCCCTGGCCACCGTCTCACGGGCGCTGTTCGGTGCGGCCGGATGGTGCCTGGTGGTCGCCATCCCGGGCCTCCTCGACCGTCGGCGGCCGGACCACCCGCGTGCGGCGCCGAATCCGGCCCCGACGACGCGTCGGCGCCTCTATGACTATCTCTCCGCAGCCGTGTTGCCGGTGTACGTCCTGCACCAGCCGATCGTGGTCGCTGTCGCCTACTTCGTGATCGGCTGGTCTGCGCCGATCCTGGTCGAGTACGCCGTGCTCGTGGTGATCGCCCTCGTCCTCACCCTCACCGCGTACGAGTTGCTGGTCCGCCGCACGCGGGCGACCCGCTTCCTGTTCGGGATGCGACCCTAGGGCGTCTCGAATGTGCTGGTCACAGGCACTCGTTGAGGGGCGCTGAGAGGACGGTCGCCTCATAGCGGGCCGCGAGCTTGTCGTACCTCGCGGCCACCTCCCGGACCGCCTGGTGACCATCTCCAGCCCGGGTCAGCTCGCGCACCGCCGCCAGGGCATGGGTGGAATCGGTGCGCTCGCCCACCAGACCGGCCTCCTCGAGGCGGGCCGGTGCGAGATCGAGGGGGCGGTCGGCACGACCGTCCTCGGCGAGGCAGTCGCGGAAGTCGGTCGGCGCACTGTGGTGGAAGCCGGGATCGTCCAGCTCTTCGACCATGGCGTACATGAAGTCGATGCGGCAGCGCACTGCCTCGGCGGCCTGCCGGTCCGACAGGCCGAGCACGCACCGCGTGCCCACAGACAGAGGCCGTCTGGGCAGGCGGGAGACCCGGACGCCCGTCACACGGATACCAGTCGGTGAAATTTTCGTCACGCCACAGCCCGTCCAGGCGGTCTCTGACCCACATCGCCGTCGTACCGCCCGGGTTGCTCGCTCACGCGATCTGCGCGGTCAGAGGCGGGACTTGCTCATCCGAACGAGGACGGAGCGACGACAGACACCTCGACAACCGCACAGGCTCCCGGAACACCCCGAGCATGCCCACCGATCACGCAGGCGCACCGGGCAGCTCCAAGATCCCCGACTGTGAGGATGTGGATGGCACCGCTCGAGGGTCTGACCCGATCCCCGATTGACGCTTCGGCTGTCCTCACTCTGAATCGTCGACCTTCCGAGCGGTGCCACCGCGTGTACCGGCTGGTGATCGTGACCTCATAGAAGCTTGACCCGCGTGGTCCCATCACAGTCGTGTCCGTCCGCCGGCCGGTGCGCGCGAGCCAACTCGCCGCGCACGGAAGGAACCCGGCCACCATGTCACAGCCCATCGAGGTGATCGGCGGGGTCGATACCCACACCGACGTCCACCAGGCCGCCGTCATCGACACCATCGGCCGGCACCTGGCCACCGAGGCATTTCCCACGACGCCCGCGGGCTACCGGGACCTGCTGGAGTGGCTCCACTCCCACGGCCGAGTGCTGGTCGTAGGGATGGAGGGCACCGGCTCCTTCGGCGCCGAACTCGGCCGCTACCTCCGAGGTAACCAGATCGCCGTCATCGAGGTGGACCGACCCGACCGTCGAGCTCGTCGGGCGGCAGGGAAGTCCGACCCCATTGATGCTTACGCCGCCGCCACCGCGGTGCTCGCCGGCCGCGCCACCGGAACGCCGAAGCACCGCGACGGCGCGGTCGAGGCAATCCGCGGACTGCGTGTCGTACGCGCCAGCGCCGTCAAAGCCCGCACCCAGACCGTCAACCAGATGAAATCACTGATCATCACCGCACCCGCCGAGGTCCGCGAAGCACTGCGCTCGCTGACCACGACCGAGCTGGTCCGGCGGCTGACCGCAAGCCGCCCGGGCACCGATCCGGCCACCCCGGCCACAGCCGTCAGACTGGCGCTCAAGCGCCTGGCCAGGCGCTACCGACACTTGAACGAGGAGATAGCCGACGCGGACGCCGACCTGCGCGGGCTGATCACCCGCGCCGCGCCTGCCCTGCTCGCGCTGACGGGCGTCGGACCCGAGACCGCCGGGCAGCTGCTGGTCACCGCCGGCGACAACCCCGACAGACTCGCATCCGAGGCTTCCTTCGCCCACCTGTGCGCTGCCGCACCCGTCCCGGCATCCTCCGGACGCACCGACCGGCACCGGCTCAACCGCGGCGGAGACCGCCAGGCGAACCGTGCGCTGCACACGATCGTGCTGGTCCGCATGCGGCACGACCCGCGCACCCGCGACTACGTGGCACGACGCACCCTCGAAGGACTCAAGAGCAAGGACATCTTCAGGTGTCTCAAGCGCTTCGTCGCGCGCGAGGTCTACCACCACCTCACCAGCGCACTCAGCGGAACACCCGGCCCGTCCCCTACAGCTTGACGATCTATAGAAGCTTCAGAGTCAGGTTCAGTCCTGCCAGTAGAACAGCAGAGCGTCAACGGTGAGGGGCGACCGCCCACCGAAGTAATAGACGCAGAGGTCGGCGACCTTGATCGCACCGGTCTCCCAGTCGATCCAGCGGAACCCGGCCGCTTCCAGGGCCTGACGGGCCATGGGGTCGGCGTCGTCGCTGGTGGCGAACCGGCCGAGGGTGCTGATCTGCACCAGGCTCTCCCCGCACTCGATCACGTGGTAGGTACCCTCGCCCTGTTGGTGGTGGTCACCGGCGGAGACCGGGGATGCCGGTTCGAGGCCCGCCTCGGTCAGCGCGGCCATGGCACGGTCGATTTGCTCGTCCTGGTCGGGCCGGTCCGGGGGTTCGGTGCAGAGCGCCTCGACGCGCCAACGCGGGTCACTCCGCTCCTTGCAGTCCCTGGCGTACTCGTGCACGATCGCGCCGCGCAGCTCCTCGTCCAGGCCGGCCACCTCGACGCGGGGGCGGCCCAGACGGTCGTAGATCGCCCGCGTCTCGGCCGCGTCCTCGGTCAGGCGGTACAGCGCGTACGCGGCCCAGAGCTTCGCCTCGGTGGTCGACGCCTCGTTGAGGTAGGCGCGCACGCGGTGCTGGTCCGTCAGCAGAGACTGGGCCAGGAAGGCGACGGAGCGGTCGGGGTCCGCCAGGGCGATCACGCTGAGTTCCTCGTCCTGCAGCCGGAGGCGGGCCGCCCGGTCCTCGGGCCGTTCGTCGCCGAGGTCGGCCAGGATCGCCTCGTTCCCGTACCGCCGGGCCAGCCCGTACAGGCCTGCCTCGCCGAGCAGGCGCCGCGGCCACCACTCGGAGGCGGCAAGGGTCGCCAGCTCCGGTAGAGCCGAGCGGTCGCCGAGCCGTCCACGGGCCTTGAGGAAGGCCTCGCGCATGCCGAAGTCGCCGTCCGCCTCACGGTTCTCGTGCCGCAGCCACGGCAGCAGCTCCACCCGGTCCCCCAGCAGGTCGAGCAGCGCGATGCGCACGCTGGACGAGTCGTGCGGGTCCTGGACACGGGCGATCAGCTCGGGGACCCGCTTCTCCGGCACCCGACCGGCCAGCGCGCGGACACACGGTTCACGCCGCCACCACGGGTGGGCCGGATCCGTCACGTACCGGGCAAGTTCGTCAGCGTCCAGCTCGCGCAGAGCGACGGCGTCGATCCGCTGAGCGGCCGGCACCAGTCGTTCGATGTTTCGCACGGGCAGAGGCTACACACCCGATCTCACCTCCCTCCGCGGAATTTCGCGGCTGCGGTACCGCGGGAGTCGACGTGGGGTGCGTTCCGATTGCAGCACGGCACGCAGGCCGCTGACGAGTCCGCGCTGCTCCACCTGCTTCTCCACTCCCCGAGGCGTGGCGACGATCGCGCCCTTGCCGCGCACCAGGGTCTACTACTGTCCGGAATCGCCGGTGTGGCTCCAGGGCTGCCAGGCCCTGCTCCACCGGTGGAAGGAGGAAGAGAGCACCTGCGTCCACGCCGTTCCCCGCGGCGTAGACGCCGAAGTGGGAGTCACGAAGGGTTCCAGCTCGGCCGACGGGCCACGAGCGGTCAGGCCTGTCGGCGGAGGACATGGTCGAGGTCGTCCGGTGTGTCGAAGGCGGTCTCGGCCCTCGCTCCGCGCACCAGTGACCAGACGGCCGCGACGGGGTTGAGGTCGGGTCCGTGCGGCGGGAGGCGGACGGTGGTGAGGCAGTCATGCTCGGGCCCGTACCGCTTCAGCCCTGCTGCCCGATGGGTGTCGAGATGGTCCCGGACCGCCACGATCGGGCCGCCGGGCTGTATGTGGGCCCGAACGAGCAGGTGGCGGCAGTCCTTCCGGGAGCGGCTCCTGCGGGCATCCTTGGGCAGCGGAGCGCCACTGCGCAGTTCCCTAACCGGCAGCCACGACCTGGCCGGCCGCGACCTGGGGAGGGCTGGGGAGCAGCGGGGCGAGGTTGGCCCGGACGAAGTCCGCCGCCCTCCTGGTCGACTCCTCGGCCCCGGCCTGGTCTTCGAACACTCCGGTGGAGACCATCACTCCGTCCCCGGCGTCGACCCAGTAGTAGGCCACGAATCCGGAGACCTGCCGCAGGATGGGCACGAATCCCTCGTTCACTCGCCGTCCCGCCTCGGCAGGGTCGGTCACCCCTTCGTAGCGCCGAACTACCGCGTACATAGCTGCTCTCCTCATGGGTCCCAAGGTCACCTTGCGCGACATGGCATACCCCCATCGCGCGTCTCCCGCTCGCAGGACGTCGGGAGAGCGCTCGGACAGGTGTATTGGTGGTCCCCGAACCCGGCCTCGGCCATGACCAAGGCCGGGCGACCGACGACTCACGGAACTGCCGTCAGGGCCGTGAAGTGGCCGGCCCGCGACGGGTGTGCGGGTCTCGGCATGGGCAGCGTCCAGGACACTGCCCGTCTCATGCACCCGGCTGCTCGGCTCAGTGCCCGCCGGCACATGGCGGGGCCCTGTCCGCGGTGTGTCACACGGACAGGGCCCCGGGTAGTGAGCGCCTGCTACTTGAGGCCGAAGGCGCGGATCACCGTTTGGCTGACCGTGTTCCCGCTGTCGTCCGTCGCTGTGGTGCGCAGGCTCGCGAACTGAGCGCGGCGCGGAGCGTGGAGCGATGTCCTCCAGTCGTCACCGCCGGCACGCATCGGCGTGCGGTGCCACGTGGCACCGTCGTCGTAGGAGACCTCCAGGGTGACGGTGCGGATCGATCCAGCACCCGGCGCGCCCTTGAAGTGCGACGGGGTGACGGCGAGGCCGGTCCGGCGGTGTGCCCGGCCGGAGAGGTCCGTGGCCACCGCGTAGTCGAGCTGGATCAGCGGCAGCGGGTGAATCTCGACGTCATCGGGCGAGGCGGAGGTGTATCCCCATTCGGTGCGGGTCCGGGGCGAGTACGGGCGGCCCGGCACGGCGCGCTCACCCTCCACCACGAGCCGGTACGGCAGCGGTTCGGGCGCGAGGCCGTTGATGCTGAGCCCGTCGTTGGTGTTCTCCGCGAGGAGGTTGTCGCCCTGGTAGAGGGACACCTTCGTGGCTCCCGGGGTCGACGAGGTGCCCGCGTGGCCGCCGGAGTCGCCCCAGGCCGTGACGATGGACGTGCTCATGCCCTCGCCCGCCCGGAAGGGCGTCGCGATATCTCCGCCCTGGACGAAGCGGGGGTGGAGGACAGGGCTGAACCAGACTTCGCCGGAGACGCTGCGCGGCTTGTACGACCGTGCCGTGCTGGACTGGATGAGTTCGGTGTTGTCGGCGGACGCGGTGGACATCCAGGTGAGGTCGGGGTCCGCCGTGACCCAGGAGGTGAGCTTCCCCTGGGCAGGAACCAGAGTCGGGTCGACCCCCAGGTGTACACCGCTGAAGCTCAGGTCCCAGCGTGACTGGGCAACCCGGCCCTGCCTGGTGTCACGGAACGAGTCGTCGATCCTGGCGAGGTCACCCGGACCGGGTCGGTACGAGGGGTCGCTCGGGACGGCGCCGTCGTGGCGCCGGACCAGGTCGTACAGGTAGTGCGGGTAAGGGTGCGAGACGACCTTCAGCACGTCGGTGCCGGGCTTCTTGAGCCGGGTCAGCAGGCGTGCGCTGTCGTCGGCGCCGAGGGTGGCCACCGGCAGTGGCGGGGCCTCGAGCAGGTGGGCCAGCCTTCCGTAGCCGTCGTTCAGGATCAGCAGTTGCCTTGCGCCGGCCTCGGCCGCCGCCTTCGCCTGGTCCGGCGCCGGCACGGTGTCGCTGCGGCGGACGACCACCACCCGGCCACGCACCTTGGCCTTGCGGAAGTCCTCGGCGGAGCCGTCACCGAGCCACACCGCCCGGTACCCGCCGGTGCCCTCGGGCAGGACCGGGGAATTGGACTGGACGGCGACGTCGTCGTACGTCTGCGAGCCCGAGGCGAACGTCAGCGGGGGCTGGACCTGCCGCCAGCGGGTGTGCAGGCCGTACGCGCCCCGCGTCACCTTCTCCGTCGGCAGCAGCCAGAGGCTGTCGTAGTCCCGGTGCTCCGGCAGGTAGCTGACGCCGTAGGGGACCCGGTCGCCGTACGACCGGTACTGGTCCACGCGGAAGCCGCCGTTGGCCGTCTCCTGCGGGGTCAGCGCGGCCGCCTTGCGCAGCCGGGAGGTGTCGAGCGAGAGCGTGCGGCTCTCGCTCAGGTCGATCTGCGGAACGGGGAGCACACCGAGACCGAGCGCGTGCGTGCCGTCGACACCGGGCACGTCGGCGATCATCCAGGCCGCATAGGTGCTCGGGACCAGGGTGAGGTCCAGGGTGCCGGAGGCGTCGACGGTGTACACCTCGGGGACGGTGTTCCGCTCGATGTCCTTGAGGAAGAAGATGCCGGGCAGCCCGCCGCCACGATGCTTCGTCGTGACGGAGAGAGTGACGCGCTGGCCCTGCTTGTTCACCCCGACGGGCGTGCGGGTGAGTACCTTGCCGTCGGGACCGGTGGCGGTGAGGAAGCTGCTGTAGGCGGCGTTGTCCTGCCCGCGGTCGAGATGGGTGAGGAACTCGACGGTGGCGGTGCCGTGCGCGGGTACGGTCAGTCGGTCCGCCGACAGGCCGAACAGGCCCTCGGGCAGGCCGGGCGGCCCGGCGAGAGCCAGGTCCACGGTGACCGGTGTGTCCGCGGTGTTGGTGTAGGTGACGTCCTCGCGGGCGGTCTGGCCGGGCGCGTACGGGTACCGGGCCTGCGAGAACACCGAGGTGGGGGCGATCAGTGTGGCCTTGGTGGCGGCCGCGATGTCCAGACGGCCGGCGCCACCCTGGTAGGGGCTGTAGCGGCTGGTGCCCGTGGTGGTGCTGACCAGGGCGTCCTTGAGCTGTCGGCCGGTCCAGTCCGGGTGCTCGGCGGCCAGCAGGGCCGCGGCGCCGGCGACGTGCGGGGTGGCCATGGAGGTGCCGCTCATCGTCGTGTACGCGCCCTCGCCCTCCGCGAACTGCGAACGGGCCGCGAGCACATCGACGCCGGGGGCGGTCAGGTCGGGCTTGAGCCCATTGTCTCCGACGCGCGGGCCGCGGCTGGAGAACACCGCCAACTGGTCGACACCCCTGCCCGGGCCGTTCACCGCGCCGACAGTCAGCGCGGCGTCCGCGGCACCCGGTGCGCCGACGGTCCTCGCGCCGGGGCCGGAGTTGCCGGCCGCGACGACGAACAGCGCGCCGGTCTCCTCGCTGAGCCGGTTCACGGCCTGGCTCAGCAGGTCGGTGCCGTCGGTGGGCTCACCGCCCAGGCTCATGCTGATGATCTTCGCGTGCTGGTCGCGGGCCGCCCATTCCATGCCGGCCAGGACCGAGGAGTCTCCGCCCTCGCCCTTGTCGCTGAGGACCTTGCCGATGTGCAGCCTGGCGCCCGGGGCGACGCCCTTCTCGGTTCCGCCGGCCGCGGCACCCGTCCCGGCGACGGTGGATGCGACGTGCGTGCCGTGACCGTTCCCGTCGGTGACGTCCTCGTCGGGTACGAAGCTCCGCGTGGCGGCGATCCGGCCCTCGAAGTCCGGGTGCCCGGCGTCGATCCCGGTGTCCAGGACCGCGACATCGACGCCCTCGCCGGTGTTCCCGCTCTCCCAGACCGCCGGGGCTCCGATCTGCGCGGTCGTGTCGGACAGCGTGGCCTTGACCTTGCCGTCCAGCCACACCTTGGCGATGCCCCCGGCCAGGCGCCCGGACGGCTGCGAGGCAGCTGCCGCGGAGGCGCTCTCACCTCCGGTCAGGGAGGACCAGAAGTCTGCCGCACGCCTGTGCTCGGCCGATATCGCGGCACCCTGGACGCTGCTCAGCGTCAGCGTCTTTCGCGCCCCCTCAGGGGTCTTGGTGCTGCGGGAGCGGACGGCGGCGTCGGTGTAGGTGACGATCAGCGGGAGCCGGTCGCTACGGGCGTCGTCGTAGCCGGCCTCCAGCAACTCGGTGACGTTGAAGAGCCTCTCGTCGAGTGCTCCCGACGCGATGAACGGGACCGCGGCGTCGGGGTAGACGTAGGTGTCGTCGCCCACCGACATCACATGGGCTCCGGCCGGCCCGCCCTGCGGATCGAGGACCGACGTCATCGGACGCCCGCTCCCGGTCGGGGTGACCGTCACCTTGTCACCGGTGATCAACGTGATGACACGTTTGGTGCCGGTGCCTCCGGCGGAGGACACCGTGGTGGGATCCGGTGTGGAAGACGGTGTGCCGGCCGAGGCGGACGGTCCGGTGGCCGTGAACGCCACCAGTGCGGCGACAGCCGCTGTCAGCCCGCGTCTGCGGGGCGGAGGCATGCGCAAGGGAACCTCGTGAGCTTGAAGTGCATGAGACCCACGCAGTCACTCACTCTGACGCAATGTTGTGAAGACAGTGCGTTGGCGCTTCGACGCCATGTCACAAAAGCGCCACCTCATGTGGGCGTGGCTATCTTCACAGGGAAAGGCGCGTCAGGGCTGGGCGTGGCTATGAAGCGTCGGCGTAGGCGAGGTGGGTGCCGCAGACGGTGCAGCGGAAGAGCATGGCGCTCGTGCCGTGCCCGAGGTGGGTCAGGAAGCTCTCGACCTGGGATGCCTCGCGCCGACCGCCGATCCGTAGGTCAGTTCGGAGCTGGTCGAGTGCGTCGGGGTGGGCGGCGAGATCGGTGTGACCGACCTCGGCGATGAAGGCGGCCGCGTCGTCGCAGTGGACGAGCCAGCGCGGATCCTGCCAGGCGTGGAGGCCGGGGCTGCGGTGGGTGACGTGCTCCAGAGTCTCCTCGCTGACGCCGTCGAACCCGTATGAGTCGGTGAATTCACCTTCGAACCGTTCAGCGGCGCTGCCATCGGCGATGCACCAGGGGGAGAACTGCCCGTTGACGTCCTGGGCTGTATAGAAGGTCGCGGTGTAGATCCACCCAGTACTGCGCGTGCGACAGGCCCAGGTCTCGGCGCTCTCGCTGATGGATCCGCTCGCGACGGGATCGGGGTGGTAGCGGAAGGAGGGCAGTTCGGCGCTCACTGATGAACCTGCCTGTGCACCGCGGGAGCCGCGTCGACGCGGGTGGTCCGCGCGTTGGTGGGCATGCCTGTGAACCTCATGGGTCGCACTCTGTCCGCAAGGAGTCCCGTGATCAAGCCGCGAGTTCCAACCACCGCTGGTTCAAGGCAGGTAGAGGCGTTCATACTCGCGTACGGCGTGAAAGCGCCCGTAAGGAATCGAGGTTCGCCGTGGGACGCGAGGGCACGCCATCGCAGGACGGCCTCGGCTCCGGGCAGGTCACAGCGGGCGCCGGTGACGCAGAGGCGGTCGGCGATCAGGTGGTGAACGGGCGCCTTCGACCCCGACAGCGGCGATCGGCCGCCGCTGTCCAGCGCGACGTCGCAGTGGAACTCATCGAGGTGGCCGGTCAGGTAGCAGCGACAGGCATCGACGGCCCTGCCCCGGGCGGCTGACAGGTGTGCCCGCTCCGCCTGCGCGGTCATCTTGACGGCGGTGTGAACGGTGTGGCCACGAGAGGGTCGCGGTCAGACGGTCGGCCGCTCAGGCTTCGGCCTCGGTGGTGCCGGGTTCGTGGAAGGCGTGGCGGCGGCCCAGACGTCCTCCGCACAAAGCCGCCTCGTCGCGATCACGAGGTCCCGGGGCCGGCCTCTGGCCCCGGGGCGGGATATCCGATCTGCGAAAGATCCTCATCGAGATCGGCGAGCTCGACATCCGGGTTCAGTGCGGACACGACGCTCCGGGTGAGCGGTCGCAGCGCGTAGGCGTGACGAACGGCCTCGATGTCCACCGCGACCTCGTAGCACTCCTCCGCGAACTGCTGATACGCCTCGGGACGGCCATCGGTCAGGACGTCGAACAACCATTCCGTGCTGTCGCCGTCTTCCACTCCCGCAGGAACGGCCTCGATGGCCCCGGCCCTCCACTCGGAGTCCGCCTGTTCACGCCAGAAGCACACGGTTGCCCGCGGTGTCCCCTCCCGCTCGCTGAACGCGGGCTCCGCAACGTGGTGGAGAAATACCGTCGGCACCCCGTCGAACAACCCGGGCCACGGGACCGGAGGCGTGACCCGATACGGGCTCATCGGCGACTCGTGACGGCAGCACGATCGGGGCGGAGCTGCACCCTGAGGAGGAGGATCGACTCAACTCTCAGCTGCCACAAGCGACTTGTCAGCACATTCCGGCCCAGGCACCACGCCCGGACAAGGACGTGGTTGGGGCACGCGCCGTGTTGCTCCCGCACGTCTGACTCCAACACTCGCGACAAGCAAGGTCGGCACCACCGTCCGCTGAGCCCTTCATGGACAGGCCAGGGGATCGTCGTTTCTCGGAAGCGCTCGTCAACTGCGGAAAGTGCGGCTTGGATTGCTGTTGCTACCTGCTTCGGCAAGCGTGGGCAATGCTGCCAGTGCTGACTGAGCCCTCTTGTCGGCCGGTTGGGTAGGGGTGGCGCGCCCTCACCGTCTGCCCTGTCGGCGTTGCCGTCAGTGTGCTGTGTCATCATGCGGTCGCGGTGCGGGGGTGCGGGCCGCTGCGATGGGCTGATGGTCAGGGGGGTTGGGTATGGGTACGGATTCGGAGCCGACCGGCTCGTCCAAGTCGGACGAGGAGTGGGAGCGGTTTGTGCGTGAGTCGGTGGCGGGGGTCACCGACGCGCCCACGGAGCCGTCGGCCCGGGCCCGCGAGGTGACGGGCCGGCTGCGTACGGAGCCCGGCCGCCCAGACGGCTGGCGCAGCTACA
The DNA here is from genome assembly GCF_053593375.1 of Streptomyces sp. NPDC002309. Classification (NCBI taxonomy): domain Bacteria; kingdom Bacillati; phylum Actinomycetota; class Actinomycetes; order Kitasatosporales; family Streptomycetaceae; genus Streptomyces; species Streptomyces sp. NPDC002309. Next base: position 39,109 of record NZ_JBSFCI010000041.1, on the reverse strand, counting down.
CTCCACCGCGACCCAAGCGGCGCACGGCCTGGTACGCAGCCGGATTGCTGGCCTCGCTGGTGCTGCTGGCGCTGGCGCTCGCCCCAGGGCGCATCGTGGACCTCTTCGCAGGCGACGCACCTGCCTCCCCGCCGCTGGCAGCCGAGACCGCCCGCCCGACCCAGGCACCCTCGGCAGGGGCGGCTGAACGCCCCACCTTGGACGAGCCGTTCCGCGGCTCGCCGGCGGCACGCTGGGCGGGCGGAGCAGCAGGGATCACAGTGCCGGAGGCCAGGGCGGTCGGCTGGATGAGTGCGGCCGAGGTCGAACGTGCCCTGGCCCACAGCCGGGACTTCCTCGTCGCGTCCAGCCTGGATCGCGGGGTACTGCGAGGCGAGCGCCCAGAGAAGGCGATCGCGCTGATCAACCCGCACCAGAAGGACGTCCAGGAACTTCTGAGGACCGCCTTGCGAACCCCGGACGAGACGAACGACCCGCTCCTCCTCTTCAGCCGCTTCCAGCCCTCCCGCACCCAACTCGTCGGCGACGTCGTGAAGACCCGCGGCCGTCTCACCTACCGGGAAGGCGAGCGCGGCGCGCTCCAGGTGAGTGCCGACGTCACCTTCGTCTATCCGGTCACGCGCGTGAACGCGGGCGGTGACGACGAGATCATGCGCACGATCGTCCGACGCGAGCTGGTCCTGAGCTGGGACGATCCCGACAAGGTGATCACAGAGCCGGGGACGTTCTCCATCGTCTCGTACAAGTACGACATGACCAACGGCGGCTGCGGCACCCCCACCGGCTACCTCACCCCGCCGTTCGGCACAGACGGCACGGCGGACGAGGCCGACGGCGCGGCGGTCGACCCGTACGACCGCAGCGCGCCGGTCGGGCAAGGCGATCCTTCCGGACAGGAGTGCCGGAGGGCCACGCGATCGTAGCGGGCGGCGACGGGGCACGGGCGCCGGCCAGTGGACGACGCCGATCACGATATCGAGCGCGCCATGACAGCCGCACGCCAGGCGCAGTCACGGCCGACTGGCGGTTCCGCGCTCACGGTCCGACAGTGATGCTCACTGGCCGACGAGAGCCTTGAGTCACACGTCGGCGTACGGTGGCTGACCGGGAATGCCCAGGATATTTCGGGAGGACGGGGCAGACCCGGGTCCAGTCACCGATGGAGGCAACTGGGTTCAGTGCTCCCGGTCTTCAAGGCAGGCGAGCGTGGCGTCCAGGCCCGCGTCGGGCGCAAGCCGGCGCGCGGCACGGAGCGCTCCGGACAGCAGGTCGACGAGCGTGTCGACCAGCACGTCGACCGTGAAGGGGCGTCCGCCCAGCAGCCAGTTCAGGGTGAGGTCGTCGACGGCGGCGGCGAACGCCCGCATCGGCAACTGGACGGCGGGCGCCTCCGCGTCGAGATCGAGCAGGCGGCAGAGTTCCCGTACCCCTTGCCGACGCGTCGACTCGAAAGCCTCCCAGGCCACTTCGGTGGCCCCTGCTCGCCGCAGGATCAGGTGGACCGCCAGCCCTTCGTGCAGCGCGAGGAACTCGGCGTGTGCACGAAAACGTTGGCGAAGACGGGTGACGGGCGGGGCTTCGCCGGCGACGCCGGCCCCCTGCGCGGTCCGGAGCCGGGCGTCGGCCTCGTGCACCACCGCGACGTAGAGGCCTTCCTTGCCGGCGAAGTGGTGTGACAGCAGCCCTTGCGCGACCCCGGCGGACCGGGCGATCTCGCTGACGGTGACTGCGGCGTAGGGCCGGTTCGAGAAGGCGTCGAGAGCAGCCGTGAGGATCCTTCCGCGGGTCGCCTCGGCGGCCATCTGCCGCCGGGTCGGCGGTTTGTCGCTCCCCGGCTGCGTCACGGCTTTCTCCAGGTGGTCCAGGTGAATCGCGGTGCCAGGGTAGCGCAAGGGTGATCACGGACGACGGTCGATCTCCGCACGAGAAGTGATTGAATTCAATTCATTGAATTGAGATCAGCGAAAAGATAGGGTCCGAGCATGGGACCAGGACCTTGCGGAACAGGAGCCGGCCGGATGAACGCGTTCACCATCGGTGACATCGCCATCACGAAGATCACCGAGTTGGAGTCGACCGGCGACACCGAACTGATGCTCCCGGAGGCCACTCCGCGGGCCGTGCGGGCGGTGCCGTGGCTGCGCCCCGACTTCGCCACGGAGGAGGGCCTGCTCAGGACCAGCGTCCACGCCCTCGTGGTGGTGACGCCCACGCGGCGGATCCTCGTCGACACCGGACTGGGGAACGACAAACAAGGGCGGCCCGTCCCCGCGTGGAACGGCATGACCGGGAGCTTCCTGCGCGACCTGACCGAGGCCGGATTCCCACCCGAGACCATCGACACCGTGCTGTGCACACATCTCCATGTCGATCACGCGGGCTGGGACACCAGATGGGTCGAGGGGTCCTGGGTTCCGACGTTTCCCAACGCCCGGCACCTTTTCGTCCGTGAGGAGTTCGCGCACGCCCAGGCTGCTGAGGGCCACGGAACCGACGAGCTCTTCGCGGATTCGGTGACGCCCCTGGTCGAGGCCGGGCTCGTCGACCTCGTCGCGGCGGACGTACGCATCACTCCTGAGATACGGCTGATTCCGACCCCAGGTCACACCCCGGGTCACACGAGCGTTCTGATCGAGTCCCAAGGAGAACGGGCCCTCATCACCGGTGACTTCATCCACCACCCGGTCCAACTGGCGCACCCCGAGTGGACGTCCGCCGGAGACCACGATCCTGACCTGGCGGTCGCGACCAGACGCACGATGCTCGACGAACTGGCAGACACCGGAACGCTGCTCATCGGTACCCACTTCCCCGGGCCCACCGCGGGGCATGCCGTCTCTGACGGCGACGGTACATTCCGCCTGACGCAGATCCACTGACGCCTGCGGGCCGTCAGACGGCGCGGTCCCTGAGGAGACGAGCGACGCACCGGCGCCCGCGTCCGTTCCCGTCTGAACTCGCTGACGAGAGATGGCATGTGCCGCGGCTTCCCCTGGACCAAACGGCCCGGGCGACGACCGCAGGACGCGGCCTCGAATTCACCGGAGCGGCGCATCGAACTGCCCTGTAGATCAGAGCGAATGAGTCCAGCTCGCCGAGAGCGGTGACGTCAACTCGTCTTGGCGCACTCATCCACGACGGCGCAGAGCCGACGCATCAGGCTCAGGGAAGACGGGGACGGGTCTGTGCTGCCTCGCATGTGAGGCGCATCCTGCAGCCACCGTTGCCACAGGGAGCCGGGGCCCAGGAATCGGGCAGCTTGGGCACCCTGGAGATTCAGGTCGATGAACAAGAGAGCGCCCATGGCGACCGTCTGGTCGTACGCGAGGTCGGGTCGGCGGAGATAGCGATCAAGGTAGGCGACCAGTAGTTCAGAGTCGTGCCGTGTTCCGAAACTTGCCAGGGCCACGCAATAGGCCAGACCAGCGCAGCAGACCTCGCTGGCCAGCAGCAGTTCCCCGAGACGCTCTCGGAACTCGGTTCGGCCAGAGACGGCCACGAGCCATGCCGCAGTCCTCCGCTCCCGCCATCCGCCCTCAAGAAGGGTGGCGATCTCGGCCGCGGTGATGGCTTTCGAGTCCTCGCTCAGCCTTCGCACGAAGCGGTCGTACTCAGGACTCCGCATGCGCAGCAGGCTGCCGCTGAGCTTCAGGTAGCGCCGCTCGGGCATGACGTAGCGGCGGACCAGAGCCAGCAGTTCGGGATCCTCATGGGCGTGGCGCATCACAGGGCTGATCCTGCCCCGCTGACGGGCAACGGGGCCACCTCCTTGCTATTCCTGGAGTTGCCCGGTCCAGCGTGCGGGCCTCGGAGTCGAGGACTCCCGCTGGGCACGGGCGACTCGTATGCCGCGATCCTGGTGGCCCTGGAAGGACGGTGCGTGGTGGATGCGCTGCCGTGATGCGGCCGAGCGAATTCGACCACGGTGGTTGCGTCCGTGGAAGTGGTGTACGGGCTCCCGCTGGATCCGGGCGTTCGGCCCGGCGCCGGAGTGAGGGTCCGGAGATGAGAACGGCCACCGGCTGATCCTTCCGCGACAGCTTGCCCGCACCCTCGCGTCCAAGTCCACGGTGTCGCGGGTCATCGACGGCGAGCCACAGTTCTCGGCCCGCCCGGATCCATCCGGCGGGCGCTTCTGCCCTCCCGGGCCCCACCGTCGAGTTCGTCGCCAGTCGAAGTCGTTCGTCCTCTTATCGCCCCTGGCGGAGAGGTGACTTGTCGCCGGTTGGACACGCGGGAGGTGCTGACCTACGCCCTTGGTGACGCCACGCTGGCCGCCCATGAGACATGTGACCGACAGGGAGCGTCCGAGGGTCCACAGATCCCGGCCGCGGTATGTGGCGGTGGCCGCTCTCGCAGCGCTGCTGGCAGGGATGACCGCCACTCCCGGTGTGGCCCACGAGGCCGACCGGACCGCCGAGCAGACCGACTCGGCGACTCGGAGCAAGGGCGCCGAGAAGCCCCGATTCACTGGGCGGCACGTCACCCTGATCACGGGTGACCGGGTCACTGTGGAGAAGGACCCGGCCGGCCGGGAGAGTCTCTCGGTGGAACCGGCCAAGGGCCGCGAGCACATCAAGTTCCTGAAGCGTCAGGACCGTGGCGAGTGGACGGTGATACCCGTCGACGCGCTTCCGCTGCTGACGGCGGACCGCCTCGACAAGGCCCTGTTCAACGTCTCGGCCCTGGTCGAGGAGAAGTACGCGGACCGGGCGAGCCTGCCGCTGATCGTCGAGTACGCGGGGGCGGCGGCCTCCGCCGAACGCCGGCTGACCACGGCCGGCGCCGACAAGGTCCGCACCATCTCCGGGACCCCGTTCGCAACCCTGCGCGAACACCGCGACAACGCCGCGGAGTTCTGGAGGAGCATCGCCCCCGCCGAGGCCGGCGCCGGGGCCTTCGGGGCCGGTGTCCAGCGGGTGTGGCTCGACGGCCGCTCCAAGGTCCAGCTCGATCGGACGGTGGCGCACATCGGCGCGCCACAGGCCTGGGAGAAGGGTTACAAGGGCGACGGGGTCAAGGTCGCGGTGCTCGACACCGGTTACGACCCGAACCACCCTGATCTCAAGGGTCTCGTCGTCGAAGCGGCCAACTTCACCACCGAGCCGAACACTGATGACACTCACGGCCACGGCACCCATGTGACCTCGACCGTCGCGGGTTCCGGCGCGGCCTCCGGCGGCGCGTACAAGGGCGTGGCGCCCGGTGCGCGGATCCTGTCCGGCAAGGTGTGCACCGCGAACGGATCGTGCGACAACTCCGACATCGTCGAAGGTATGGCCTGGGCGGCCGAGCAGGGCGCCAAGGTGATCAACCTGAGCCTTGGCGACACCGACACCCCGGAGACCGACGTCATCGAGGCCATGGTCGAGACCGTGACCCGTGAGCACGGTGTCCTGGTCGTGGCCGCGGCCGGCAACAACGGTCCCGGCAAGGTCAACTCGCCCGCGTCCGCCGAGGGCGCGCTGGCCGTCGGCGCCACCGAGATCAACGACGAGCTCGCCTTCTTCACCGCGCTCGGTCCCCGGGTGGGCGACTCCGGCCTCAAGCCCGACCTGGTCGCCCCCGGTGTCGGCGTCGTCGCCGCCAAGGCGGGCGGCACCACCGCTGACGACGGCTACATCGGCATGTCCGGCACGTCGATGGCCACGCCGCACGTCGCCGGTGCCGCCGCCATCCTCTTCCAGCAGCACCCCGACTGGACCCCGGAGCAGGTCAAGCGTCAGCTGATGCAGACCACGACCGGCGGCTCCGAACGCGGCGCCTACCATCAGGGCGCCGGACGCGTCGACGTCGCGCGGGCGGTCGGCCAGCAGGTCACCGCCGAGCCCACCGGACTGTCCTTCGGGCAGATCCGCTGGAACGACGGCGGGCGGCCGCCGGTGAACAAGACGCTGACCTACCGGAACCCGGGCAGTGAGCCGGTCACGCTCGGCCTCGGGCTCAAGGCGAGCTACCCATCGGGCAAGCCCGCACCGGCGGGTCTGTTCCGCCTCAGCGCCGACAAGGTCACCGTGCCCGCGCACGGCACCGCGGACGTCACCCTTACGGCCACCCCGGAGATCGCCACGACCCCTGCGGCGTACAGCGGTGTGGTCATCGCCTCCACCGCGGACGAGTCGATCTCGGTGCGTACTCCGCTCGGTATGGACGTCGAGCAGCCGGCGTACGACCTCCGCCTCAGTGTGAAGGACCGCTCGGGCCGAGCCCCCGACCACGCCTACCTGATCGTCAACTCGAACGACCGCCAGTCCTACGAGGTGGAGCTGCACGGCAAGAGCGGCACCGTGCTGAGGCTGCCCAAGGGCAAGACCTACTCCGTGGGCGGCTTCCTCTTCGACGAGGCGTACACCGAGGGCACCATAGTCGGTGTGCCGGAGGTCGTGATGACCACCGACCGGGTCGCGGCCATCGACGCCCGGCAGGCCAAGCCCGTCACCATCTCGGCCCCGAGCCGCTCGGCCCGGATGCTCTCCAACGAGTTCGGCACGATCGGCCTGTCCGACCACCTGTTCTCCGTCAACATGCCCGGCGCGATCGGCGGAGACCGCGTCGAGGGCCTGTACGCGGCGCCGAGCGCGAAGGTCAAGAACTCGAAGTTCACCTACCTGGTCAGCAGCATCTGGGCTGAGCCCGCCGCCGACGGCGCGAACCCGTCGTCGGTCTACTACCTCACCAGGCCGGTACACGGCGGCATCCCGGCGGACCCGTCCTACCGGCCCCGTACGTCGGAGCTGGCCAAGGTGACCACCTCGTTCGCCGCCACCGCACCGGGGACCACCGCATACCGCTTCATCTACATGCACGTCGACAACGTTCGTTTCGCCTCGCACAGAATGGACCGGCTCCCGGTCCCGAACCGGCGGGTCGACTACTTCTCGGCGGCCGACGGCCTGCGCTGGCAGACCGCCTTCGACCAGTGGAACATCTTCGACCCGAACAGCCCCCGCGGACAGAGCTACCTCGGCACCCTGCACGGCTACAAGGCAGGCGCCAGGGTCGAGGAGCGCTGGAACCAGGGTGTGCAGGCCATGGGCTTCTCCCCCGAGGGCGTGGACATCTACCGTGAGGGCGACGACATGTGGTTCGCCATCCAGGACGCCGCCAACGGCAACCTCGACCTGGTGGCGGGAACGTCGACCGGCAGCAATCCCGAGTACGAGCTGCGCCGCAACGGCGAACTGGTCCCGTACCAGTGGGGCTACGCGGCGGTACCGACCGACGCCACCCCGGCCGACTACCGCCTGACGTTCCAGCAGAAGCGCGACCTCTCCCCCGTCAGCTCCGTCTCCACGGACCTGCGGGCGGAATGGCGGTTCCGGTCGCAGACCGCGACGGAACGCAAGGCGCTGCCGCTGTACGCCGTGCGCATGGCGCCCGAGCTGGACGAGTGGAACCGGGCCAAGGACGGGCGCAAGTTCGACATCCCGGTCCTGATCCAGCGCGCGGTCGGCGCCACCGAGTCGTCGATCCGTACCTTCACCACCGAGGTCTCCTACGACGGGGGCAAGACCTGGCGGACGGCCAAGGTCAAGGGCTCCGGCATGAAGCGGACCGTGACCGTGGACCACCCGCACCGCTCCTCGGGCGGCTCGGTCTCGCTGCGCACCTACGTGAAGGACGCCGCGGGCAACTCCTTCAAGCAGACCGTGATCAAGGCCTACCTCCTCAAGTAGACACCACCAGCAGTGGGGGCCCGCCGGAACCTTCCGGCGGGCCCCCACTGCTGTTCCCGCGTCACAGGATGTTCGCGGCGAGACCTGGCCGCGACCATGACGAGGCCGGCTGTCCTCTACCTACCGTGATCGCTCCTGCGCTGACTCCGTCGACGCTGTCCGCACGCGCGCCGTCAGACGATGCCTCTGGAGCGCACGCCGATGTCCGAAGGGCAGTGACCCGTGCCGCAAGGCGAAAGGGGAGTGCCGCCCGCCGCCGGTCCGGTCATGCGCCCGCACCCGCCCGTGTGGACGCCTCAGGTGCTCACCTCGTCGAGCGGCAGCCGATTGCCAGGTGGTTCCGCCGAACAGACGGGATCAAGCGGCGGCGAACACGGTCAGCAGGGTGTCGATCTCCGCCTGCTGGTCAGCCGGCACGGCAACGTCAGTACACGGTCGGACCCGAGATGTAACCGCCGTCCGCATCGTACGGCCAGGCATTCGACAGACAGCCGTTCAGCCCCTTGATCTGCTGCATCATCACCGGCGCGAGCCGCCCCGGGCCTGAGCAGCCCAGGTGCGTGCGCATACCGATCTCATGGCCGACCTCATGGTTGATGATCAGGTGACGGTATTCCGCCGGAGTGCCGTCGAACTGCGGCGAACCCTGTGCCCATCGGCGCAGGTTCACCACGACACCTTCGGATGTCTCACAGTTCAGTTCGCCCCGGGTGTCGAGACCCTGTGCCAGGCAGAGCCGGTCTGCGGTGGCGGGTGTGGCGATCTTGATGGTGAAGTCGGCTTGGGACGGGACCAGTTGGAACGAACCACGGCCATGGGCGGCCCAGCTGCGCTCGTGGGCGAGGATCGTCTCGATCTCCGCTGCAGCCTCCTCGGCCGATATGTCGATGCCGTCCTCGACCTGCACGCGGTAGCGGCGCAGCGGACCCGAACCCACCGGACTGCCGGATGACTGTGCCGTGGTGAACGTGCCGGGTCCCGCGACCGGAATCTCGGGCGTCGGCGCCGACGCCGGCCCAGAGCTCCTGGCCGGATGTGACGGCTTGAGTGAGGGGCTCGTGGAACGCCTGCTCTTCTGGGACGGAGACGGCACATCCGGCACCGAAAGCGCTTGGACACCCCCGGCCGCCGTCTCGGCGCCGGGCTCGGTGGCGTACCGTACGGCCAGAGCGCCTCCTCCGACGATCGCGCCCACCACGACCGCGGTGAGAGCGATCCGGCTGCCGAGGGAGCGGTGAGAGGCTCTGCGGCGACGCTTTCCCTGCCTGCTCCGACGTGCGACTCGGTTACCCACGGCGATCCACTCCGGCAGGATCGCCCTCGCACACGCCGTTGACGTGGTCCGGCAGCGCCGCATCTTTCTCGTCGGCCGCCGTCGGCGAAGCGAGCACCCCGGCGACGGCGGGAGCGGACGAGGTGTGCCCGTGTGGTCCGACCATCGGAAATATCACTGCCTTTTCAGAGGGAAGAAATACGAACGCTGCTTCAGCCATGCGCAGACGTCGTTGACAGATCCCGCGTGCGCTCGCGGCGTGATCGCACGCGAAGGCACGCCACAGGTGCTGTCGGCGCGCCGGCGGTCGCCGGAACCGCCACAGCGCAGGGGCCAGGGTGCGGCTAAAGAATGACGCCCTTGTCGAGGATGGAGATCAGCACGGAGCCGGCCTCCGGACTGAGCTCGCCCACACAGGCCAGACCGGTGAGCACGGCGTTCGGATGCTGATCGCCTCCGGACCGCTGCACCTTGTACATTTTCGTCCCGGCCAGGGATCGGCAGGCGGGAGAAGGTGCGACCACCTGCGGCGCGGTGTGGCGCCCGGCCTTGGCTGCCGCCACTGGGTCGTCCTCGACCTGAAAGGCTACGAGGGCTCCGAGGGTGCGGCCGGAGACAGGCAGGCAGTCCGGGTCGCTCCAGTCGTCCGGCCGGAGGTCGGGGCACGACTTCGTCGGCGTGCTGAGGGGACCGGTGGAGATGAAGCGCACGGAAGAGGCTCGGTCGCGCTGTGAGGGGACGGTGAGCTGGCTCCAGTGCGGTGGAACGGGCAGTTGCAGGCCGTAGAGGTTCTGCAGGCTCGTCGGATCCGGTGACGAGGTCGGTGCGGCCGCCGGACCGGCTACGTCGGCGGTCCGGTCCGGAGCAGCCAGTTGCTGTGGCAGGAACACGGCCGCCAGCAGTGCCAGTGGCACCGCGGTCGCCGCGACGCGCAGCCGCCGGGTGCGGCGGAACCGGTTGCGTACCGCTGCCATGCGGTCGGGCGGTGCCGGAAGATCGACCGGTCGATCCAGCAGCGCTGCTCGGAGCGTCTCGATCTCCGGCCCGGGCTCGTCCATGCCGTCACTCACCTGATCACCCCCGCAGACCGACGGTACTCGGCAGCGCGCCACGCAGCGTACGCAGGGCCTTGGCCGACTGGCTCCTGACCGTTCCGGTAGAGCAGTTCAGCAGCGCGGCGGTCTCCTCGACGCTTCGGTCCTCCAGATAGCGCAGCACCACCACGGCCCGCTGGCGCGCCGGCAGCCGTCGCAGCGCCTCCCGGACCGTGCGTTCGAGATCCACTTCCCCGTACCGGTCCCCCGGCACCGCGGACTCGGGCAGCGACTCGTGCGGTACCTCCCCGCGCCAGCGCCGCCGCCACCAGGAGGCGTGCACGTTGATCATCACCCGTCGCACATATGCCTCGGGGTGTTCGTCTTGGATGCGCCGCCACTTCGGCCAGCTGCGGGCCAGGGCGGTCTGCAGCAGATCCTCGGCGAGGTGCCGGTCGCCGGTAAGCAGCCAGGCCGAGCGAAGCAGTCGCGGTCCGCACTGGGCCACGAACTCCTCGAACTCCGTCCAACCGCTTCGCATGCCGTCCTCGTACCGTGTGTTCCTGTGCGCCGGGTGCTCTCACACAAACTGAACCGTTTCGGGCGCCCGAGATGTTGCCCGCTATGGCGCACCTCACAGAGTTCCGACGCCCGGAGTCCACTCCGACCGGCAGAGGCGCGAGGGGTCCCTGAAAGCCTGCCGCGGTCTCCGGATCGCGATGCGCCGGCACCCGTGCGCGCGCTCGGCGGCGCGTCCGGGCCTGTGCGTAGCGGGTCACGAGGCTGCCCGCAGTGCGTCCACGGGTTCCATCCGGGCGGCGCGCAGTGCGGGATAGAGACCCGCGAGGAGTCCGACGAGAGCCCCGGCCACCGGGGCGCCGAAGGCGAGGCGCAGGTCGAGCACGGGGGTCCATTCCCTGACGCCGGCGACGCAGACCACTGCGACGATGCCGAGGGCCGCGCCGATGACCCCGCCCAGGAGGCCGATCATGGTCGATTCCGCGAGGAACTGACCTGCCACCTGGCGCCTGGACGCGCCCAGGGCGCGCCGTAGCCCGATCTCGCCGGTCCGTTCCACCACCGTGACCAGGGTCACATTGGCGATGCCGATGGCCCCGACGACGAGCGAAACGAGTCCGAGCACCAGGAACAGCCCGTTGACGTCGCCCTGGACGCTCTTCCTGGCTTTGGACAGATCCGGCGGGGCGACCACGGTGAGTGCGTCCTCGTTCCCGGGGGACAGGGCGATCGGCGCCTGCCGGGCGACCTGCTGGGCGGCACCGACCGAGGTGTTGACCAGGACCTGGGTCACATGCGCCAGGTCCATCCGGTCCGCCGCCGTGGTCGGCGGCAGGATCACCGACGTGGACAGGCGGTGCTCGCGCTGGATGCCGCCGAGCACGCCGATCACGGTGAAGGAATGGCCGCGGAAGAAGACGGCGGGCGCGTGCCGGAGGTCGCTGATGCCGAGCAGCCGGGCTGCCTGGTCCCCCAGGACGGCCACCCGGTCGTGGCGGTCGATGTCACCCACGTCGTAGAAGCGACCGCTGAGCATCGTGCCGCGGACCGCCTCGGGCAGGCCGGGGCCGGCTGCGACGACCGCGAGGGTCTGTGACGTCAGCTCCCCCGGAGCGACGACGTCGTTGGCCCGCACTTGTACCTGAGCGGCGCCGTCGGAGTCGGCGAGCGCCTCGGCCGACACGACTCCGGCGAGGCGTTCGACCGCTTCGACGCCTGCCCAGTCCACCAGTGGCGGGCTGTCCGCGCCGGGGCGCTGCGGCGGCACCCTGACACTCACCGAGGTCGCCGTGAGGGCGTCGAACCGGCCGACGATCTGGTTCGCCGCCGTCGATGCCACCCCGATCGTGATGACCAGGGTGCAGATGCCGAGTACGGTGCCCAACGTCGTCAGTGCCGAGCGCGCGGGGCGGGCGAGTACTCCCGCCAGCGCTTCCGACCACAGGTCTCGAGGGTCCATCCGCGGTCGCCCTGGCCGGTCGCGGCGGCGACCCCGTCCCGCGCGGTCGGCTTCCGCGCCGTCCGCTTCCCCACCGTCGCCGATGTGTACGGACGACGGGCGACGGTGCTTCGCACCGAGCCCGAGCCGCCGCTCCCCCGAATCCCTGAGGGAACGGATACCACTCCTCATGCGCTCTCCTGACCGAGTCGGCCGTCACGTATGCGCACCCGCCGGGTCGCGCGGCGGCTGACGTTGTCGTCGTGGGTGATGACCAGCAGTGTCATGCCCTGCGACTGCAGTTCGTCGAAGAGCGCCAGCACCGACTCGGTGTTCTCGCTGTCGAGGTTGCCGGTCGGTTCGTCGCACAGCAGCAGGGCCGGCTCACCCATCAGGGCACGGGCGATGGCCGCACGCTGACGCTCGCCGCCGGACAGCCTGCCGGGCAGGAATCCGGAACGGTGCCCGAGACCGACCCGCGCCAGGTTCTCCCGGGCCCGGGCGGCCCGGGTACGGCGCCCCCGGCCCGGCCGGGGAGCCCGGTAGGCCTCGGCCAGCATGACGTTCTCCTCCACGGTCCGGTACGGCAGCAGGTGGAAGGACTGGAAGACGAATCCGATACGGCTTCCGCGCAGAGCGGTGCGTTCCAGGTCGCTCAGGGCGTTGGTCAGCACCCCGTCCAGCCAGAAGCTCCCCGACGTCGGCCGGTCGAGCAGGCCCAGGGTGTTCAGCAGCGTGGACTTCCCCGATCCCGAGGGGCCGACGATCGAGAGGTGCTCTCCTCGGTGGACCGTCAGGTCCACGTCCCGCAGCGCGCGCACGGGCGGTTCGGCGTCGAAGGTCCGGCAGACCGCGCGGAGTTCGATCACGCTGTCCGCGTCCGGTGGCTCCTCGAGCGGGGCCGCCGCGGTACGTCGCCTCATCGTCCGACCACCACCTGGTCACCCACGTCCAGCGAACCGCTGTCCGGGGTCACCTCGACGAGTCCGGCGGCGGCGATTCCCACGCGGACGGGCACGGTGACAGTCCTGCCGTCCCGCCGCACCTGTACCCGGGCCTTCCCGTCGGTGGACGTGCGCACCGCCGCGAGGGGCACCACGAGGACCGACTCTTCGGAGGCGCCCACCTCGATGGTCACCTTGGCGGACCCACCCGATTGGTTCCGCAGCGGCCCGGGATCGGGCACGGAGATCTCCAACGGCACGGGAGCCGTCGGGTCGGCCGGGCCCGATCCGTCCCCGGCCTCACCGCCGGACTCCTCGTTCGTGCCGGCCTCCTGGCCGTCCCCCGAAGCGGCACCGCCCTTGTCATCGCTCCGGTCACTGCCCTGGCCGGCGCTCGCACCGCCGATCCGTGACACGACACCGCGGACCTCGCGGCCGTCCGCCGTCTCGACTCGCGCCGCCATCCCCTCGCGCAGTGCGGCGCCGTCCGCTCCTGGCACCGTGGCCTGCACCACCACGTCGGAGGAGGTCACCGTGACCACCTCACCTTCCAGGGAGCCGCCGAGTCCCACCTTGACCTTGTCGACACGCACCGGAAGGTCGGGCAGGAAAACCACCTCGCCCGCCGGGACTTTGGTGCCGTATGTGGCTTCGAACGCGTTCAGCGCCGCGTTGGCCTGGTCCAACTGCTGTTGGGCGGCGCGCAGTCGGAGTTCCTCGGTCTCGCCCGACTCCGGAGGGGACGTCGTGCCGCCTTCCGTACCGCCGTCTTTGCCGCCGTCCGAGCCACCGTCTGTGCTGCTCCCGCCCGACCGCAGTTCAAGCAGGGCCAGTTGAGCGGACGAGACCGCCGCCTCCAGATCGGCACGTTGTTGCTGATCCGCGACACCAGGGCTCTGCGGCGCGTACCCCTTGCTCTCGTACCAGCGGCCGACGGCTGCCGCGGTGCCCTCACGGTAGTTCCCACTGACGGCACCAGGGTCGTGACCGAGCCTGCGCAACGCACTCTGCAACTGGCGGACGTCGTCACCCGAACTGCCCGGGCCGAGCAGGCGGTACATCGGTACCGGGCCGCGCAGCACGAACACCGGGCGGCCGCTGACCTGCATCAGGACACTGCCCTCGGTCAGGGTCTGCCCCTCGGTCGGCAGTTTGGTCACCCGTTGCGCGATCCCGTCGTCCCCGGAGGAACCCACTGGACCTGACAGCGAGATGCCCTGCGGTGCTCCGAACTCCACCGTCCCCTGGGCCACCACGGTCGCGGTCAGTTTCTGCCGCGCGACCGCGACCGTCACTGAACCGGCCTTCGGCGGCTGGTGCGCGGCCGCGGCGTCGGCGGGCGACTGCATCTGCGTACCGGTGACCCAGCCACCCACGCCGACTACGGCCACCACACCGACGATGATCACGACCTGTCTGCCACGGCTCACAGAACCGCTGCGGACCCGGCTCATCCGCCGACTCCGACGAAGGGGTTCTTGGCCAGCTTCGGGAAGTACGCGGCCCGGAACTTCTTGCCGCACTCCAGATCCGCCAAAGCGACGTTGATCTCCTGAGCCAGCTTGGCCCTCGCGGTCTCCTTGCTCATCTTGTCCACATTCTCGCCCTGGCCGTTCACCGCGAACTTCACCATGTCACCGATGGACGTCGGCTGCGTCGTGGTGACGGTGATCCCCTCGCCGCGCAGGCAGGAAGCGAAGTCCTGGGCCAGCGACACCAACTGCGGGTCTCCGTCGAGCGCCTGCTGCGCCGCTCGGTCCGCGGCCCTGGCGGCGTCCGCTTCACGGGCACGTTCGGCCTCGGACTTCTCGGGACCGTACGCCTTCACCATCGCGTCCGTGTGGCAGCCCGGGAGCTGCGTCTTCTTGCCGTCCACCAGTGCCACCTCCCCGAACGCCTTCTCGTAGGCTCGCTGCTGGGCCGGGGAGAGCGAGTCCCGATACGCCTGGTCGGGACTTGTGTCGTACTTCTCCGTGTACGCCCGCGAGCCCATGGCATTGGCGTCGTTCGGGTAGACGACCCGGGCGTAGGTGACGCCGTACCCGTACTTGGCCCGGTACTCCTTCGCCAGCTCGTAGTCCTGACCGTCGAACGGGAACTGCTCTGCTTCGACGCTCGCCACGCGAGGTGTGTAGGTGAAGCCCTTGCCCCGCATACAGGCGGCAACGGCGTTCTGGTAGAGGTACTCCTTCTTGGTCTCCTCGTCGATGTCCTGAGGAATCGTCAGTTCACCGTTGGCGGCGGTTGCCGGAGCCGACGGCGAGCCTGCCGCGGAGGCGGCGTCGGGTGAGGCATTGCCGTTCTGGGAGCACCCGGCGAGTACCAGCACACCGGCAGCGGCAACGGCAGCGCCCGGCAAGGCAGCGCGCATCTTGAATTGAGAAGTCACGTCGTTCCATCGTGTCGAGCGAACATGGCCGTACGGGCGAAACACCCCGTCGACTGCTCAACCCGGTGGGCTCCCCTTCAGAGCAGAGCCTCCGAACGGAAAGTGACACACATCACGCTTCCGGATCAGTGGTGCGGACCGCATCCATGGTTGATCCGCTACTGGCGTGCCTTCCACTGCTCGCTGGTCTTTCGCACGACCCGGTCGCGACCCGTGGTGACCACCGCGCCGCCGGGTCCGCGATCCAGACACGTGACGTTCGCCGAGGCAGTCACCCGGCGTGACCCACGACGGGAAGTCGTTGCGGAGACGAGTCTCTGCCTCGTCACGGCGCGCGTGTGAGGCAGGGGACAGACGCGGCATCGATCCCGGCCGTGCGAGGTCACTCCGCGGGTGGGATCCGGTAGACGGAGACGTGAGAGCTCGACTCGGCGGTGAATTCGGCCCCGGCCCAGTCCGCATGCCTGGTCTCCAGCTCGAATCCGGCCAGCTGGGCCATGAGGTCGAGTTCGGCCGGCCAGACATAGCGATGCGGGCTGCGGAACAGCCGCGCCTGCTGGGTCTCGTCGAAGCGGAAGTGGTGCGATACGACGTGCTGGTGGAGCACGTCGTAGATGTCCAACCCGATGTAGCCGGGTTCGGACTGCCAGACGGTGGCCGTACGGCCCGGTGGGAGCTTGCGCAACTCGGGTACCCAGAGCTCGATCACGAACCGGCCACCGGGCACGAGGTGACGGGCTGCGTTGCGGAAGCACTGGACCTGCTCATCCTGGGTGAGCAGGTTGGAGATCGTGTTGTAGACGAGGTAGACGAGGGCGTACTTCCCCGGTGCGACGGTGGTCGCCATGTCACCGACCATCACGGGGATCGTCGCCTCATCGGCCTTGGTTCGCAGTTGCTCCAGCATCGGCAGCGACAGCTCGATGCCGGTCACGGAGACTCCTCGCTCCGCGAGCGGGACGGCTACCCGGCCGGTCCCGATGGCGAACTCAAGCACCTCTCCGCCACCTGCGAGCTGAGCAAGACGGTCCACGACTGGTTCCAGGACCTCGGGCGCGAACATTCCGGAGCCGGGCGTGTCATAGCGCTGAGCGGCACCGGCGTCCCAGATCTTCTCCTGCTGCATTCCGTCAACACTCGCGGCCGGCCCCTGCGGTGTCCACCGAGTTTCCCGATCTCATGTCATGCAGGAACCAGGAGCAGCTTCGCACCTTGTTCTTCGAGGTCCGGACCCAGTTGTCGTACCCGGCGTCCAGGGGGCCGGGCCGGCACCGGGGCGGCCGGCACTGAAGAACTGCGGCCACCCCGATCCAAAGGAGGCCCGTAGATCCTCAGCGCCATCGCGTTCCCCCCTCACGCACTGTCACGAGATCACTCGCGAGTCGGGCCACGCGGCTGTATGTACTTCGGCACTGCTCAGTGGCTCCACGAAGGCCCTCACGGCGAGCTTCGCCCGCTCTGGTTCGCTGTCGCTCCACCACCTGTCGCTCGAACAGAGCAAGCGAGTAGAGCCTGACGCGTCGCGAAGAGCTGGGAGTGCCCATGGCGCCGTGGCAGCGGATGCGGAACACCTTGCAGAACTCGCGGGTATGTGTCACCGTCCCCGCACTCGTGCTGCGCCGGGGGGACTCGGCGTCTGCTTCGCCTCGGTCCTGCCGAGCAAGCCGACCTTCTCCAGGGGCATCGACATTCGGGAAGTGCTCCCTGCGCCGGCCGCAGCGGGCGACGAGGGCGAGCCCGCCGCCAGGCCGTGAACCACGCGTAGCCGCCGCAGGTGAAGCCACAGACGGCTGTCCGCGCGGCGACCCAACCCAGGAGACCGTGCCCCGAGTGGCGTATGGGGCTATTTGGGTGGCAATGTCGATATCAAGCCGGGCCTGACACCGACACGCGCCCGGTCTCCCTTCGAAAGGCACACGATCATGGCGGGTAACGACCTCGGCTCCCTCCTTGGTGGTCTCCTCGGCGGCCAGGGCGGCAGCGGCGCGGCGGGCGGCGGCGCGGGCAACATTCTCGGCGCGCTGCTCGGGGCACTGATGGGCGGCGGCGCGGGCGGCGGCTCGGGCGGTGGTGCGGGCGGTGGTGCGGGCGGCGGCCAAGCCGCCGGACGCGCGAACGACCCCCTCGGCGGCCTGCTGGACATGCTGACCAAGTCCGGTCTCGCCGACCAGGCGCAGTCCTGGATCGGCACCGGTGAAAACCAGCCCGTCAACGGCGCCCAGGTCAAGGAGGCGCTGCCGGACAACGTCCTCCAGCAGGCTGCTCAGCAGGCGGGCGTCAGCCCCGACGAGGCCGCCGGCCAGCTCGCCCACGACCTTCCGCAGGCCGTCGACAAGCTGACCCCGGCGGGCCAGGTCCCCACAGAGTCACTGGAGGACATCATCCGCAAGCAGATCCACTGACCCGACAAAATCGTCCACGGGGGCCTGGCGGCGCCCTCCCGACCGCCAGGTCCTTTTGCCGACGGCCCTCGGGAGGTCGGCGGCGGGCGGTCCCCCGGGCCGCCCGCCGTCCCGGTTCGGACCAGGGCTCGGCCGCGGCGCCGTCTCCGAACGACCGGTGCGATGACATGACGCGTAACCCATGGGTTACGCTTTTCCCGTGGACGAACTGACCGACGTGGCCGCCGCCGTCGCCGATCCGGTGCGCCGGGAGATCCTGGTCATGCTGCGGCACACCCCGCTGACGGCGGGCGAGATCGCCGCCCGGTTCTCCATCAGCCGCCCGGCGGTGAGCCGTCACCTGCGGGTACTGCGGGAAAGCGGACTGGTGCGCGACGAGCAGCACGGGCGGCACCGGCGCTACACGCTCGTCCACCTACCGCTCGGCCGGCTCATCGAGTGGCTCGTCCAGTTCGAGGTCCGTCAGGCCCCGGACTGGTCCCGCCAGCTCGCGGCACTGGACACCGAGGTCCACCGCGCGCGCCGGGAACGCAGCCGATCCGAGCCCGTCGGCACCCCGATCACAGCACGACAGAAGGAACAGAAGGACACGGCATGACTCTCGATCCCTCCGGGCAGCTCGTCCCCACCGCGACGGGCCACGACCTGATCCTCACCCGCACCTACCGCGCCTCCGCCGACGACGTCTGGGCGAGTGTCACGGAGCCGGAGCGCACCGCGCGCTGGTTCGGCCCCTGGCGCGGCGAGGGAGCTCCCGGCCGCACCATCGAAGTGCAGATGGCGTTCGAGGAGTCGGACGACTGGATCCCGGTCCGCGTCGACGCCTGCGAAGCACCACACCGGCTCGCGGTCTCGACGCAGGCCGAATCCGGCTCGTGGTCATTGGAGCTGCTGGTGGCCGAGAGCGACGGCGTCACGGAGCTCCGGCTGATCCACCACCTCACCTCCACGGAACACCTCGGTGAGACCGGACCAGGCTGGGAGTACTACCTGGACATGCTCACCGCGGCCCGCACAGGTGGGCCCCGCCCCGACTTCGCGGACTACTACCCCGCGCAAAAGGCGTACTTCGAGTCACTGCTCTGACCCTGCCCGCACATCGGCGCGTCGCAGCGCCGCTACGACCGGGCGGTGTAGCCACAACCGGGCGGCGCGGTGACGACCGGGCGGCACGGTGACGACCCGTTCGCCGAAACCGCGCGGCGCGAGCCCGCGCCGAGGGCCTGCGGGACTGTGCTCGCTCGGACGCACAGGAGCCCAGGCCCAGGTGCTGGAACGCTTGAGCCACGCTGACGAAGCAATCCGGGTACTCGGCGAAAGGACATGACCGGGCGCCGTTCACTCGCCCCCCACACCCTGACCGCCTACACCGAACTGCCGGCACGCCTTGGCCGGCTCGACGAACTCCGCGAGCCGGCCACCGGGCAGGACACCCGCACCGTTCTACACCTCTGCGCCGACGCCCGCCCTCCGAGACGGCGGCCGAGCCGAGGAAGCCGAGAAGGCGAGGCGTAAAGCCATGGCGTCCTGCCTGGCTACCGCCTGCCGCCTGCCGTCCTACTTGTCGAACAACTCGACGAAACGCGGCAGCGACGCGTCGAGCGCCTCGTCGTATGACATCGACGCGAGATCGTAGACAAGGCGCCGGCCAGGAGCACCTGCGTCGGCCGCCCTCAGCGCGTTGTCGAGCCACTCCTGAGCAACCGCAGTTGCTCGGCCGGCTCCGACGACGGTCTGTACGAGACCGACCTCGCGGGCCCTCTCGGCGGTGAACGGCTCACCGGAAGCGATGTTCTCGATCGCCAGACGCGGCCCGAGCCGCTGAATAATGGGCACCTGGGCGATCATCGGCCACCCCCCGAAGCTGACCTCGAACGTGCCGATTCGCGCACTCTCCACTGCTGCGGCGAAGTCGCAGGCCGCGACGAACGCAGCGCCCGCGGCGAGCGCGTCGCCGTTGACGGCCGCCGCGACCGGCAATCCAAGGCGAGGGAAGATCCGGAGGGCCTCCGTCAGCGTCTCGCCGAACAGGGCCGGATCTGCGCCGGCTTTGATAGCGGCGACATCGAGACCACCGGAGAAGGTCTCGCCGGCACCGGTGAGCAGGACCGCGCGGATGTCCGGGTCGTCGTCACACTTTTGCAGGCGGGTAAGGATGTCGGTGAGGATGCCTGGGTTCAGCAGGTTCCGCTCGCCGTTGTGAATGGTCAAGACGGCGGTGCCACCGACCACTTCCTGCTCTACGCCACCGCTCCAGTCGCTGTCCACGCTGTTCATGACCCGAGTCCTCTCCATGCGTTCAGATCTTTACCGAAGGCTGACGTGGTGATCTTCTCGTCGAACGTGTCCAGGAGGTCGATGCGAGCTGTCGTCCGGCGTTGTTCTCGACGACGCCGAAGCCATGCCGCCCCGCATCCACGTCTGCCGGAATGCAGTTGATGGATTTCACCGGCTTGACGCCACGCCGACCAGAGCCTGTGCGATAGGCGAGACCCGTATCTCGACTGCTATCGGTCACAAAAGCCCATGTGGCCTTCCACATTTCAACATGCGCCGTGCTCGATTCCTCCAGGCAACGGTCCACTGCTTGTACGGAGAGTGGATCTGAAACGCCGGGACCACCGCAAGCGCGGCTAACGCCGAGTTCACAGGTGGGCTGTCGAGCCACCTCGCATCTTCCGAAAGGTGCGTTCCTTTGACGGCTGCTGGTCGAAGCAGGCGGCCGAGGCCGAATCACTCTTGGTAGCGGCTGACATGGACTCGGTTGGTTCCGTCATCCGGCCGGATCCCCCTCGGCCCGGTCAGCCGTGCGGCACGACCGCTGTCGGAGCAACTTGCGTGCTGAATCGCCACGCGCCCCCGTCGCTCGGCGGTGGACATCAGCAGCCACCTCCCCGCCGGCGCGACCGGATCCTCCTACCAGGGCGGCAGCGCCGGTTCCGAGATCACCGGATGGGCCCATCCGACCAGCTCACGATGCTTCGACACAAGGCTCCCGCAACGGCATCGCTAACGGCGCCTACGTTGTGATTAACGCCCCACTAACACCCCTCGGCTAAACTGTAGGGAATCAACAGCTCCTTGCAAGTGTCCAATCCACGGAGAGACACGGTCTCGTCGATTCCGGTCGAGCAACTCGAACGGTCACTGACTGCGCCGCTGGTTTCCAAAAACGGTCCGTGAACGATGGCTTGAGTGAACGGAGAGGGTGGCATTGGATGCGAACTGGCGACCAGTACCCCGATGCTCGCCACTCTGATGCTCGCAGGGAAGCGTTCGGAGCCGTCACACTCCGGGTCGTTCACGCGCCTGCCCGCAGGGCCCGTGGCCTCCCGGAGCCCTGGGCTCTGGGTCCTGAGGTGACAACCTCCACCGAGCAGGCCGAGTACGCCCGAAGCCTTCACGGCAGGCGACTCAAGGGCTTACAGATCCACTGAGCCGACGACGGTGGGTCGGCAGGCGGTTCGCGGCCGCCGTCGGCCGCGAACCACGGTCCTCAGCACCCCCTCGGGCGGAGCCCCATGAGGATCACCCGGCAGCTGGGCAAGCGATGAGCGCCCAGGACATCTTTCCGTGTGTGATCGGAGAGGTTGAGATGGCTTACTGCATCGCACATGCGGCGGATGGGAAGTTCTACCATGCCGAGGACGCGCCAAGTCTGCGGCAGGCGTTCTTGGTTGGGCATGCGCATGGTGCCGCGCGCCTGGAGACCGGCCCGTACCAGCCGGCTCGTGGGGCGACGACAGGCTGGACCCGCACCCCGTCCGAGGAGTCGTCGTTGCTCGCGAGCCGAAACAGCCAAGCCGCCTTCGCCGCACCGCGCCACGAACCCGGTTCCGGCGGCTACGGAGTGACGCCCGTGCGTGTCGCCCATCCGCTGTCCGCCGTGGTGAGGGGATCGCCCTGGGCTGGTGTCCGCGCGTCGAAGTCGCCGACGTCCGGCGGATCCCGTAGCGGCGTCGCCGTCGAGCCCGCTCCTGGTGTGAGTCTCGGTCGACCGACGGAGACGGACTCCCCGCATCGCAGCGTCGGACCCTGCTGGACGCCGTCCACGGCACCTGACGCGTCGCTGTCGATGCCGGCCACCACTGTTGCGACGTCAAGCACATCAGCCTCAGGCTGATGGCCGACCCATTGCTGGGGGCACAACACACCCACGGTCTTCGTGTGCGAGGTCGCGCCGCAGTCCGGGCCGGGCCTGCCGGCGAAGGTCCGGTATCACCCGTTCAAGAAGATCAACTGCTTCACCTCCGGCGGAATGCGAGGGGCCCTCGATGGGAACGAGGAGGTCATCGACACCGGCGAACTGGCACGGGCAGGCACCGAAGGCACGCATGGATTGGTCAACGAACGTAACGAGAACGCCCGTTGGATCGAAGCGTGGTCGCCGGCCCCTCCCCCTTCGGATGGCTTCTTCTTCCCGGAGGACCGGCGAAAGCCCGCGGAAGGGCACTGAGGCGTACGGAGGGCGCGAGAATTGATGGGTGGCTACGATCTCGATCGGCCGAGCGGTTTGATGACTCCACGTCGACAGCATCGCGCGATCATCAGGCGAAAACTGGCGATGCCGGAGTCGGCGAAAGGCATCGTCGTCCGTGAGAGGCTCAGTCAACGCTTGAGGAAGCTGCTCGACCGCCACTCCGTGGTGAATGTCTTCGCGGCAGCCGGTGCCGGCAAGACCACCGCGGTGGCTCTGGGTGTCAGTGACCTCGACAGGCCCGTTGCCTGGCTGACCCTCGACGGTACGGAGCAGGCGGCGGGGCGTCTGCTCGTGTACCTCGAGGCGGCAGTCGAGGGCGCCGTGCCCAGCGCGGCCAACGTGGCGTCCGACGCGCTGAGCAACAGTCTCCACATCGGTGAGGCAGCCGGGCTGCTGGCGGAAAGCCTCCAGGGAAGCCGGCTCGTCCTTGTGTGCGACAACGTGGAGCGAATCGCCCCCGACGAGACCTGCGTCGCCGTACTGTCCTTCTTCGCGCGCTACCTGCCGTCCGGCGTGAACCTCGTGTTGATCTCGCGCATCGACGTCCGACTCGACTGGGGCTCGACCAGCGCGCATGACCGGGTGGGCGAGCTGGGCGAGGACGATCTCTCGTTCGACACCCAGGAAGCCGGCGCAGCCCTGCGCACCGTCGGCCGCGGCGACGTGAACCCCGCCCAGGCGGTGGCGGCGACAGGGGGCTGGGTCACCGGCGTCCTGTTCGAGGGCTGGCGTCATACGCAGTCACACGACCTGGATCCCGACATGCTGCGGTCCTATGTCGCGGCGAACGTCTTCAACTCGCTCTCCCTGAAGGAAAGAACGTTCCTCCTCCACACCAGTCTGCTCGACGAGGTATCGGTCGAGGGCGCCCGCGCCCTGGGCCAGGAGAACGCGGCGCAGGTCATGGCAGGCCTCCGCGCCCGGCACCTTCCTGTGACATGGTCCCCTGACGGTTCGAGGATGACGCCGCACCCGGTGTTCCGCGACTTTCTGCTCGAAGCCCTGGGACGGGAAGACGCCACGACGCACGGCGCCCTTCGTCGCAGACACGCCGAAGTCCTGATCGCCAACGGCGCGCGCGAGGAAGCCGTCGACGAACTGCTCCGGATCGGCGACCTGGAGGCGGCCGGGCGGTTGGCCGCCGACGTCCTCCCTGGTCTGGTCGCGCGGATGGACTTCGCACCGGCGGCACGCTGGCTCGACGCCCTGGGCACCTCGGTCCGGACCCCGACTCCGGAGGTCGGATCCGTCGTCATGCGCGTCGCCTTCGCCCTGGAGCAATGGGGTCGCGGAATCGAGTTCATCGATCGACACGGCTACGACTGGCTTCCAGCACCCGGGGCTCCCGACTCCGAGGAGGCCCGCGTCCTGACGTGCTGGTGTCTTTGGCACTCCGGGCGGCTCGAGGAGGCGCAACTCATCGCAGAGCAGCTGCCACCGGGGCGAGGCCGCGGCATCGCCGACTCGTTGATCGCGGGCGCGACCGGCGAGGAGCCACCGCCCTTCCCGGGGTACTCCACCGTGCCCTCCGGCCCCCTCGACGGTCTCCTGATGCGCGTGGCCTTCTTCCGTGGTCGCCTTGAAGGGCTCGACGCACCCCACTCGTTCGACCCTTGGCGGACCGTACTCGGGGCCCCCTGGGTCGTCGCCGCGCTCCGTGCCACCGGGCGCCTGGACGCCGCGATGGCGATGTACGAGCCTCGCCGTGCTTCGTCGCAGCCGGTCTGGTTGCATGCCGTCGACGCCGTCGATCTCATGCTTGACCTCGGCCGCGAGGACGAGGCCTACGCATCCATCAAGCGAGGGAGAGAGCTCATCGCGGCAACCGGCTCGAAGGTGTACCAGAACATGAGCCTTCTCGCTGAAGCCAAGCTGTGGCTGCGCCTCAAGGGTGACACCCGACGTGCCGACCGCGCATTGGCGGAGGCGACCTCCGGTGGGGCCTGCGCGTACGCCCTCACCCGGGAGACGTGGCTGATGTGGTCGGGCCTGTCGCTTCTGCTGCAGAACAGGGACGCCGAAGGGCACGAGTACCTCGCGGAATGCCTGCGGAGCATGCAGAAGGGAGACCGCCGTCTCGAACTCCCCACGGTTGCCGTGTACTTGTCCGAGGCGCAATGGCGCCTCGGGCTCGAGGACGAGGCCGACGCCACGGCCGACCTCGCGATGGCTTCCGCCTCGGCGCACGGAACACAGCACTTGCTGCTCACGGCCCTGGCGGACGTACCGTCGGTCGCGGCCAGAGCCGCGGACACGAAGTCCAGTCGCATGTCACCCTGGCACGAGACCCTCACCGTGCTGTCCGGCCAACATCGCGTACGCGTGAACGTGAGTACGCCCCGGCTCGTCCTAGAGGAGTTCGGTGAGCCGGCCCTCACGGTCGACGGAAACACGGCCCGGCCCCGACTGACGAAAAGTATCGAGCTCCTCAGTTACCTGCTCTGGGCGCCCGAGCGCAGGGCCACGCGTGAAGAGCTTCTCGGGGTGCTCTTCGGCGGCCGCAGCGATGCCGCCTGCCGCAGTTACCTGAGGCAGGCGCTCTTCCGGCTTCGTGAGGTACTGCCTGACAGCTTGGGTCCGGCGCAGCAAGGCGATGCCTTTCAACTGGTCGGCCCCGCCTTGGCCGTGGGTTCGGCACAGCGGGCGGTCGACCTCCTCGCCCAAGCCGGGAGGCAGGACGGAGAGGTTCGTCTCAAGACTCTGTCGCACGCTCTCAGCATCGCCGAGAGCGGGCCCTACCTGGCGACGGCTTCAGGGGAATGGGTTGTCGAGCGTCGCGAGGCACTGACGGAGACCTTCACCTCTGCTCGCGTCGACGCGGCCAAGCTCGCGTTTCGCATGAACCGTTATGGTGAGGCGAAGCGGCTGGTGGACCGCGTCCTTCGCGAAGATCCGTACCGCGAACAGGCGTGGCAACTCGCCATCAGTCTCGCGCATGCCAGCGGCAGCGACGACGCCGTGCTGGCGCTCTACCAACGGTATGTCGCACGAATGCGGGAGCTCGGCGTGCCACCGTCCGACGAGGTCCGGCGGCTCGTCGCGCAGCTGCGCCGATAGGAGCGCGCCGATCTCGGTCCTTCCACCGCATGTGGGGACGCTGACCAGCCGTGGTGCATGAGGCACCGCGGCTGCCGGCCCGTCCTCCGGCCCTGTAGGGCAGCGGCGCGGTGGCACTCGTCGGCTCCGTCGATTGGCTGTCGGCGGCGGATTTCCAGGTGCCTGATGCCGGATCAGCACACCTCACCGGCACTTCGGACAGCGCACACCTCTTCGCGCGCCGCATGGCAACACCGGCACTCCGCCCCGTGGAGCGGTCGGCCGACCCCACCGCCTCACGCCCGCCCGCGTGGTGGGAGCTCCGCGGGACCCCAGCCCGGCCCGGCGGCCGCATCGACACCGCATCGGCCGGGGCCGGGACGCCTCTCTCGCGCGCAACGCACACCGGCTCGGGCACCACGACGTCGACCGGCTGCAATCACCTCTCCTTACGCGCGGAAACGGTCCACCGGAAATTGCCGAACCTCGAGCAAGATCGCAGTTAAACGCCGGGCTAACACCGTCTCGCGGATGGTTAACGCATTGATCACGACGATGAGATGCATCCCCGGAGAACTGGAGAAATGACCATGAGGACCGGTTCGGATTACCTGAATTCCCTGCGTGACGGGCGCAATGTCTACATCGACGGTGAACGCATCGACGATGTGACGAAGCATCCCCTGACGCGTGGCTACGCCGAGCAGGCCGCGCGCTTCTACGACCTGCATCACGAGGCCGAGAACCAGGACTCCCTGACCTTCGTCGACGAGGACGGCACGCGACGCCCGATCGGGTGGCTGTACCCGCGCAACCAGCAGGACCTCGAACGACGGCGCGACTACGCCGACCAGGTGATCCGCCGCTTCGCCGGCGGCGCCTTCGGCCGCCTTCCCCAGAGCAACAACGGCAACTGGTACGCCCTCGTCGACGACACCGCTCCTTGGGCCGAGCTGTCCAAGGACACGCCCGCGCACGTCGACCTCGCCGCCAACATCATCGCCGACTTCGAGGTCAACCGCGACGCGGACCTCTGGACGGTCCCCCTGTTGAACGACGTGCAGCGGGACCGCTCCGACCCCGGGGCGGCCGCACGCAACCCGATGCTGCGCGTCAAGGAGCGCAATGACGAAGGCATCGTGGTCGAAGGCTGGAAGGGGGTCTCCACCGCGGTCATATTCGCCGACACGATCCTGCTCGGCAACATCGTGAAGCCCGGGACGGAGCCCGAGCACATCATCTGGGCGAGCGTGCCGGTGAACCACCCGAAGGTCACGCACGTGGGACGCCGTTCCAACGCCACGCCCGCCGAGGCCGACTTCGAGCGGCCGCTGTCAAGCCTGGGCGACGAGCTCGACTCCATGGCGTACTTCGATGACGTGCTCATCCCGTGGGAGCACGTCTACCACCTGGGCAACGTCGATCACTCCCGGCTTTACGCGCAGCGTACGTTCGACTTCGAGCACGCCGACACTCTGCACCACATGATCGTCAACGCGGAACTCATGACGGGGCTGGCGGTCCTCGTCGCGCAGACGACGGGAACGCTCCAGCACCCGGTCGTGGGATCCGACATCGCCGACCTCGTCCGCTTCCACGAGACGCTGCGTGCCTTCACCATCGCATCGGAGGCGACCGCGTTCGTGACGCCGCGGGGCCTGTGCAAGCCGAACAACATCTTCTACGACTTCGGCCGCGCACACTACCTGGAGAACGTGAGCCGGCTGACGGAGAAGATCGTCGAGATGTGCGGCCGCTCGGCGGTGCTGTCGCCGAGCGGGAAGGACTTCGAGGTTCCCGGGATCGGCACCAGGCTTCTGGAGATGTTCCACGGCACGACGATGAGCGCACACGACAAGGTGCGGCTCTTCAAGTTCGTCCAGGACCGGTACCTGAGCGACTGGGCCGGTCGCTTCAGGTCCTTCGAGAGGTTCCAGGGCACGCCGCTGTTCCTCATCAAGCTGCTGACGATGCAGCGCATCTCGACCGACCCCGGGGGCTCCATTACCGACCTGGCGCGCCAGGCGACCGGTCTCGGCACCGCCGACGAGATGACGGCGCGCGTCCTCGCCGAACGCGAGGAGTTGTTCGGCTCGGCGACTCCTGCCGCCACCCGGTCGGCGTCCGCTCGCGGCGCCGATGCCAACCAGGGCTTCTCGCTGGACGACAAGGACCAGCCCGACTACATCAAGACCCAGGACGCATAACCGCCGCCACCGATGTGCTCGGCCCGCGAAACCCTGCGGGCCGAGCACATCGGCAGCGTGCCTCGCCGGCCCGCGATTCACGAACCATGGACGGGTGAGTCCCTCCGCGCGTCAGGTAGGGGGCGGCCCGGGCACGTTCGATCTGCCCTCTGTCGAGTCGCGCGGTGGTTCCTTCGCACGTCTACGCCTTCAGCGCGGCGGCCGCTCCCGATGCCGTCGAGCGTGTCGCACGCACGCTTCCGGGCTCCGAGGGTGCAGCGGCTGCTCTCTTCGACTTCGCCAGAGACCTCGGTGTCCCCTGTGCCTTGAGGAACCTGGTCATGCCAGAAGCGGGGCCCGACCAGGCCACCGACCTGATCGTCCGCGACGCCTACGGGAACCCGCGGCCGGTGGCCCGCTCATCGGCCAGGGGCGCTGCTGACCCGGGCGTGGGCCGGCGAACGCCCCGCGGGCCGAGCTCCTCCTGCGCCCTTTCCACCTCACCGACTTCATCACCAAGGAGCGCCCTCTTGCGTGACCTCGACAGTGAGACCATCACCGATGCGGTGATCGCCACCTTGGACGGCGCCGAGGACCCTCGTACCGCCGAGATTCTCATGGCGCTCGTCCGTCACACTCATGCCTTCGTGCGCGAGGTAGGACTGACCGAGGAGGAGTGGGCCATCGGCATCGACTTCCTCACCCGCACCGGTCATCTGTGCACTCCGACGCGGCAGGAGTTCATCCTGCTCTCCGATGTCCTGGGCGTCACCATGCTGGTGGACGCGCTGAACCACCGGCGCGAGTCGGTGGCCACCCCGAACAGTGTCATCGGCCCCTACTTCCGCGAGGACCGGCCTGAGCACCCCCATGCCGCAGACATCTCCGCGGGCCTCACGGGTACCCCGCTCTTCTTCGAGGGTCTGGTGACCGATCCCGAGGGCGAGCCGGTCGCCGACGCGGCTGTCGACGTGTGGCACAGCGACTCCGACGGCCACTACGACGTCGACGTCCCAGGGCTGAAGGGGCCCGCGATGCGTGCCCTGCTGCGGAGTGACGGCGAGGGTCGCTTCGCCTTTCGCTCCATCCGTCCGGCGAGCTACCCGATCCCGGGAGGCGGAACAGTGGGCGAGCTCATGCGGGCCGCTGACCGGCCCTTGACGCGCCCCGCTCATGTCCACGTGGTCATCGACGCGCCCGGCTTCCAGCGGGTGACGACGATGCTGTGCCCGTCCGACGACCCGTACCTGGAGCGGGATCCGGTCTTCGGCGTCAAGGACTCGTTCGTGGTCGATTTCGCCTCCCACGACGCCGGAACCGGACCATACGGCGACCGCACGGACCAGCCCTACACGTCGCTGCGGCACACCTTCGTTCTCTCCCCTGCCCAGGGCTGAGCCTTCGCCGGTGAGCGTTGCCCGCGGTGAAAGGCCGTGTCCAGGAGCAGGGCCTGCGGCCGGCCGGAGCGTACCTCGCTCAGGGAGAGATCGGGGACCTGGTGGACCGGCTACGGCAGTGGCCGCTGCCACCACCCGACCGAAATACCTGCTTCGTTGCAGGGATCACATCAGTTTTCCCGCCATTAACGGGTACTGAAGCACGCTGCAATTCACCCGCACAGCGCTCAGATCAATATTCAGGGAGGTCTGCCGATGTCCGAGAGCCTTGAGATGCCGCAAACCCTTGACACGAAGGACGCCTTCCGGGCCACGATGAGCCGGCTCGCCACGGGGGTCAGCGTCATCACGACCCGGTCGGGGAACGCCCCCATCGGCATGACGGCCAGTGCCGTCTCGTCCCTTTCCATGGAGCCGCTGCAGCTGATCGTCTGCATCAGCAACCGCCTCTTCACCCGCAGCGCGATCGCCGATCACGGACGATTCGCCGTCAACATCCTCGGGGAAGGCGATCAAGCGCTCGCCAGGAACTTCGCGACCCCCAAGGAGGACAAGTTCGCAGGCGTGAGTGTCAGTGAGGAGCACGGCGTTCCGGTGCTCACGGACGCCATCGCCTCCATCGTGTGCGATGTGTCGGCGGCACTCCCCGGAGGCGACCACACCATTTTCGTCGGCGACGCCCGGCACTTCGCGCATCGGGTGGAAGCCCGGCCACTGGTGTACTTCGCCGGCGCGTTCGGGGCCATGACCTGAGGCCAGCCTCATCCGGCCCCGCCGGCGGACGCCAGGTCGTTGCTGTCCCGGCTTTCGTTGCCCGGCCCTCGGTTGGACACCGAGGGCCAGAACGACCTGTCGTCCAAGGGCTCGCACCCCAGCACTGATCAGACGTCCGCAGATCCGTCGACGAGACCGACTCGGCGGAGCTCTCGACGAGTGCCGGGCTTCGAGAACGAGGACGGAGGCCTTCTCCGTACCCTCAAAGCCCGGTTCGGGACGGCGCTTTGAGATCTGACGTGGAACGATCGGTGCGTGACGCGACTCGTGAACCGTGACCGCAGCCTTGAGAAACTTGAGGACAGCAGTTGGGCAGCGGACCCGTCGGGCGGCGAGACCCGGCTGATGGCGACCGTGCGCGCGCTTCGGCGCCGACCCATCGGCAGCTTGACGGTCGAGGACCTGCGGTTGCTGATCAGGCAGGACGTGGGCCTCGCCCATCTCCTGCCTCTGGCGGTCGATGTCCTCCGGGCCGACCCATTGGCGGTGGTCAGCCGGTCGTCGCGCTCGCGACGGGGTCGGCTTCGGCCGGGCAGGAGCCGGGTCGTCCGGCCGTAGCGTCACGGGCGGGGCTTGTTCGCGAACACCCACCGGTTGCCTGCCAGGGCGTCGTTCTGCTCGGGCAGTGGGCCACGTCCGTGCCGACGAGTGAAGTCGAAAGGGGTGTGGACCGTAGTGGACCATCCCTTGCCGGCCAGGTCACCTGCGGAGTCGGGCCGCGGCTCCCTGGCGAAGAGATTCAGGAGGTCGATGCCGATCTGCTGTGCCGTCGCCGTGTAGAGCGGGCTGTCGCGGTATTCCAGCAAGTCCTTCTCGAGCTTCACCTCGAACGCCAGAGTGCTCCCTGCCGCGCTCAACCGGTCGACCATGTCGATGAGATACGTCTCGGCGGCCGCCGGCAGGTAGAACAGCAACCCCTCGGCCAGCCAGGCGCTCGGTGCGGCCGGGTCGAAGCCCGCGTCGGCGAGCGCCGCGGCCCAGTCGGCACGGAGATCGATCGGAATGGGGACACGCCCTGCCTTCGGGACGGCCGACAGTCCATCAAGGACCTTCTGCTTGAACGCCAGCACCCCTTGCCTGTCGATCTCGAAGACCACGCATCCGGGAGGCCAGGCGAGCCGGAAGGCGCGGGAGTCCAGCCCCGAGCCGAGCAGCACCACTTGACGGGCGCCACCCGTGTGCACCGACGTCAGGAGAAAGTCGTCGAGGACCCTGGTCCGCAGACCGAAGTAGCGCGCGAATCGTCCCCAGAGAGGGTTCGCGTCCCCGTCCGGCACCTGTTGAATGCGGACCGGCCAGCCGGTGGACCCCGGTGCGGCGCGCACGAAGTGCTCCGCGTACACGTCCCGCGCCAACGTGTCGTCGCGGTGGGTCTCGATCGCCCGCGCCGCGGCGACCAGCAGAGCGGTCACCCCCACACCCCCTTCCACACCTTCCATGCCGATGTCGTGTTGCGTCGTGCCGACCACGTTTCCTCCGTTGGTGAGGGGCTCGCGAAGGGAGGATCCGGAGGCAAGACGCGCTGTACGTCCGCTCATGGCCTCCTCCCTTCCGGAATCACGACGGGCTTGACCACGCGGCCCGCTTCGCAGTCGCGTTCGGCCTCGTTGATGTCGGCGAGCGGATAGGTGCGGATGAGCTCGTCGAAGGGAAATCGTCCAGCCCGCCAGAGCCCGGTCAAAAGGGGAATCAGCAGCCCTGGTACCGCGTCCCCCTCGCAGATGTGGGAGATTCTCCTGCCGCGGTCCAGCGCCCCCGGCTCGAGCGGCAACGTGGTGTGGAGCCGGGCCACCAGTCCGAGGTGACCGGTCGGACGGAGAGCCAGTAGTGCGTCGTTGATCAGCCGGGCGGAGGCCGTGGTGTCCAGCGCGTAGCACGCGCCGCCGTCGGTCAGTCGTCGTATGTGGCCGGGCAGGTCAGGTGACGCGGCGTACAGCGGGGTCGCGCCGAATCGTTCGGCGAGAGCCAGCCGTCCCGGGTGCCGGTCGACTGCCACGGTCACCGCTCCGGAGGCGGTGGCCGCCATCACTGCGGCCAGGCCCACCGCTCCTGCGCCGAAAACCGCGAGGGTGTCTCCGGGCCCGGCGCCGAAGGAGTTGAAGACCGCTCCGGCGCCGGTGAGGAAGCCGCAGCCGAGCGGCCCCAGCAGTTCGATGGGCAGCGAGGAGTCGACCCGTACCGCGTTGCGGGCCGGGACCACCGCGTACTGGGCGAACGAGGACTGGCCGAACCACCGCGGGGCCAGTTCGTCCCCGGCCACGTCGGTGAACCGCGCGGCGTTCTCCTTGCGTCCTCCGAAGAGATTGAGCGAGGCGAAGGAGTCGCAGTGGGCGGGGGCGGCGTTCATGCAGTTCCGGCAGTGGCCGCAGGAGTCGAAGCTCAGTACGACATGGTCGCCGTTGCGCAGGCCGGTGTGCGGGCTGCCCGTCTCCACCACCGTCCCGGCACCTTCGTGGCCGAGCACGGCCGGCAACGGTGAGCGGCCCGCCGAACGCCGGACCGCGAGATCGGTCCGGCACATCCCGCAGCCGGCGATCTCGACCAGGATCTCGCCGTCGGCCGGACCCGTGGTCAGGACCACCTCCTCGACGGCGAATCGGCTCTCGTACGTACGCAGTACCGCCGCACTGAACCTCATCGTCATGCCTCCCGCGGGCGGTGCACGACGAACGGTCCGAGGTTGCCGTAGAGCCCCCAGGAACCACCGGCGACGCCGACACCGCTCTCCTTGGAGCCCGCGAACGGCTGGGCGAGGGACAGTTCGGCGTGGTGGTTGATCCACGCCGTTCCGCACTCCAGCCGTTCGGCGACCTCCTCGGCGCGGTCGAGGTCGGTCCCCCATACCGAGCCGCCCAGTCCGAATCTGGTGTCGTTGGCGGCCTCGACGGCTTCGTCGACGCTCCCGTACCGCAGGACCGGAAGGACGGGCCCGAACTGCTCCTCGGTCACCACCGGGCTGCCGGCCGGGACATCCGCCAGGATCGTGGGCGCGAAGAAGTAGCCCGGACGGTCCAGCCGACGACCCCCGGCCGCGGCTCGGGCGCCGTCTGCCACGGCCTGCGCCGTGTAGCTCTCGACCCGAATCAGTTGGGACGCGTTGTTGACCGGCCCCAGCTGTGTCTCCGGATCCAGACCGGCTCCGACGACGACGGTCTTCGCGCGCTGGGCAAGTGCCTCGACCACGTCGGAGTAGAGCCGGTCCGGGACGTAGACACGCTTGACCGCCATGCAGACCTGCCCGCAGTTGCGGAACGCCGCCCAGAACAGCCGGTCCGCGATCCGCTCCACCTCCGCGTCCTCCAACAGGATGGCCGCGTCATTGCCGCCGAGTTCCAGGGTGACGCGGGCGAGTGAGGTCGCCGCCCCCTGGGCGACGGCCCGTCCGGTGGGAATCGAACCGGTGAAGGTCACGTGGCGGATCCCCGCATGGGAAGCGAGGCGAGCGCCTAGAGGTTCACGACCGGTGACGATCGTCAGCACGCCCTCGGGGAGGGCGGCCGCGACAACCGTGCCCAGCAGCCGCGTTGCGAGGGGGGTGAAGGGCGAGGGCTTGAGCACCATCGTGTTGCCTGCGGCGAGCGCGGGCGCGAACTTCGCCGATGCGAGCTGAAGCGGGAAGTTCCATGGGACGATCGCTGCGACAGGCCCGAGCGAACGCCAACGAATCTCGCTGCGGACCGGTCGACCGTCCGCGATCGGCTGTGGCTGCGACTGTGACTGCGGCGCCAACTCCGCGAAGTAGCGCAGGCGGGCGGCCGTCCGGGCGACTTCCCCGTACGACTCGGTCAGGGGTTTGCCCTGCTCGCGGGTCAGCAGGGGGGCGATGTCCGCCCCGGCCGCCTCTACGGCGTCGGCGGCCTCGAGTAATGCGGTCGTGCGGGCGCCGGCGTCGGCCTGCCAATCGCGCCATGCCTCGTGGGCCTGGCCAACGACGGCGTCCAGTTCGTCCGGCGGCAGGTCGGGAGCCTCGTCAAAGGTCTCTCCGGTTGCCGGATCGACTACGTCGAAGTGCTTGCCGGGTTGATGCCTGGCCATGCCGGCGGTCAGCTCGCGGTGGATGCGGTGGCCGGGTGTTCCCGGGCGTGCCGGTCCATTTCCGCCCGGAAGGCGGCGACCAGCTGCGGCTTGATCCTCCCGAAGTTGCGGTCGCCGCCTTCGCACACCGCCCCGCGTACACCCACGATGTCCGTGCCGATGCGGTACAGCGCACCGAGGTCGCCCACCTTCACGCTGCCCGCGAGGGCGGCGAGCAGATCGGCTTCGTGCGCCCGCCGCACGAACTCCGCGCAGATCTCGGGCGGTACGTGGTCGAACAACCGCGTCCCGTCCTTGACCGCGGTGTCCAGCATGGCCGCATCGGAGCCGGAGCGCAGGGCGATGTCGGGCAGAGCGAGCGGGTTGACGCAGCCGATCCGGTGGGCATCGGCGTAACCGGAGGCGACGACGAACGCGTCCGGCCGATAATCCTTCACCGCCCGGACGACACCTTGCATGACCTCGACAGCCTGGTCGGGCGTCGTGCATCCGTAGAGGCCGACCTTGATGTAGGTGGCTCCGGAGACGGCGGCACCGAGCGCCGCCTGTGCCACGGTGCCGGGTTTGTAGGGCACGTCCCCCACGGTCGCGGACACCGGTTTGTCCGCCGGGATCGCGTCACGGATCTCTCTGATGACCCACGGGAAGTTCGCGCCGAGCGATCCCTCATCGGGCCTCTTGACATCCACGATGTCGAGAGAATCAGCCGCCTTCGCACAGTCGAGGGCTTCCTCGATGCCGTCCGGCGAGATGAGAAGTAGCAACGTGGACTCCTCCCCCGCACACCCACCTGGCCGACAGGCAGGGGTGCGGAATGACTTGGATCTCGTGCGCTCGACTCATCATTGAAGGCAGCCCGCGACCACCGGTAGGGCGCGCGGAGATCGAACGGGGTGCTGCCCGTCCACCCAGTGCGCCGTGCACGCCGGTTCCACCAGCTCCCGTTCGGTCCCCCGGCGCACGGCGCCATGCGCGGAGCCCAGAAACGACTGGGCCACGTACGTGCAGGTGGCCGCAGCGACTCGGGCGAATTCTTGGGCGGTTCGCAACCGCCGTCACGAAAGCGTGCTTGGGCCGCGGTGCCGGCCAGGCCACGAGGAGGCCGGTTCATGCCGGATCGGCGCCGACTTCACCCTTTCCGATGACGCGACAGCTCTTCCCGGGACACCGGATTCCGCAGCCAGCACAGTGACATCGCGATGACCAGGCGACCAGTCGGCCGCAGACACTGCTCCCTCGCCCGCGCGATGTTCGCCGTACCTGTCCGCGGCTCACCGATCCGCCGGCGTGCCGTCGCACAACGAAGGGCGCGGCCGGCACGTACACCCGTCCCATCCGACCTGACGAAAGGTATGAGCCCATGCGCAGCGAAGCGGTCAACCGTGTGAAACTCGTCTTCACTCTGTTCGACGCCGACGGCAACGGGGTCCTGGAATTCGACGACTTCGAACTGATGAGCAACCGGGTCGCCGCGGCCGCGCCCGGAGCCGACGAGGCACGGAAGCAGGCCATGCAAGCCGGCTTCACGCGCTACTGGAACACGCTGGCCGACGAACTCGACACCAACCGCGACGGGCAGATCACCTACGACGAGTACCAGGCATGCGTCCTGTCACCGGAGCGCTTCGGCGGGGCGATCGACGAGTTCGCGGCCGGCTTCGCACGCTTCGGTGACCTCGACGACAGCGGTACCGTCTCGCGACCGGTGTTCACCGGCATGCTGAGGGGGGTCGGCTTCGACCTGCCGAACATTCAAGCCCTGTTCGAGGCCCTCGGGCCCGATGATGCCGACCGGGTCCGGGTGGATGCCTGGGAAGCCGAGATCAAGGACTTCTACGCGCCTGACAAGGGCGGCATCCCTGCGGACCTGCTGGCCCCCTCTCCGGCGGCCTGATCCGTCGCGGCCCAGCAGGTCGCTCCCTACCAGCCGCTTGCGGATCTGAGGGTCCAGGGACCCGGGGCCGACCGCCGCTGCCGCGACGGTCGTTCGGTCGTCCAGCCGCCTGCCGCACCGCAATGACTCGGGCAACGGCGGCCGGACGAACTTCCGCCCCACATCGAACAGTTCATGGCGACGCGCCATCCCGACCATGCTCCACCAGCGAAGTCAGTTCGACGGCAGAACCCAGGCCGCGGCACGCGCGGAAGCCATGGCCTGTCAGGAGATCTTCAGCGTCACCGACTTCCCGGGCTTGAGATTGATCTGCTTGCGGAAACTGCCGGCGCGCAGCTCCGTCGTCGTGCCGCCGACGCTGCGGACGGTCACTTCGGTCACCTTGCCCTTGCGCCAGGCCAAGTCGACCACGAAGCCGCCGCGGGCGCCCACGCCGCGCACGGAGCCCTTGGCGGCCCATGCGTCGGGGAGCGCGGGCAGCAACTCGATGACGTCGGGGCGTGAGTAGAGGAGCATCTCGACCGCCGCGGTGGCGCCGCCCAGGTTCGCGTCGATCTGGAAGATCGTGTAACTGCCCTGGCTGTACATGTCGAACCAGTTGGCCGAGGTTCCATTGCTGTTGGTGATCGACGGCCGCAGCACCGTCAGGTAGAGCTGGTACGCCTTCTCCGCGTCCTTCAGACGCGCCCAGCACAGCGAGCGCCAGGCGCAGGCCCAGCCGTAGCTGTCCATGCCGCGGGCGGTCAGCAGTTCGCGAACGCCCTCGACCAGGTCGGCCGGGCTCTTGTCGGTGGAGATGCGGTCGCCGGGGTAGAAGCCGACCAGCGGGGACAGGTGGCGGTGGGTGACCTCGCCCAGGTTGTCCGGGGTCATCCATTCCTCCAGCCACCCTGTCTTCGGGCTGACCCTGGGGAGGTAGAGCCTCTCCTGCATCTCAGCCAGGTCGGCGGCCAGTTCGGTGTCGCGCTGCAGTACGCGGGAGGCGGTCTTGAACTCCTCGAACAGTTCCCAGGCCAGCTCCTGCGCGTAGGTGATGCCCTTCCTGTCCGGACCGTGCTCGGGCGACCAGGCGGTGTCGTCGATCAGCACCTCGCGCGACGTACCGTCCGCGTCGGAGACCTTGGTGGTGATCAGGCGCGCCTGCCAGAACTCGGCCGCGCCCTTGAGGACCGGGTAGATAAGCTCCAGGTACTCGCGGTCCTGGCTGTACTCGTAGTGCCGCCACAGCGAGTTGCAGAGCCAGGCGTTGCCGGACGGGTGCCAGGCCCAGCCGCTGCCGCCGTGGATGTTCGTGGAGAACGCGACGGCCCAGCCTGCGATCTTCCCGCTGCTGTTGCGGAACCGGTTGCGTTCGCTGTTGTAGAGGCGCTTGGTGACGTCGGTCCAGACCGGGAGCTGGGAGACGCAGTAGCGGGCGAGGGCGTACGAGCTCTCCCCCAGGCCGGCGGGATCGGCCAGCCAGTAGTTCATCTGGATGTTGATGTCGGTGTGGTAGTCCGCGTACCAGTCGGGGGTGTTGTTGTGCACCCAGATACCCTGCAGGTTCATCGGGAGCCAGTCGCGGGAGCCGACGATGGTCAGATAGCGGCCGTACTGGAGGTACGCGGCCTCCAGTTCGGGGTCCGGTGTGGACTTGTCCGTGTAGCGCACGGCGATGCGCGACCAGGAGTCGAGCGACCGCTGCAGGGCCGTCGACTCGCCGAGATCGATCGAGAACCGGTTGTACAACCGCTGGTAGTCGGCGACGTGGGTCTTCAGGAGCTGGGTCCCGGACACGCGCGCGGCGGCCGTCACCTTGGCGCGGGCCGTAGCCAGCGGGTCGCTGGACGCGTCGCGGAAGTCCTTCTCCGCGTCAGGGGAGTAGTCGGTGCCGCCGCACACCACGACCAGGAGTTCACGGCAGCCCGCGAAGGACAGCTTGTCGTCCTTCGCGGAGACATGACCGCCGGTGCCCACCGCCGTCACCGCGGCGGCGTAGCGCAGGCCGTTGGCGAGTTTCCCGGTGAAGGAGAGTTGCCCGTTGCCGCCCGAGGTGGTCTCGTCGTGCGTGCCGACCAGCGAGATCGTGCCGGTGTGCGGTCCACCGGTGAGCCGGATGACAAGCACGTCGTCGGGGTGGCTGGTGTAGACCTCGCGGCGGTAGGAGCTCCCGCGCACCCGGTAGGTCGCGGACACCACGCCGTTGCTCAGATCGAGTTGACGGCGGTAGTCGGTCACCGTGTCGCTGGTGTGGCCCGACAGGGCGATCCGCAGCTTGGCCAGCAGGCCGAAGCTGCCGAAGTCATCTCTTCCATAGGGAAGTTGACCGTCATCGGTGAGGGTGTCGTTGCGTCCGCCCGACCAGAACGAGCCGTCCGTGAGGTAGATGAAGTCGTCGGCCGGGTCGCAGCCGACGAGCGCTCCCAGGCGGCCGTTTCCGACCGGGAGCGCCTCCTCGATGATGCGCTTCTCGTCCGCGGGCGTGCGGTACCAGATCGTGGTGGCCTTGCCCTCCGGGACGAAGGGGACGTCGGAGGGCCGGGGCGGCGCCGCATGCGCCGTGAACGGGCGGAAACCGCCGGCAAGAGCGAGCCCGCCACCGGTGACACCGGTGACGCGGAGGAAGTCGCGACGAGAGGAAGCGGGCACGGGGTTCCCTTCCACAGAAGCCGTAGCGCGTGATCGAGTAGATGCCACGTATATTTATCAGACCACTTTCCCAACACAACACCCATGCGTCGCGACTTTCCGCTGATTCCCTGCGTGGTGGTCGGACCACTTGCGTGGTGAGACTGCGCCCAACCCCGTCGACCGGAGGACGTGGGGTGGATGAGGAGCCGGCCCGGGCCAGGAGCGACGACCGCGCTGCAGCAGGGCACCGTGGCGCAGCGCGCCATCGACTGGTCAAGGCGAATTCCGGTGGGGCCGGTTCGCGCCTGCCGGCCGGAGGCGAACCGTCGTCGCAGGGCCGGGGGCAAGCTGCCGTCGCGGGTGGGAATCTGTCGACGGCGCGATCGGCACACGCGCCTGCGCGGGCCACCGACGCCCAACTCGACTATGCGGAAGAGCACTTGACGGTCTTCACCGCGAAGGGGCAGGCCCGCTTCAGATCCTGCCCAACCTCGCCTGACGGCCCTCGGCCCGTTCGGCGTGCCCCGCTCCGCAACCGGCCCAAGTCCCCTGCCTACCGGCCCCGCACCCTTGACGGCTTCACGGGAGGTGGCGGGTGGTCCGGCCCGTCGCGGCCCGCTGGTCACGTCCACTGGAGTGGGGTTTCGACGGCCACTCGGTGATCTCGCTTTTGAGGTTATGCGGTGAGTTCGGTGGGCAGGGCGGTGTCGTCGGTTTCTGACTCGATCGGGTGGAGTCGGGCTTTGGCGAGGAGTTCGCGGCCCATGTAGCGGCGGGCCTCGGTCCATTCGTCGTACTCCTCGGCCAGGGCCGGACCCGATGCCATGGCACGAAGTCCGTCTACCGGTCCCGGTACGACGGCCTCACACTGGTCATCCAGTGAGCCCTTTCAGCGTGGCCACTGATCGGGTGACGTCGGTCAGGTGAGGGTGGGTGCCGCAACGGACAGGGCTCCCGTGCCGTTGAGGGAGGTGTTCGAAGTCTCAACCCATCAGCACAGGAGCCCTGTTGGTTCCGTATCC
>NZ_JBSFCI010000040.1:40375-63616 GCF_053593375.1 Streptomyces sp. NPDC002309 | reverse complement strand
CGGCCACGGGCGGCCGTGGCGCGCGGGAGCGGTCCTGGCCGCCGTCCCGCCGGGTCGCGCTGGCGTCCGCCGGGTTCGGTCTGGCCCTCGCTCCGCTGCTGCTCCTCGTCCTGTCCCCGGGGAGCTCCCCCGCGGAGAACGCCGGGAACCAGGTCGGCCTCGCAGCGCCGCCCGCGGTGACGGTGACCGCGACGGTGTCGGCGACGCCCCCCGCGTCCCCTTCCGCCACGCGCGCGAAGCCGTCGAAGTCCCGGAAACCCTCCAAGTCCCCGTCCGCGACACCGACCGCGAGTCCGTCCCCGTCGCGCACGACCCACACTCCTGAGCCGCCCGCACCCCCGCCGGCGCACCCGCCGGGCAGCGCCTACGCGCAGGTCGTGAACGTCGCCTCGGGGCTGTGCCTGGACATCCGGGACGGCTATCTGGACAAGGGTGTGGACGTGATCACGGCGCCCTGCTCGGGGGCCGCCACGCAGCGCTGGCGCGTCGACAGCGACCGCGGCGTGCTCCAGTCGGCCGCCGACACGGACTTCTGTCTGGACAACCGGGGCTCGACGGAGCGGGGCGTGGGGATCTGGGCGTGCTCGTCCGTCGAAGGCAGGAACGCCGCGAACCTGACGTTCGAGGTGGACGGGTCCGGGCTGATCCGGCCCGCCGTCGACGAGGGGACGGCGGTGACGCCGGACGGTTACGGCGGGCTGGAGTTCCGGTCGGTGGACGACGCGAACGGGGACCCGGAGCAGCGGTGGCGGGCGGGGGCGGCCTGACCGGACGTCAGCCCACGCGCAGACCGCGCCGCCACACCTCGATCACCAGGGGCACCCCCGGCCGGTAGGCCAGGTGCACATGGCTCGGGGCGTCGAGGAACGCCAGGTCCGCGTAGGCGCCGGGGCTCAGCCGTCCGACGTCGTCGCGGCGCAGGGCGCGGGCGCCGCCCGCCGTGGCCGACCAGAGCGCCTCGTCCGGGGTCATGCCCATGTCCCGTACGGCGAGCGCGATGCAGAACGGGACGGACGAGGTGTACGACGAGCCCGGGTTGCAGTCCGTCGACAGCGCCACGGTGACGCCCGCGTCGAGGAGCCGGCGGGCGTCGGGCCACTCGGCGCGGGTGGAGAACTCGGCTCCGGGCAGCAGGGTGGCGACGGTGGAGCCGCTCGCGAGCGCGTCGACGTCCGCGTCCGTGAGGTGGGTGCAGTGGTCGGCGCTGGCGGCGTCGAGTTCGACGGCGAGCCGGACGCCGGGGCCGTAGGTCAGCTGGTTGGCGTGGACGCGCGGGTGCAGGCCCTTGGCCTTGCCCGCGGTGAGGATCGCGCGGGCCTGGTCGCCGTCGAAGGCGCCCTTCTCGCAGAAGACGTCGATCCACCGGGCGTACGGGGCGCAGGCGTCGAGCATCTCGCCGGTGACGAGGGCGACGTAGGCGGCCGGGTCCTCGGCGTGGTCCGGGGGGACGATGTGGGCGCCGAGGTAGGTGACCTCGTCGGTGTGGGCGGCGGCGATGCGCAGGGCCCGGGACTCGTCCTCGACGGTGAGGCCGTAGCCCGACTTGGTCTCGAAGGTCGTGGTGCCCTGGCGCAGGGCCTCGGCGAGATGCCGGGTGAGGTTGGCCTCCAGCTCCGCGTCGGTCGCGGCGCGGGTGGCGGCGACCGTGGTCCGGATGCCTCCCGCGCTGTAGGCGCGGCCCGACATACGGGCGTTGAACTCCTCGGTGCGGTCGCCCGCGAAGACGAGGTGGGAGTGGGAGTCCACGAAGCCGGGGATCACCGCGCGGCCGCCGGCGTCGACCCGGTTGTCAGTGGCGGGTGCTTTGCTTGATTCACCGGTCCACACGACGCGGTCGCCTTCGATGACGACGGCCGCGTCCCGGATCAGGCCCAGGGGGGAACTGTCACCGAGGGAGGGGTCGTTGGTGACCAATGCGGCGATGTTGGTGATGGCGGTGGTGGTGCCGGGGGTGGCGCTCGGGCTGGTCCGCGAAGCGGTACCCGGGGTGGCACCGGGGGTGGCGCTGGTGCTGCTGTTCATGGCGTCCTCGTGGGGGCTCGGGTCGGCGGTCGTCAGGCGCGCAGGGCGTCGACGGCTTGCGCGAGTGCCTGCGGCACATCGGGTACGAGGGTGTGCGCCCCGTCGCGTACGACATGCCGCCCGCCCACGACCGTATGGCGCACGTCCGCTGCCGACGCGGCGAATACGGCCGTCTCGGCGCCGAGCCTGGGCAGCGGCCCCGCGGTCCTGACCGAGTCGAGCGCGATCGTCGTGAAGTCGGCGAGCGCGCCGGGCTCCAGGGTGCCGGCGTCCGCCCAGCCGAGGGCGGCATGCCCGTCCGCGGAGGCGGCCCGCAGCAGGGCGGCGGCCGTCCAGTGGCCGCGGGTGCGGGTGCGCAGCCGCTCGTTCAGCTCCATCGCGCGCGCCTCTTCGAGCAGGTCGATGACGGCGTGGCTGTCGGAGCCGAGGCTGAGGGGGGAGCCCGCCCTCTGGAGGGCGGCGGCCGGGCCGATGCCGTCGGCGAGGTCGCGCTCGGTGGTGGGGCACATGCAGGTACCGGTGCCGCTGCCGCCGATCAGGGCGATGTCCTCGTCGGTGAGATGCGTGTTGTGGACACCGGTGGTGCGCGGGCCGAGGACGCCGTGGTCGGCGAGCAACTGCGTGGGGGTGCGGCCGTACGCGCTCCGGCAGGCGTCGTTCTCCGCGGTCTGCTCGGACAGGTGCACATGCAGCGGGGCCCGCCGCTCCTCGGCCCACCGGGCGACGGTCGCCAACTGGGTGGCGGGCACGGCCCGTACGGAGTGGATCGCCGCGCCGATCCGTGCGTGATCCCGTTCCTTGAGAAGTGAACAGCGTTCGGCCCACTCCTGCGCCGTCCTGTCGGAGAAGCGCAGTTGGTGCGCGTCGGGCGGCTGCCCGAAGCCGGAGGAGAGGTAGCAGGTGTCGAGGAGGGTGATGCGGATCCCGGCCTCGGCGGCCGCCGCGAGAAGCGCCTCGCCCATCGCGTTGGGGTCGGCGTAGGGGGTGCCGTCGTGGGCGTGGTGGACGTAGTGGAACTCGCCGACGGCGGTGATCCCGGCGAGGGCCATCTCGGCGTAGGCCGCCCTGGCGAGCGCGTGGTAGGTGTCCGGGGTGAGCCGGTCGGCGGTGGCGTACATGACCTCGCGCCAGGTCCAGAAGGTGCCCGAGCCGACCTGCACGGTGCCGCGCAACGCACGGTGGAAGGCGTGGCTGTGGGCATTGGCGAGGCCGGGGAGGGTGAGCCCGCGCAGGATCTCCGCCCCCGGAGGCGGGCCATCGGTGTCCCGGCGGACGGCGGTGATCCGGCCGTCCTTCGTGTCGACGGCGACCCCCGGCTCGACGAAGGTCTCGAGCCAGGCGTGCTCCAGCCAGTACGTCCTTGTCACGCGTGGGCCAGCCCTTCCAGTACGTCGGCGAGTGCGGCGACCCCGGCCAGGCAGTCGTCCTCGGCCGCGAACTCGGCCGGGGAGTGCGAGACGCCGGTGGGGTTGCGCACGAACAGCATGGCGGTCGGGATCGTCCCGGACAGGATTCCGGCGTCGTGTCCGGCGCCGGTGCCCAGGACGGGGACGGTGAGGTCGGCGTCCTTGCCGAGGATGCGGGCGATGTCGTCGCGCAGGGCGTGGTCGAACTCGACGACCGGGGTGAACGACTCGCGTACGACGTCGAGGTCGACGCCGTGCGCGTCGGCGTACTCGCGGGCCGCCCGCTCGATGCCGGTGACCACGGTGTCGAGGGTCTCCTGCCCGGCGGCTCGGGAGTCGAGCCAGCCGCGCACCAGGGAGGGGATCGCGTTGACGCCGCCCGGCTCGACGGCGATCTTGCCGAAGGTGGCCACGGCCTGCGCGAGAGCGGCCTCGCGGCGGGCGGCGAGGACGGTCTCGGCGTACGGCAGCATCGGGTCGCGCCGGTCCACGAGCCGGGTGGTGCCGGCGTGGTTGGCCTCGCCCCGGAAGTCGAACCGCCAGCGGCCGTGCGGCCAGATGGCACTGGCGATGCCCACCCGGTCGCCGGACAGGTCGAGGGCGCGGCCCTGTTCGACGTGCAGTTCGACGAAGGCGCCGATGCGGGCGAGCCGCTCCGGGTCCGGTCCGATGGCGTCGGGGTCGTACCCGGCGGCCTCCATGGCCCGCGGCAGCGTGGTGCCCTCGCCGTCCGTCAGGCGGTGCGCCTGCTCGACGGTGAGCCGGCCGGCCGTGAGCCGGGACCCGACGCAGGCCAGCCCGAAGCGGGCGCCCTCCTCGTCGCCGAAGTTGACGATGGCGAGGGGCCTGCCGAGACGCGCGCCGCGGGCACGGAGTTCGTCCAGCGCGGCGAACGACGACACGATGCCGAGGGGCCCGTCGAAGGCCCCGCCGTCGGGCACCGAGTCGAGGTGCGAGCCGGTGACGACGGCGCCGCCCTGGGCCGGGTCCCCGAGCCAGGCCCACTGGTTGCCGTTCCGGTCCAGCTCGTAGTCCAGTCCCCGCGCCTCGGCCTGCGCCCGGAACCAGTCCCGGCACTCGGCGTCGGCCCCGCTCCAGGCG
Organism: Streptomyces sp. NPDC002309; assembly: GCF_053593375.1. Classification (NCBI taxonomy): domain Bacteria; kingdom Bacillati; phylum Actinomycetota; class Actinomycetes; order Kitasatosporales; family Streptomycetaceae; genus Streptomyces; species Streptomyces sp. NPDC002309. Next base: position 59,087 of record NZ_JBSFCI010000040.1, on the reverse strand, counting down.
AAGCGGCGATACCCACGGGTGCCGGGGTGCCGCCCCACGGGGAGCAGCTCCCGCCACATCTCGTGGAAGGAGGCGCCGCGGGGGACGGCGGCCGCCGGTACCGCCCGCGCCTGCCCCGCCGGCGAAGCGCCGCCCGCCGCCGTGCCGTCGGGCCGGCCGTCCGCCCGGCCGCCCTCGGTGCGCGTCACGCCTGGTCACCCTCCCGCATCGGGATGCGCACGCCCCGGTCCGACGCCACCGACTCGGCGATGTCGTAGCCCGCGTCGACGTGCCGGATGACGCCCATCCCGGGGTCGTTGGTGAGGACCCGCCGGATCTTCTCTCCGGCCAGCGCCGTGCCGTCGGCCACCGTCACCTGGCCGGCGTGGATCGAGCGGCCCATGCCGACGCCGCCGCCGTGGTGGAGGGAGACCCAGGACGCGCCCGACGCCACGTTCACCATCGCGTTCAGCAGCGGCCAGTCGGCGATCGCGTCGGAGCCGTCGAGCATGGCCTCGGTCTCACGGTACGGGGAGGCCACGGAGCCGCAGTCGAGGTGGTCGCGCCCGATGACGACCGGCGCGGCCAGCTCTCCGCTCGCGACCATGTCGTTGAACCGCTCGCCGGCCTTGTCCCGCTCGCCGTAGCCGAGCCAGCAGATCCGGGCGGGCAGGCCCTGGAAGTGGACCCGCTCGCCGGCCATCTTGATCCAGCGGGCCAGGGACTCGTTCTCGGGGAAGAGGTCGAGGATCGCCTTGTCGGTCCTGGCGATGTCGGCGGGGTCGCCGGACAGGGCCGCCCAGCGGAAGGGGCCCTTGCCCTCGCAGAACAGCGGGCGGATATAGGCGGGGACGAAACCGGGGAAGGCGAACGCCCGGTCGTAGCCCGCTAGCTGGGCCTCGCCGCGGATGGAGTTGCCGTAGTCGAACACCTCGGCGCCGGCGTCCATGAAGCCCACCATCGCCTCGACGTGCCGGGCCATGGACTCGCGGGCCCGCGTCGTGAAGCCCGCCGGGTCCTTCGCCGCGCTGTCCGCCATCTCGTCGAAGCCGACGCCGACCGGCAGGTACGCCAGCGGGTCGTGCGCCGAGGTCTGGTCGGTGACGATGTCGATGGGGGCGCCCATGGCGAGCAGCTGCGGGACGAGTTCGGCGGCGTTGCCGAGGACGCCGATGGACAGCGGGCGGCGGGCGTCGCGGGCCTCGGTGGCGAGCTGGAGAGCGTGGTCGAGGGAGTCGGCCTTGACGTCGAGGTAGCGGTGCTCGATGCGCCGGTCGATGGCCCGCGGGTCGACGTCGATGCAGATCGCGACGCCGTCGTTCATGGTCACGGCCAGCGGCTGGGCGCCGCCCATGCCGCCGAGCCCGGCGGTCAGGGTGATCGTCCCGGCGAGCGTGCCGCCGAACTTCTTCGCGGCGACGGCGGCGAAGGTCTCGTAGGTGCCCTGGAGGATGCCCTGGGTGCCGATGTAGATCCACGAACCGGCCGTCATCTGCCCGTACATGGTCAGGCCGAGTGCCTCCAGGCGGCGGAACTCCTCCCAGTTCGCCCAGTCGCCGACGAGGTTGGAGTTGGCGATGAGGACCCGAGGCGCCCACTCGTGGGTCTGCATGACGCCGACGGGGCGGCCGGACTGGACGAGCATCGTCTCGTCCTGCTTCAGGCCCTGGAGCGTGCGCACCATCGCGTCGAAGGACCGCCAGTCCCGCGCCGCCTTGCCCGTGCCGCCGTAGACGACGAGCTTGTCGGGGTGCTCGGCGACCTCGGGGTCGAGGTTGTTCTGCAGCATCCGCAGGGCGGCTTCCTGCTGCCAGCCCAGGGCGCTCCTCTGCGTACCGCGCGGCGCTCGTACGGGGCGGGGTCCTGACATGGTCTGCCTCCTGGTGGCTGCTCTCCGCGAGCTCCCTGCGGGATGTTGCTGTCGTTATTCACATCCTGGCGACATGAATAGGGCTAGTCAACAGTGGGGCGCCCCGACACGTCGCCGGCACGGATGTTTGGCTTGATGTATGGACCACGCGCAGCGGCGAAGCGACAGCACCAACGACAGGGCGGACGACATGGACAAGACCGAGGCGGGCCGGGCGGCCGAGGAGCGCTCGGCGCGCCGTGACGAGGCGGTACGGGCCGCCGTGGAGCAGGGGCTGCTGGGCCCCGACGCCCCTCTCGCCGGACTGCTCGACGTCACCGGCATCCGGGAGTCGGCGGCGGAGCTGCGCGCGGCGTTCGACGCGGTGGTGGCGCCCGGCACACCCGTGCTGCACGCCTTCGCGGTGAAGGCGTCCCCGCTGGTCCCGGTGCTGCGGCTGCTGCACGACGAGGGCATCGGCGCGGAGGTGGCGAGCCCGGGCGAGCTGGCGCTGGCCCGGGCGGCGGGGGTGACGCCCGAGCGGACGGTGCTGGACTCGCCCGCGAAGACCCCGGCGGAGCTGCGCGAGGCGCTCGCGCTCGGCATCGCCGTCAACGCCGACAACCCCCAGGAGCTGTACCGGCTCGACGCCCTCATGAGTTCCGCGCCGAGCCGCTCCCCTCTCGGCATCCGGGTGAACCCGCAGATCGGCGGCGGTTCCATCGAGGCGCTCTCCACCGCCACGGCGACCTCGAAGTTCGGCGTCGCGCTGCGCGACGAGGGGGCGCGCGAGTGGGTGATACGGGCGTACGCCGAGCGTCCCTGGCTGACCCGGCTGCACTCGCACACCGGGTCGCAGGGCATCCCCCTGTCCCGGATGACCGAGGGCGTGGCGGCGACGTACGCGCTGGCGGAGGAGATCAACCGGCGCATCGGGCGGCGACAGGTCGACACGCTCGACATCGGCGGCGGGCTGCCGGTGAACTTCGCCTCGGAGGAGACGGCACCGTCGTACGCGCGGTACGCCCGGATGCTGAAGGAGGCGGTACCGGGACTGTTCGACGGGCGGTACGGACTGGTCACGGAGTTCGGGCGGTCGCTGCTGGCCAAGCACGGGACGGTGGTGGCGCGGGTGGAGTACGCCAAGAGCGCGGGCGGCCGGCCGGTGGCGGTGACGCACGCGGGCGTGCAGGTGGCGACGCGGACGGTGTACGCGCCGGGGTCGTGGCCGCTGCGGATCGCCGCCTACGACGGCAAGGGGCGGCCGAAGGAGGGGCCGGCCGTGGTGCAGGACGTGGCGGGACCGGCGTGCTTCGCGGGCGACCTGCTGGCCGAGGGCCGCGCGCTGCCGCTGCTGGAGCAGGGGGACTACGCGGCGGCGCTGGACACGGGCGCGTACTACTTCGCGCACCACTACGCGTACAACTCCCTGGCCCGGCCGGGTGTCTACGGTTTCGTGCCGGACGGCGCGGGGGGCGTCACCTTCGCGACCGTGCGCACCCCTCAGCCGGTCGAGGAGATCGTGGCCGAGTCCGGCGGGGCGCACGCGGGCACGCTGAGCGCGCTTCCCGCGCCCGCGCAGGGGTGATCAACTTGCCCGAGAACGACGACAGTTGACCCACACTAGCCACTCGTCGCATGTTCCACCGGAAAATGCCAGAACGCTCACCCGCCGCACACACGTTGCGTAGTGTCTGGGTCACTCAGCCGAACCCAGGCAGGAGGGGAGTCCAGGGTGCCCGGAATCGACGAGTGCTTACTGGAAGCCATGCGGCTGCCCGGCGCCCGGGGAGCCGCACTGGTCGACTGGACGAGCGGACTGGCACTGGGCACCGTCGGCGAGGCGCCCGGCGGTGACCACGAGGCGGCGGCCGCCGAGGCCGCGGAGCTGGCCCGGCTGGCCGCCGAGCAGCGGGCGTTCGCGCCCGTCGCCGGCGGGGACGCGCCGGAGGCCGACCCACCGGTCGAGGACCTGATCCTCAGCAACCGGGACAGCTATCACGTACTGCGGTTCGTGCGGACGTCGTTCGACAGCAGCGTCTTCCTGCACCTGTGGCTGGGCCGGACGGACGGCAATCTCGCGCTGGCCCGCATCCGGCTGGGCGAGATGGCCGGACGGCTGGTGCTGGGATGACGATGGTCGGCACCACACCACCCCCCAGACTGCCGGTGCGGGCCAAGACGGCCCGGCACCGGACCGGTGGCGTCTCCCCGATGCTGACCCGCCTCGCGGCCGAGCGCGCCACCGGCGTCCTGGTCCGTGCGAGCGGCACCCTGTACCTCGCCGAGGGCCGGGTGGTGCACGCCGAGAGCCCGCTCGCACCCAGTCTCGGCATCCTCCTCACGGCGCACGGCACCCTCCACGCCCGGGACTGGCAGGACGCGGTCGACCGGGCCGACGACCCGGACGGCGCCGACCGCGCGCTCCTGGACGGCGGCCGGCTCGCGCCGGGCGCGCTGGAGCTCTGCCATCTGAGCGCGCTGTACGACGCCGCGTACTTCGCCCTGGCGCCCAGCAGCACCCCGGGACGTTTCCGGTACGGCCCCACGCACTGGCTCGGTTCCGTGCACCCGGTGCCGGTCGGCTCCGTCGAACAGGAGACACTGCGCCGCCGAGCCCTGCTGCACCGCATCTGGCCCGACCCGGCGACGGACACCGCGCCCCTGGAGCGCCTCGACACCGCGGCCGCCCCGGCGGTAGCACCACGGCAGAGCGCGGTGCTGGCCCGGGTGGACGGGCTGCGCACGGCCACGGACATCGCCCGGGACCTGGGCAGACCGGCCTTCCACACCCTGGTGTCCATACGCCGGCTGGCGGCGGCCGGTCTGGTGGCACCCCGCACGCCCCAGCCCGACACGGACGGCGCCCCCTGGCCCGAGCACACGGCCCCGGCCGATCCCGCCGCCCACGACCACGCGGCACCCGGCGCCACCACCTACGGCCACCCGACCGGGGAACCCGCCGGGTACGGCCACCCGGCACCCGGCACCACCACCTACGACCACCCGGCACCCGACGCCACCGCCTACGGCCAGCCGACTGGGGAGCCCACCACCCACGGCCACCCAGCGCCCGGCGCCACCACCGCCTACAGCCACCCGACCGGGGAACCCGCCGGGTACGGCCGTTCCGCCCCCGTCGGCCCCGAGTACCCGGCTCCCCACGCCCCGGGCCCTCCTCCCCCCGGCGGCCCCGCACCCGTCGACGCGCTCACGCGCCGCGACCCCGGCCGCACGCTGCCCGACGCCCCGCTCGGGCCGGGCGCCCTCGAACACCCCGACATCGCACTGCTGAAAAGGGTCAGGGATGCGCTGGAGGCCCTTTGAACGGCAGCAACCGCGACAGGCCACGCAGGGACAGCCGACGCCGGAGAAGCTCGCCCTACGCCTGGCGACCTCGCGGCAAGCGCCGCGCCCGCCCGCCGAGAGGAGAGCCCTGATGGCGGTGGAACCGCCGATCCTGAACGAACTGCACCGGCTGAGAGCCCGGGTCCCCCAGCTGACCGGCGCCCTCGCCGCCAGCGTGGACGGCCTGGTCATCGCCCACGACACCCCCGGCGTCGAGCCGGAGGGGCTGGCGGCGCTGACCGCCGCCGCACTCGGCGTCGCGGTGCGGGTCACGGACGCGACCGGCCGGGGCGAGCTGCGCGAAGTGCTGGTGCGCGGCATGCGCGGCTACGTGGCCACGTACGCCGCCGGCGACACCGCCGTGCTGACGCTGCTCGCCGAGGACCGGGTCAACGTCGGCCGGCTGCACCTGGAGGGCCGCCGCACCGGCGCCCGCATCGGCGAGCTGGTCGACGCCCTGCCACCGATACCGCCCGCACTGCCCGAGAAACCGGAGACGGCCCCCACGACGCGCCAGAAGCCCGTCCGCCGTACTCCCCGTACCCCCGCGAACACACCAACCACCACGGAAAGCTGAGAGGAAACACCACCACCATGGCGAACACCGAGACCACCCTGAAGGAAGCCCTCGCCTCGATCGAGGGCGCCACCGGAGTCGCTCTCGTCGACTACACCACCGGCATGGCACTGGGCACGATGGGCGGCAGCAAGACCTTCGACCTCAACGTCGCCGCGGCCGGCAACACCGACGTGGTCCGCGCCAAGATGCGCACGATGGAGCACCTCGGGCTCAAGGCCCAGATCGAGGACATCCTGATCACGCTGACGGACCAGTACCACCTGATCCGCCTGCTCAGCGGCCGCAGCGGCAACGGGCTGTTCCTGTACCTCGTGCTGGACGCCAAGCGGGCCAACCTCGCGATGGCCCGCCATCAGCTGCGGCGGATCGAGGAGGACCTGGAGGTCTGACCACGCTGCTCGGAGAGGTCCGGGAGCACCGCTCGGACCAGCGCGGCGACAGGGCGACGCGAGCCACCAGGTGCCGCGTCGCCCGCCGCGACCCGCACCGCGGCGGCGCCCCGCCCGCGCTGACCGTCCCGCCGACCCGGTCCGCGATCTCCGCGCATCCCCCTCGGCATCCACCGCCGGCCACCCTGTCGCCGTCCGGCGCCTCACTCCACGAACAGCCCCCGCGCCGCGGCCCGCGCGTCGAACTCCTCCAGGCGCGCCTGCGCGTCCGGCAGGTCGTCGCACATCGCCTCCAGCAGCACCCGCCCGAGCAGCATCGGCGCACACGCCGTGTCGAAGGCGAGCCCGGTGCCGACGGCGGCGGGCAGCAGCAGGTCGGACACCTTCGCGACCGGCGCGAAGGCGGAGTCGGCGACGGTCACCACGGTCAGCCCGGCCTCCCTGGCGTACGCCAGCGTGTCCACGACCTCCCGGGGATGCCGGGGCAGCGCGAAGCAGAGCAGCGCCGAGGCGCCCGCCCGTACGGTCCCGTCGATCCGGTCCTGGACCATCGTGCCGCCCTCCTGGAGCAGCCGGACGTCCGGATGGACCTTGGCCGCGAAGTAGGCGAAGCCGTACGCCTGGGAGGCGGCCGCGCGCAGTCCCAGCACCGGCAGCGGTCGGGAGGCGGCCAGCAGCCGCCCGGCCTCCCGCAGGGGCCGGGGATCGGCGAGCAGTTCCGCGAGGTGCCTGAGGTTCTCGATCTCGGCCTCGACGGCCTGCTGGTACTCGTTGTACGAGGCCGCGTCCGCCGGCTGCTCGGCCGGCGTCATCTCGCGCAGGTGGCGGCGCAGCGCGGGGTAGCCGTCGAAACCGAGGGCGACCGCGAAGCGGGTGACCGAGGGCTGGCTGACCCCGGCGAGTTCGGCCAGCTCGACGCTGGACAGGAACGGCACGTCGGCGGCGCGCCGCACCATGCTGTGCGCGATGCGCCGCTGGGTCGGCGTCAGCCGGTGCCCCTCGAACAGCGCCTGCAGCCGGGCCGCCGGGCTGTCCGGCGCACCCGTGTGCGTGTCCCTGGTCATGACGTGCTCCCCCTCCAGATGTCCGTGAACCGGTCGAGCAGCCCGGCGGCCGCCGTCACGTCGTGCGTGAGCGGCCGGTCGGCCGGGTCCGCGTCCAGCGCCGACTCGGCGAGCTCCAGCGCCCGGCCCGCCGGCAGGTCCGGTTCGGGGCGCAGGCCGCGCTGGCGCAACGCCCTGACGGCGGCGACGAGTTCGCAGCCGACGACCAGACGGTACGCGTCCGCGAGGCGCAGCGTCTGACGCGCGGCGAGCGAGGCGAAACTGGCCTGCTCCTCGACGCCCCGGGACAGTACGGCGTGGCCGAGTGAGGCGGGCGCGGAGAAGGCCCGCAGATCGCCGAGGGCGGCCCCGGCGGCGTACTCGAGCACCATGACGCCCGAGGAGGCGGCCTCGTGGTCGGCGAGGAAGGGGCGCAGCCGGGTGTAGGCGGGCTCGTTCAGGGTCGACAGCCGGGACGTGGACAGACGGGCCACCTGGGTGACGGCGAGCCGGAAGTGGTCCAGGGCGAGGGCGAGCTGGGCCTGGTAGAAGCCGCCGTGGTGGTAGGCGGCCATGTCCTCGGGGGAGATCAGCGGGTTCTCGGCGGCCGCGTTGATCTCGACGGTGAGGACGTCCTCCAGGGCGTCGGCGGCGTCGTGGGCGGGGCCGTGTATCTGGGGCAGGCAGCGGAAGCCGTAGGGGTCCTGGAGGCGGCCGAGTGGCGGGTGCGGCCGGTCGGCGGCGCCGATCAGCCGCCGCATCCGGCGGGCGACGTCGGCCGAGCCACGGTGCGGGCGGGCGGCGTGCACGGGGGCGGCGTACGCCTCGTGAGAACCGTCGACGGCCAGCAGGGACAGCGCGGCGACCACCTGGGTGGCGGCGAGCAGACCGCGCAGCTCGTGCAGGGCGAGCGCGGACTGGCCGAGGGTGAGGGCGTTGCTGCTGATGAGCGCGAGGGCGTCGTTGTTGTCCAGCGGCTGCGCCTCGGGGGCACCCGTGCCCCGCCAGGGGTGCTCGCCGGCCAGCGCGAGCCCCATCTGGGCCAGGGCGGCGATGTCACCGGTGCCGACCGAGCCGAACTCGTTGACCTGCGGGTAAGCCCCGGCCTCCAGCGCCTCGCACAGCGCGGTGACGACGGAGGGCCGCAGTCCGGCGCCGCCCGCCAGCAGCTGGTTGGCCCGCACGGCGAGCATCGCCCGCACCTGTCGCGCGGGCAGTTCCCCGCCGATGGCTCCGGCGTGGCTGCGCAGCAGCCGCAGCCCGTGCGCGGCGGCGGACTCGGTGGGGACGGCCTCGTTCCGGTTGGCGCCGACCCCGGTGGAGCGGCCGTAGACGCGACCGGTGGCGGCGATCATCCGAGCGGCGTCCCAGGACTCCTCCGCCCGCTTCATCGCCTCGGTCCCCGGCACCGGCCGCGCGTCCCCGTCGGCGAGCCGGACGATGTCGAGGACGCCCATCCCGCGTCCGTCCAGCACCACGAGGGCGGGCACCGCGCCCTCCGGGGCATCCACGAGTCGAGACGACATCAAGCGCACAACCTCCTCATGCCGGACACCCGATCCTGCCTGCCGGCCGTCCGCGCCCGGGCGGACACCATCGACCAGCTATTCAGACACCAAGAACTCTGCATGACGTTATACAGCCGGGCAAGGGACATCCGAGCGCGGCCCGCGTCCAGGCCACGCGCAGCGGCCCGACGGGCCCGGCTGACCCGGCTGACCCGGCTGACCCGGCTGACCCGGCTGACGACAGGGGGGCTAACCCCAGTGCCACCGGCGCCCGCGCTCCCTACCGTGAAACGCATGAGCGGAATGGACGCGCGGGACACCGATCTGAAGAAGGAACTCGACGCCACCCTGCAGGCCCGCAGGGAACTGGGCGAGGAGTACGACTCCGCGCTGGTCGACTCGTTCCTGGAGAAGGTCGAGCAGCGCATCGACGGGGCCGTGGACCGCCGGGTGCGGCGCCGGCTGGCCGAGCAGCGGATGGTGGCGGCCCGCGACTCGCGGTCCCCGCGGCCGACGGACTCCTGGGGCGAGCGCTTCGGCTTCGGCATCGTGTCGCTGGTGCTGGCGGTGCCGTTGTCGGCGATCGGCGGCGGAATCGCCGGCCTGCCCGGACTGCTGGTCGCCTGGGCGGGCATCGTCGGCGTCAACGCGTTCCAGGCGGCCCGGGCCAACCCGGGGCTGTTCGGCGGGCGACGCCGCGGGTCCGGCGAGGACGGCGAGGACGGCGACTGGGAGGGCTGACCTCCGGGAACGGGCTGTTGCGGGTCCGGCGAGGACAGCGACGGGGAGGGCTGACCTCCGGGGAAGCGTGTGCGCGGGGACCGCCGCACCCCCGTTGCCGGGGGGCGGGACGACGGCGGTCCCCGCGAGGGACGCGGGCCGGTCAGGGCCGGATGCGCGCGTCCGTGGCGTCCATGGAGGTCCGGGAGCCGCTCCGGAGGTTCCCTGGCGCCGTACGGGCCGGCCGGGCGGGGAGCCGCTCCCGCCCTGCCGACACCCACCAATGTGCCGTACCCGTGTTAAGCGGGTGCTGCGCGGACGTGACGCGCTCGTACCACTTCCGAGAAGACCACAAACGCGCACGTCACCGCGAGTTCGCCGCCGTCACGGTCCGTTCACCCACCCTTGGCCGCTACTTCGCGCTCCTGGCGAGGAAGGCGAGCAGGTCCTGCCGGCTGACGACACCGGTCGGCTTGCCCTCGACGATGACGATCGCCGCGTCCGCCGAACCGAGCACGGACATGAGGTCCGCGACCGGCTCGCCGGAACCGACCTGCGGCAGCGGCGCCGACATGTGCTTCTCCAGCGGGTCGTCGAGCGAGGCGCTCTTGGTGAACAGCGCGTCCAGCAGCTCCCGCTCCACGACCGAGCCGACGACCTCGGCGGCCATCACGTCCGGGTGTCCGGCGCCCGGCTTGACGATCGGCATCTGCGAGACGCCGTACTCGCGCAGGACGTCGATGGCCTCGCCGACCGTCTCGTCCGGGTGCATGTGGACCAGGGAGGGGATGGCGCCGCCCTCCTTGTCGCTGAGCACGTCGCCGACGCGGGCGCTCGGGCCGGCGTCGTCCAGGAAGCCGTAGTCGGCCATCCACTCGTCGTTGAAGATCTTGCTGAGGTAGCCGCGGCCGCTGTCCGGGAGCAGCACGACCACGACGTCGTCCTCACCGAGCCGCTCGGCCACCCGCAGCGCCGCGACCACGGCCATGCCGCAGGAGCCGCCCACCAGCAGACCCTCCTCCTTGGCGAGGCGCCGGGTCATCTGGAAGGAGTCCTTGTCGGACACGGCGACGATCTCGTCGGCGACATCGCGGTCGTACGCCGTGGGCCAGAAGTCCTCACCGACGCCCTCGACGAGGTACGGCCGCCCGGACCCGCCCGAGTACACCGAGCCCTCGGGGTCGGCGCCGACGACCTTGACCGCGCCGTCGCTGATCTCCTTCAGGTAGCGGCCGGTACCCGAGATCGTGCCGCCCGTGCCGACACCCGCCACGAAGTGGGTGATCCGCCCCTCGGTCTGCTCCCACAGCTCGGGGCCGGTCGAGTGGTAGTGGGACAGCGGGTTGTGGGGGTTGGAGTACTGGTCCGGCTTCCAGGCGTTCGGCGTCTCCCGCACCAGCCGGTCGGAGACGTTGTAGTACGAGTCGGGGTGCTCGGGGTCGACGGCCGTCGGGCAGACCACGACCTCGGCGCCGTACGCCCGCAGTACGTTGATCTTGTCCGTGGACACCTTGTCCGGGCAGACGAAGATGCACTTGTACCCCTTCTGCTGCGCCACGATCGCCAGCCCCACCCCGGTGTTGCCACTGGTCGGCTCCACGATCGTGCCACCCGGCTTGAGCGCGCCGCTCTCCTCGGCGGCCTCGATCATGCGCAGCGCGATGCGGTCCTTCACGGAACCGCCGGGGTTGAAGTACTCGACCTTGGCCAGGACGGTCGCCCTGATGCCCTTGGTCACGTTGTTGAGCCTCACCAGCGGGGTGTTGCCGACGAGACTGATCATCGAGTCGTGGAACTGCACCGTTGTCTCCGGATGCCGCAGAAGTAGTGGTCTGGGTGATGCGGCCAGCCTAGGGCCTGGCCGCCGGATCAGGCCTCAGGAGAGCCACAGCGGTTGACCACCCAGGTGAGCGGGGTCTGCGCGCGCACCGGGCCCGCGTCTCCCCACGCGCCGGCCCGCGTCCGGCGGCCCGAACGCGTGCCATGCCCCGCGGCCCGTGACCGGCGTTCACTCCTCGTTGAGATTGGCGGGGGTTCGCTTCGGGGCAAGGAGTGGATGTACGGGTGCGAGGAGGTGGCGGCGACGGATGACCAGGATGTCTAGGGCGAGGGTGGCCCGGCGCATCGCGGCCGGTGCGGCATACGGCGGCGGTGGCATCGGCCTGGCCGGTGCGGCGGTCGTCGGCCTGGTGCTGGCGGAGGTGCAGTTGGCCCGGCGCCAGGTGGGCAACGGCTCGACACCGTACGTACCGAACGCGGAAGGGCGGTACGGACGGACGTACGACATCCCGGGCGGCCCGCCCCTGCGGCTGGCCATACTGGGCGACTCCACGGCCGCCGGCCAGGGTGTCCACCGGGCCGGCCAGACGCCGGGCGCGCTGCTCGCCTCGGGTCTCGCGGCGGTCGCCGAGCGCCCGGTCGACCTGCGCAACGTCGCCCTGCCCGGCGCGATGTCCGACGACCTGGACCGTCAGGTGACGCTGACCCTGGCGGACCAGAGCCGGATCCCCGACATCTGCGTGATCATGGTCGGCGCCAATGACGTGACCAACCGCATCCCGGCCACCCGCTCGGTGCGTCACCTCGCGTCGGCGGTGCGGCGGCTGCGCACGGCCGGCGCCGAGGTGGTCGTCGGCACCTGTCCCGACCTGGGCACGATCGAGCCCGTGCAGCAGCCGCTGCGCTGGCTGGCCAGACGCGCCTCCCGCCAGTTGGCGGCCGCCCAGACGATCGGAGTCGTCGAGCAGGGCGGCCGCACCGTGTCGCTGGGCGACCTGCTGGGCCCCGAGTTCGCCGCGAACCCGCGCGAGCTGTTCGGCCCCGACAACTACCACCCCTCCGCCGAGGGCTACGCGACCGCCGCGATGGCCGTCCTGCCCACGCTCTGCGCCGCGCTCGGCCTGTGGCCGGAGGAGGAGCGCCCGGACGTCTCCCGCCGCGAGGGCTTCCTGCCCGTCGCCCGTGCCGCCGCCGAGGCGGCCGCCGAGGCGGGCACGGAGGTCACGGCAGCCCTGCCGACCGGGCCCCGTGGGCCGTGGGTCCTGCTGAAGCGCCGGCGCCGGCGGCGGGTGCAGGAGCCGGAGACGGCCGCGACGGAGCCGACGAGCCACTCGTCGCAGCCCTGACCCCGGCCCGGTCCGTCTCCCGGGCCGTGTCCCGGCGCACCCCTCCGCCCGCCCCCCTGCCGTACACGTAGCGTTCACCACATGAGTCGCCTGATGTAACCCCAGCACTTCCGGCCGCGGCGAAGGTGACGTGTTCACTCCCCCCACACCCCTTCACTGTCATGCGTCTGTCAGGAGCACAACGCCGCGATGGAAAAGTCGCTTCCGAGACCCGCAGGCTCCCAGAGCCGGAGCCGGAACCCCTGGTGGGACAACACCCGCTTCGTCTCCGCCGCACTGATCGTGGTCCTGCACACCATCGGCAGCATCATGAGCCGCCACGAGTCGCTACACGTCTTCAACGTCGCGACCTGGGCCTTCCGCGTGCCGATGTTCGTCGTGCTGGCGGGCGTCTTCAGCAGCGCCGGCCCGCTCGGCTCGCGCCATCTGCGCACGCTCCTGCGCAACATCGCGATACCCGCCCTGCTGTGCAGCCTGCTGTTCTCCCTGGAGGTGTACGCGCTCGGCGGCCCGTTCAAGCTGCACATAGCCCAGCTGCCGTGGACGCTGTGGTTCCTGATGTCGCTCTTCTTCTGGCGACTGCTGCTGCCCCTGGTCGTCCAGCTGCGCCACCCCCTGCTGATCACCACGATCGTGTCGCTCGGGGTGGGGTACCTGGCGGAGTTCGGCATGATGTACTCCGCCAGCCGGACCCTCGTGTACCTGCCGCTGTTCTACATCGGCTGGCGGCTGGGCCAGGGGGCCCTGCGGGAATGGTTCGAGAGCCGCTGGAGCCTGCCGGTGGCCATCGCGGGAATCCTCGCCTGGGGGGTGTTCTCCTGGCTGTGGCACGCCGATGTCAAGGGCAACTGGACGTCGATGCGCCACCCGTACGTCGACGACACCCGGCTGGGCCTCGAAGGCGCCTGGCTGATCCGGCTGGCCATCCTGGCCACCGCCGTGGGCCTCATCCTGTGCCTGCTGCGCGTCATGCCGAAGAAGCGGCTCCCGCTGGTCTCCGGGCTCGGCGCCGGCGGCTTCACCATCTACCTGCTGCATCCGCTGGTCATCCTGCCGATCCGGGAGACGGGCTGGATCCAGCGCGCCGACACCCGTCTGGAACTGGCCGGCCTGATGCTGGCCGGCGTCCTGCTCGCGGCGTTGCTCGGCTCCCCGTGGGTACGACGGCTGGCCCAGCCACTGACCCGGCCGCCGGTGAACTGGCTCTTCACCCGGGAACCGGCCCAGCAGACGACGGACTCCTCCGATGACCTAAGCAAGCGCTTGGAAAAGAGGTCCGCGTCACACGGGGATGCCGGTGACCGGCAGCCTACGTACAGGTAACTTCCCCCGTACAGCCTTCCCCGTCGTCTGGAGCCGTGATGCCCGAAGCCGTGATCGTCTCTGCCGCCCGCTCCCCCATCGGCCGTGCCCGCAAGGGTTCACTGAAGGACCTGCGCCCCGACGACCTCACCGCCACGATCATCCAGGCCGCCCTCGCCAAGGTCCCCGAGCTGGACCCGAAGGACATCGACGACCTGATGCTCGGCTGCGGTCTGCCCGGCGGCGAGCAGGGCTTCAACCTCGGCCGGATCGTCGCCGTGCACATGGGCATGGACCACCTGCCCGGCTGCACGATCACCCGCTACTGCTCCTCGTCGCTGCAGACCTCCCGCATGGCCCTGCACGCCATCAAGGCCGGCGAGGGCGACGTCTTCATCTCGGCCGGTGTCGAGATGGTCTCGCGCTTCGCCAAGGGCAGCTCGGACAGCCTGCCCGACACGCGCAACCCGCTCTTCGCCGAGGCCGAGGCGCGCACCGCCGCCGTCGCCGAGAGCGAGGGCTCGACCTGGCACGACCCGCGCGAGGACGGCCTGGTTCCCGACCCGTACATCGCCATGGGCCAGACCGCCGAGAACCTCGCCCGGCAGTGGGGTGTGACCCGCCAGGACATGGACGAGTTCGGCGTCCGCTCCCAGAACCTCGCCGAGGAAGCCGTCAAGAACGGCTTCTGGGAGCGCGAGATCACCCCGGTGACGCTCCCCGACGGCACGGTCGTCAGCAAGGACGACGGCCCGCGCGCCGGTGTCACCGTGGAGGGCGTCGCGGGCCTGAAGCCCGTCTTCCGGCCCGACGGCATGATCACCGCCGGCAACTGCTGCCCGCTCAACGACGGCGCCGCGGCCCTGATCATCATGTCGGACACCAAGGCCCGCGAGCTCGGCCTGACCCCGCTCGCCCGGATCGTCTCCACCGGCGTCTCGGGCCTGTCGCCCGAGATCATGGGCTACGGCCCCGTCGAGGCGTCCCGGCAGGCCCTGACCCGTGCCGGACTGACGGTGGGCGACATCGACCTGGTCGAGATCAACGAGGCGTTCGCCGCCCAGGTGATCCCCTCCTACCGCGACCTGGGCATCCCGCTGGAGAAGCTGAACGTCAACGGTGGCGCCATCGCCGTCGGACACCCCTTCGGCATGACGGGCGCCCGGATCACCGGCACGCTCATCAACTCCCTGCAGTGGCACGACAAGCAGTTCGGCCTGGAGACGATGTGCGTCGGCGGCGGCCAGGGCATGGCGATGGTCATCGAGCGCCTCAGCTGACCCCCGCGTCCCCTGCGTGACGAGCAGGACACCAGGCGTCACACTTCGGCCCGGAACCCGGCGACCGCCAGGGTTCCGGGCCGTTCCGTGACCCGATCTCCCCCAGGATGTGACCTATCTCCCTGACCACGGGGATCGTCGCAGGTCAGCGTGGCTCCAGGGGGAGCACTAGACCCAAAGACCTGTCCGTTTCGTGACGTTACGCACTGACAGCTGGTTAGTTCACCCATCAAGCTGATGTAGGAAGTCGGGGGTCGACCTTGAACCGGGAGTACGTCAGTGAGCGCCATGCCGATCGCCCTGCTGGTCACCACGGTCGCCACAGGCGCCGTGGGCGTAGCCGTCCTGCGCACGCTGTTGCAGCTGCGCCGCCAGATCGCGGCCCTGCACCACGAGATCGCCGCAGGCCGCACCGCCGCCCACACCTTGGTACCGGCCGCCCGCACGGCGGCCGACACCGAGGAGATACGGGCCGCCGTCGCCGAGGCGCTGGCTGAGGAGCGGGAGCGGGAACTGGCCGAGGCGCGGGCCTTCTGGGCCGCCCAGGAGTCCCGTGACGTCTCCGACGCGCCCTCGCTGCTGGGTCTGGCCGAGAGCGACCCGTACCTTCCGCGGCATGCCGATTTCGTGGGCATGGACCCGGTCTCCGAGCCCGACGACTTCGCCGGCGACTCTCCCGAACTGGCCGCCGCCCGCCGCCGCCACCCCTCGCACCCGGACTTCACGCCGGTTTCGTCACCGGTGGTCAACGACCACGAGCGCACGGTATCCGTCCTGGAGGACCTGGCCGCGTCCCACGTCGAGCTGGCCGACGTCCGCCCCGGCCCGCTCGGCACCCTCGACGTCTACGTCTTCGCCGACGGTACGACCCTGTGCATGACCCCCGGCCACCGCGAGACCGCCGACCGCCTCGCCTCCGCGCTGCGCTCCGGCGTGACCCCGACCCTCCTGGGCGGCTCGGGCATCTCGGGCGCGTACACGCTGACGTTCAGCTGCGGCGGGGAGACGGTCTACATCCTGGCGGACAGGGTCATCGCGTCGCTCTGACCCGACGGACGGCGGCCGGCGACCCGAGGGAGCCCGCGCCGCCGCGCGGTCATACTCCGGCCCGCTTCTGCGCCTCGCAGACCACCCGTACGGCCTCCTCGACCTCGGCGTCCGTGGTCAGGACGACGGCCAGATCACGCGCCGCGACGACGATCTGGTCGGCCGCCGCGAACATCCCCGCGTCCGGCATCTCGCGAGGCTCGCTGCCCGGCTCCTCCACCGACTGCGTCCACCGTGCCAGCTCCCTGGCCAGTGCCAACGCCTCCGCCGAGGCTCCTCGCTGCAGCCGGCTCTGCGGTGCCGCCCTCAACCGATCCGCAAATTGATCAACCGCACTGATCAGACGCGTCGTATCCACCACGGCCGCAGGCTACCCGCACTGTTGCCAACAGACGAACGCTCAGGCACGGTGACCTGAAGGACCGGCTTACACCCGATTGCATCCGGAGGCGCCGATGTCCCAAGTCTTCTCCCAGGAGACCCATCGCAATCTGCTCGCCCGTATCCCCCATTGCACCGGTCGTGAAGTCGCCGACTGGCTGCGCACCGTCGAAGAAGGCCCCGCTCTCCGCTTCGAGGAGAAGGTCAGCTGGCTGCGGCACGAGTACGACCTCGCGTACGGCCACGCCAAAGCGATCATCCACGAGTACGACCTGAGGAGGGCCGCGCGCAAATTGCTCTGAGCGCGCAACGAGGACAGCGAAGGGGCCCCGGGAGAACCCGGGGCCCCTTCATGCGTCGTCACGCCTCACGCGTCATGCATCAGGCGTCATGCGCCTACGCCATGCGTCGGCCTCAGCCGCGCGGTGCCGGTCAGTCGTCGCCGCTGAAGATGGCGACCAGACGCAGCATCTCGACGTAGATCCAGACCAGGGTCATGGTCAGGCCGAACGCGGCCAGCCAGGACTCCTCGCGCGGCGCGCCGTAGGCGATGCCGTCCTGGATCTGCTTGAAGTCGAGGGTCAGGAAGAAGGCGCCGAGGATGATCGCGATGATGCCGACGATCGCACCGAGCGGGCCCATGCTGCGCAGACCGCCGTTCTCGGCGACGCCGAAGACGACCAGCAGCAGGTTGACGGCGGTGACCAGGACGAAGGCGATGGCGATCGCCATGCCGATCCGGGCGTAGCGCGCCGTGACACGGATCCAGCCGGCCTTGTAGATGAGCAGCGTCGCACCGGCGACGGCCATCGTGCCCAGCACGGCCTGGAAGGGCGCGCCGGACCACCTGGCGTTGAACATCTCGCTGAAGACGCCGAGGAAGACACCCTCGAACGCGGCGTAGGACAGGATCAGCGCGGGCGATGCCTTGCGCTTGAACGACTGGACCATCGCCAGGACGAAGGCGATCAGCGCCGCGCCGATGGCCAGGCCGTAGCTGCTGGACGACACCGGCAGCAGCGCCCAGGCGAGAACGGCGCCGACGACGACCGTGCCGAGCGTCATCGCCGAACGCATGACGACGTCGTCCATCGTCATCCGGCCGGTGCCGGCGGGCGCCTGCGGCGGGGCGCCGTACTGAAGGTCCTGCTGCGCGTAAGGGTTCTGGGCGTAGGGGTTGCCCGCGCCCGGCTGGGCGTACGGGTTGCCCTGCGTGCCTACGGCTGCGCCCCCGGCCTGCGGCGCGGTGTTGAAGCCCGCGTGGCCGTTGTCGCGGCTGAACCCCCGTCGCGAGAAGACCGGGTTGCTGCTCCTCATTTCACTCCTCCATGGCCACCCTGCGCAGCCTTGGCTCAAGAGTAATAGACAGGCAAAGGAATGACCCTAGTGCTTGGGGAGGATCTTTCCCCCCACGTGCTGCGCAACACGCTAGCCGGGTGCGCGATTCCCGCCACCGCCGGGCGTCATTCCTGACGCACTCGGTACATGGCCGGGACCGGGCGGTGATGCGCCCGGCCGGGTGGTGCGCGCCGAGCCCCCGCCACCTTGCGGTGGCGGGGGCTCGGTTTCCCTCTCCTCTACTCGTCCGACCCCCCGCCCGAGTCGGAGCCACCGCCGTCGGAGCCACCGCCCATGTCATCGGAGCCGCCGCCATCGGAGCCGCCGCCGTCGGAGCCGCCGCCGTCAGAACCGCCGCCCGTGTCACCGGAGCCACCCGCGTCGCCCCAGTCACCGCCGTCGGAGCCGCCCGTGTCGGAGCCGGCCGAGTCATCCGCGTCACCGGTGCCGGGGTCGACCAGGACGTCGTCGGTACCCGTGTCCGTACCGGTGTCGGTGCCGGTGTCGGTGCCGGTGTCGGTGCCGGTGTCAGCACCGTCGTCCGTACCCGTGTCGGCGCCGTCGTCGGTACCCGTGTCCGTTCCGGTGTCAGCACCGTCGTTCGTGCCGGTGTCGGTGCCGGTGTCAGCACCGTCGTCGGTGCCCGTGTCGGTGCCGTCGTCGGTACCCGTGTCCGTGCCGGTGTCGGTGCCGTCGTCCGTACCCGTGTCCGCGTCGGCGTCGTCACTGGTGTCAGCACCGTCGTCCGGGTGCTTGTTGTCGTCCTCCCCGTCGTCGTGCTTGTCGTCGTCGTGCTTGTCGTCGTCCTTCCAGTCGTCGTCGT
>NZ_JBSFCI010000040.1:0-40277 GCF_053593375.1 Streptomyces sp. NPDC002309 | reverse complement strand
GTCCTTGGCGTCGTCGTCCTTGGCGTCGTCGTCCTTGGCGTCGTCGTCCTTGGCGTCGTCGTCCTTGGCGTCGTCGTCCTTGGCGTCGTCGTCCTTGGCGTCGTCGTCCTTCCCGTCGTCGTCCTTCCCGTCGTCGTCCTTCCCGTCGTCGTGCTTGTCGTCGTCGTCCTTCCCGTCGTCGTCCTTCCCGTCGTCGTGCTTGTCGTCGTCGTCCTTCCCGTCGTCGTGCTTGTCGTCGTCGTGCTTGTCGTCGTCCTTCCAGTCGTCGTCGTGCTTGTCGTCGTCCTTCCAGTCGTCGTCGTGCTTGTCGTCGTGCTTTCCTTCGTCCGGATGCTTCGGGTGGTCCGGCTTTTCGGGCCACTCATGCTTTCCGGGCTTCCAGATGTCACGATTCTTGACATCCCAGTACTTGTAGCTGACGCGGTGGGTCTCCCAGTAGTAGTAGTCGTTCCGCGTCTCCCAGCAGTAGTACCGCTTAGGGCCCTTCCAGATGTAGTAGACCTCGAAGTGGTCGTCCCAGTAGAACTTCTGGTTGTACTTGCCCCAGCAGTACCACTGGTCGCGCTTCTTGTCCCAGGAGCGCTTGCTCTTCTTCTTCCAGCAGTACTTCTTGCCCTTGCCCTTGCCCTTCTTCTTGCTCTTCTTCTTGTGCTTGTCCTTGTGGTCGCCGTCGACCAGCGTCGTGGCCGAGGTCTCCTGCAGCGGCGCCGCCGCCGCGGTGGCGGTCGGCAGGAGGACGCCTCCGGCGACCGCCACGGCAGACGCCACCGTCGTACCGATGATTATCCGGCGCTTGCGACGGACGTTTTCGCGGGTGCTGATGTCACGAGTCATTTCTCTGCTCCTGTGCGGTGAGGAATTCAGTTCCGTGCTTTTCCTGCCGGCGCCTCGCTCTTTTCCGGTGGTCCCGGCGAGGCCCGCACTTCAAGTAGGCCGGAATCGCGCATCAAGGTCACGTTCCGGAAACTCGGGACTTGACAGCGTCATAAAGGAGAGATAACGGCGGCCGTCCGCGCCCGGCGGGCTGAGCGGCGAGGAACCGCGGAGGTGACTTCGGCCCCTGCGTCGGCCCGGGAACGAACGGACCCCCGGCTCCCCGGCGGAGGGGACGGGGGTCGGCCGGACGGGGTGGTGCGCATCTGGTCGCACATTCGTTCCATACGGCCTCCGTCAGGAGTGAGGGCGCGCGCTCGCCCAGCTGACCGAGCTGGGCACCCGCACCGCTCAGGGGCATTCAAGCGGGCGCTTACGCCGCCCGCTTCGGGCCGAATCACCGCATGGGGTACACCCCGAGCCGGTTGCCCCACGGTGGGAAACACGTAGGCGTCCTACTACTCAGCGATGAAGCACCGCTTCTCAGCTTGTCGTTTAACCTCGCCCTGTTGGAGGTGGGGATGGGGCAGGCAGTGTTGGAGTCCATCAAGTACTCGGCGGTGTGCCAGGACTGCGGTGCCCGGCTGGAGTGCTGCGGCGTCCAGGTCGTGGTGGGCGGATCCTTGCGGTGGGACGTGGAGGCCGCCTGCTCAGCTTGTGGGTTCGCGGTGGTCGTGTGCGGTCACGTACTGCCGGCTGACCTGCGGGAACAGATGCTCTGCGAACACGGAGCGGCGACGTTGCAGGTGACTTCCCCACAAGGGAAGAGCATCTCGATCATGCGAGTGCTGCGGGCTGAACTCGGCCTTGACCTGGCCGAGGCCAGGACTGCACTGAGCCGCGTGCTGACCGGGGAGTTCTCGGGAACCCTTCCCGAGATGGAGCTCCTCGCCCGCAAGCTGCGGAAGGCCGGAATCTCAGCGGCAGCCGCTCGTCCGTAGTGGGCCGTGTCTGCCCGGACTCAGCCGCCCGCGCCAGACACGGCGCCCACCTCGAACTGGCCCTCACGCGCAAGGCCCTCGCGCTTCGTGGCGCGGGACATCAGCGCATCGACAACGTCCTTGGGGTTGAGGCCCTTGTGGATGATGTCGACCACTGCCTCCGTGATCGGCAACTCGACCGCGTGACGCTGCCCGAGCGCGCTGACGGCCTTGCAGGAGGCGACGCCCTCTGCGGTCTGCGTGGTCAGCTTCTTCGCTTCGCTCACTGTCAGGCCCTGGCCCAGCCGGTGGCCGAAGGAGTAGTTCCGTGAGAGCGTCGACGAGCAGGTGGCGACCAGGTCGCCCATGCCGGCCAGCCCCGCGAAGGTCAGCGGGTCGGCGCCCATCGCCACGCCGAGCCGGGTCACTTCGGCGAGACCTCGGGTGACCAGGGCCGCCTTCGTGTTGTCACCGAGCCCCATGCCGTCGGTGACGCCGACCGCCAAGGCGATGACATTCTTGACCGCGCCGCCGAGTTCGCAGCCGACGACGTCGCTGTTCGTGTACGGCCGGAAGAACGGCGTGTGACAGGCGGCTTGGACGAGGGCGGCTGTGATCTCGTCGGCGCAGGCGACGACGCTCGCGGCGGGTTTGCGCTGGACGATCTCGCGGGCGAGGTTCGGGCCCGACAGCACGGCGATCCGGTCGGGCCACGCGCCGGTCGTCTCCGCGATGACCTCGCTCATCAGCCGGCTCGTGCCGAGCTCGACGCCCTTCATCAGCGACACGAACACCGTGCGCGGTGTCCACAGGCTCCTCCATGCCTCCAGCAGAGGGCGGGCGTACTGGGCGGAGACCGCCAGGACGACGATGTCCGCCCCGCTCGCGGCTCCGGCCGGGTCGGCGGTCGCCCGGCACCCCCTCGGGCCATGACGGCGGCTGTACCGAACGGGAGCGGCTGGAGTGATCACGGCGCGGCCACCGGGCTGGAGGATGCGGCGGATCTCCCCCAGCACCGCAGGCCGGTCGGCCCACCTGCCCAGCCCTGCGCGCTCGTTGACGATCCGATCGGATCTTCTCCGTGCTCGTGCCGAGCGGCAGCCTGAGCGGCTCATCATCCAGCGCGGACGTGTCCACCCACTACTTCCAGCCGCAGCCGAGGGTGCAGGGAAAGCGGACCAACCCGGCGTCGGAGTGCGGCCACAGGGGCGGCAATTCCGGTTCCGGGATGACCGTCCGCTGCGGCGGCCGGGACTCGGCGGCGCGGCGGGCGCCCTCGATCTCGGCGATCGAGTCGGGCATTGACGGCTTCGGGAACTGGGCGAGCAAAGCGCCAAGGTCAGCGTCGGTGGTCACGACTCCTCCGGGAACGAAAAACGCACAGACTGCTACAAACGCGAAGGTCCGCCTCCAGGAGGCGGACCAGAGGATGGTGCCCGGAGTGGGATTCGAACCCACACTTAGCCGCGTTTAAGGCGGTTGCGTCTGCCAGTTGCGCCACCCGGGCCGAGGCTTGGAGGGCGGACAACGACATCACTGCGACGAGATGACAGTCAATCAGATTTTACTCACCGTAGCGTCGTCGGCTGGTCCGTCGTGAGCATCTCTGGAATCCGATCGCGAACCCCTGGTGTGCACTGCGAACTTCATTCGGGTCGCGGTGGACCCCGACTGCCATAGCCTCTCGCATGTGCAAGCCTTACGCAGGAGTGAAATCAGTCAACACAAGTGACCGAAAAAACCGAAAGGCGGGACGCCCCGTCCCGGCCGAGGGCGGCCCCGTCAGCGCGAAGTCGATGTTCACGGGAACCGACAGCACCGGTTGTCTCGTCTCGCTGAAGGCTGGTCATGTCTCATCGAAGTTCAAACGAGTACCCATACTCACTTGAGCACACCTACTCAAGTGGAGGCGGAGGCTCGCTCGGAGACTTGGCGCATGAGACGAACCCCTGCGCCGATCAGCACGGCCACCCGCCCCCGCGCCGCCTGCGGCCCATGCTCGCCTTGGTAGCTCTCCCCGCACTGGCGCTCGGCGCCTGCGGCACCGAGAAGACAGGCGCCGGCGGACCGCAAAGCAGCCCCGCTGACATCGCCGAGGCCCGGCCCAGCGCGGCCTTCACAGAGATGCTGAGCAAGGTCGCGCAGCAGTGTCCCTCGAGCGCTTCGCCAGAGGCGCCGCCAACCGGTCCGGCACAGGCATTGCCGTCCGGGGAGACACCGCCGACCAGTCCGGCGGAGTGGTTGCCGTCCGGGGAGACACCGCCGAGCGACGCGATCGAGCCGATCGCGCCCACGGCGGGGCCAGAGGTGGAGTTGAACGCTCGCGACTGGTGCGCGAGCCACCACCATGAACTGCGCATAACCCAGGCGCTCTGGGATCTGGTGGATCCAAACCCCACCAAGGTCAGGACGATCCTGAACGGCCTCGGCTACATCGATGAGCGCATCCACGACCTCAAGCAGTCCGGTACGACCACGCGGTTCTTTCTCGACCTGCGCGACCAAGGCGGACGGCTGTGCTTGGACGGCTCGGCAGCCGGCGAGGCGACCGTCGTCGACAAGCGCGTAGCGCCTGCGACAGGCCCGTTCACGCATGGAGCACGGAAGGAATGACGGACACCCTGACATGTCCACGGTGTCCGTTCCGGTCCGCGGTGTCCGTGTCCGGACGGTGTCCTGGCTGGTCACGGGCAGGAGGCGCGTGGGTCAGGTGCGAATGCACGTGATTGTTCGATCTCTTGCCGCGCGTCCGCGAGTTCGCTAGTTTCTGCACAATGCTCGTGACGCTACGTGACAATTGGGGGGTCTGTGCGCAAGCGGCTGTCTTGTGTTCTGTCGACACTCGTTCTCGCGGCTTCGGCCGTGCTCATCCCGGCCCAGACCGCAGCAGCGACCGACTTCTGCGTGGAGCCCCTCTGCGGTGATGTCGACAACCGCAGCGGCGGCCACCAGATCATGGTGGCTGGATGCTGGCCGAACAACGAGCCTTTCATCTACGGCAGCACACTCGGCTGCAGCCGCGTCGTCGAGGTGGCCAACGGTCACGACGGTGACGAGACCTACTGGGACATCGATGGCTTCCGCGCGTACACGGGTTGCATCACGTCCTGGAAGAAGAACGGCGTCACCCAATCCCAGCTCGATCGCAAGGGCATTGGGAGTTTGTGGGTCAAGATCGGTAATGACGTGAACGTGGTCATCACCGGTATCACCTGCGGCTGACGAAGACCCGCTCTTGAGGCCCCGCCCACTGGAACGGAATTGCCCTGGGCGGGGTCCTCGTCTTCGACCTTGTGGTTGGTGGAGTACCGGTAGTTCTTCGACCGCTCGGCGATGGTGTGATCGCGGGTGGGGACGAGGGTGCCGTCCACGATGAGCACGGTGTCTTTGGCGAACCGCTTGCGAGGCTGGAGCGCGAGCATCGGCCCGAGGCGGTCGATGATCCGGACCAGCCACAGCAAGATCATCGCACCCGTGACCAGCAGGTCCGTCAGCAAGCCTTCCCGTCTCAGCGGAACTCGTGGACCACCCGGATCTCGCCGACAATGTGGGCGTTGAAGTCGTCCAACTCCTCGGCCGGAACCCAGAGCTCGAGGATCGTCTGCCCGCCGGCCTGCTGGATGGGATACCGGCTCAAGAACTCCGACTCGACCTCGAAACAAGTGACGAAGCCGGCGCCATCGTGCTTCACGTTCCAGTCCCGCGCGATCCTGACCGCGTAGTCCTCGTTGAGGACCGGGTAGAAGATCGGCTGCTCGGGCAGTCGGGGCGGCCAGGCACGCCAGTTCAGCTCGCGAACCAGATCCAGCTCCTTGGGGCCGGTGGGGCGCCACAGGGTCGTAGTTGCTTGCTGGCTGGTCATCTGCATTGCTCTCTGAACGTATGCCGTCAGTACGGCGGGGCGGGAGACCGGACGATACCGGCACCACGAACCCGGCAGCTACGCAGTTTCCGCACCCCTGCCCGCGTGCCAGCGTCCCACGCCGGAACGCTCACCAGCGCGCGCGGGTGTGACGAGCACCCGATCGAGTCGCCAGCGTTTCATCCCATCCCCGGGGAAGTAGTTTTCCGTCCGGCGCTTCCGTCCTCGTAGATGTCCTGTCCGTCGGCTCGCAAGTAGCCCGTAGCCGATCCGCGGAACCCAGGCAACACTTGATTCTTTCCAGCATGCACATCGCAGTTCCCGAACGTGGGGTTGATGTAGCGCGCCAGCTCTCCGTGGCACGCGTCGCGGTAGCGATCTTCCACGCCGGTGCGGTGGTTGACCGACTCGGCCGCGTACCGGTCAAACCGGTACTCCGAGTCGTCGGCGGCATCGGGAACGATCATCCCCTTGCCCTTCACCCAACCAGGCGGCCAATCCTGCCCCGCATCGTTGACGGCTGCACAGAACAGCTCCGCCGCTTCACGGCCGACCTCATCGCCGTCGAACCGCTCGGACTCGCCCAGGCCATCCCTCGCGCCGCCTTTTCGCCAGCGCACGCGGTAACTGGTGACTTCACCGTCCGCGTTCTCCATCGCTTTCACGTACGCCATGGAGGCAAGCTAGGGGCGCCGTGCGCCAGCCGTGCGTCAGCGACACGGACGAGTGACCACCGATATCGGCCGTTTCGCCAGGTCAGACGCCATATAGATGGTGGTGCCCGGAACCGGACTTGAACCGGTACGCCCGCGAGGGGCAGCGAGGTTTAAGCTCGCCGTGTCTGCATTCCACCATCCGGGCAGGCCAGGGGCACCGCTTCGAGGTCCTGAGCCTATCGGGACGCGTCCCCCTGACAGCGACGGGACGGCCTCATGTTGTCTTATTTTATTGATGTCTGAGGGTGCATCAGCACGCGGAACAAGCAGTCCGCACCTGCCGACAGCCTTGCGCGCGGGTCTCGGCCGCGCATGCGGAATGACGGAATTTCACCGCCCGGACCAGGGGGCTCCACCCGTTCCCGGCGGGTGGTCCGCTCGACCGGTCCCGTAGGGCCCAGCCGTCATCCCCAGGTATGAGACAGGCACTCGCCGTGCGACCGGAGACTGCCCCGGGAACCGGAACAGCGGCTGACTACACGGCGCCGTCCGGCCGCGACGATGGAGCACGTCCCGAGAACCACCCCGTCGTCCCCTCAGGAGCGCCACCCCGTGACCACCACACCCGTCGCCGCCGACCGGACCACCGCCGTGGCCGCGCGCGCCACGGATCTGTCGAAGATCTACGGACAGGGCGAGACCCAGGTGGTCGCCCTGGACCGGGTCTCCGTCGAGTTCCGGCAGGCCGAGTTCACCGCGATCATGGGTCCCTCCGGCTCCGGCAAGTCCACCCTGATGCACTGCGTCGCCGGTCTGGACACCTTCTCCTCCGGTTCGGTGCGCATCGGCGACACCGAGCTGGGTTCCCTGAAGGACAAGCAGCTGACCAGGCTGCGCCGCGACAAGATCGGCTTCATCTTCCAGGCGTTCAACCTGCTGCCGACGCTGACCGCCCTGGAGAACATCACGCTCCCGATGGACATCGCGGGGCGCAAGCCGGACAGGCAGTGGCTGGACACCGTGATCCGGATGGTCGGCCTGGCCGACCGGCTCGCCCATCGCCCCTCGCAGCTCTCCGGCGGCCAGCAGCAGCGTGTCGCCGTCGCCCGCGCCCTGGCCTCCCGTCCCGAGATCATCTTCGGAGACGAGCCCACCGGGAACCTCGACTCCCGCTCCGGCGCGGAGGTGCTGGGCTTCCTGCGCAACTCCGTGCGCGAGCTGGGCCAGACGGTGGTCATGGTGACGCACGACCCCGTCGCCGCGGCCTACGCCGACCGCGTCGTCTTCCTCGCCGACGGACGCATCGTGGACGAGGTGCACGGGCCGACCGCGGACTCGGTCCTCGACCGCATGCTGCGTCTTTCCGGGGGGACGGCCCAGGCCCCCGAGTCCGGCGCCAAGGGCCGCACGAGCTGACGCCTCCTCACCCACCGAATCAGGACTGAGACTTCCCATGTTCCGCACCGCCTTGCGCAACGTACTCGCGCACAAGGCCCGGCTCCTGATGACCGTCCTCGCCGTGATGCTCGGCGTGGCGTTCGTCTCGGGGACGCTGGTCTTCACCAACACCCTCTCCGAGGCCTACCAGAGCAAGTCCGCCAAGGGCTTCGACCAGGTCGACGTCGCCGTCACCCCGGGGTTCCAGGAAGCCGAGGGCGACCGGGTCGGCAAGCAGCACGAGCTCACCGACGCCCTGCTCGACAGGAGCGCCGAGGTGCCCGGCGCGGCGTCCGCGGTCGGCGTCGTACAGGGATTCACCGCCATCGCCGGCAAGGACGGCAAGCTGATCGGCGACGGCTTCGGCACGCAGGGCGGCAACTACTCGGGCTCCGAGGACCCCCGGTATCCGCTGGTCGACGGCCGGGCCCCGAAGGGCGGGGGCGAGATCGCCCTCGATTCCGCGACCGCCGAGCGCACCGGCTACAAGGTCGGCGACACCGTGCGGCTGTCGGTCGACGGGCCGGTCCTGGCCCCCACCGTCAGCGGCGTCTTCACCACCGACGACGGCAACGTCGCGGCCGGTGGCAGCCTCGCCCTGTTCGACACGGCGACCGCGCAGAAGCTGTTCGGCAAGGTCGGCACCTATGACGAGATCGACGTCAAGGCGAAGGCGGGCGTCAGCCAGGCCGCGCTCAAGGCCCAGCTGGACAAGGCGCTGCCCGAGGGCGCCGTGGAGACCACCACCGGGCAGCGGCTCGCCGACGACCAGGCGGAGATGATCGCCTCCTCGATGAGCGGGCTGAAGCAGGGCCTGCTGGTGTTCGCCGGTATCGCGCTCTTCGTCGGCACCTTCATCATCGCCAACACCTTCACCATGCTGGTCGCCCAGCGCACCAAGGAGCTGGCACTGCTGCGGGCGGTCGGCGCCTCGCGCAGGCAGGTCACCCGGTCGGTGCTGATCGAGGCGTTCGTGGTCGGCACGGTCGCCGCCGTGGTCGGACTGGTCGCCGGCATCGGGATCGGCGCCGGGCTGCGCTCCCTGATGGGCAGCCTCGACGCGCCCGTGCCGGACGGCCCGCTGGTGGTCACGCCGGGCACGGTGGGCACGGCCCTCGCGGTCGGCGTCCTGGTCACCATGCTGGCGGCGTGGCTGCCGGGCCGGCGCGCGGCGAAGATCCCGCCGGTGGCGGCGATGGGCAGCCTGCACGCGAAGGTGACGACCCGGTCGCTGGTGCTGCGCAACACGCTGGGCGCGCTGTTCTCGGGGGCCGGCGTCACGGTGGTCCTCACCGCGACGACGATGGAGGGCTCGGACGGACAGGCCCCGATGGGATTCGGCGCGGTACTGCTGATCATCGGCGTGTTCATCCTGACGCCGCTGCTGTCCCGCCCGCTGATCGCCGCCGCGGCGCCGGTGCTGCGCGTGTTCGGCGTCTCCGGCAAGCTCGCCCGGCAGAACTCGGTGCGCAATCCGCGCCGTACCGCCGCCACCGCCTCGGCGCTGATGATCGGCCTCACCCTGATCACCGGTATGACGGTGATGGCGGGCAGCCTGCAGAAGTCGATCGACAAGATGGCCTCGGACGCGATCAAGGCCGACTACGTGGTGTCCATGGCGAACGGCAACGCGCTGTCGCCGGACGTCGCCGGGAAGCTGGAGCGGGTGGACGGCGTCACCGCCACCAGCCCGATGCGCAACGCCGTCTCGCGCATCGACGGCGAGACCGAGTTCCTGACCGGCGTCACCGGCGCCACCTTCGGCGACCTGACCGACCTGTTGGTCGAGCAGGGCTCGTTCACGGTCGGCGGCACGGACGTCACCGTCGACGACGAGACCGCCGCGTCGTACGGCTGGAAGGCGGGCTCCGTCTTCACCGTCGCCTACGAGGACGGCGGGAAGCAGCGGCTGACGGTGGCCGGGGTCTACGAGGGCAACGAGATGATCCGCGGCATCATGCTCGACACCGCGACGCTCGCCCCGCACCAGCGGGACGCGGCCGACATGACGGTCATGGTCAAGACCTCCGGCGGTCCCTCGGACGCCGTCGCGGACAAGCTGGAGAAGGCCCTCGGCGACAACCCGGCGATCAAGGTGCAGGACAAGCAGGACCTCTCGAACGAGATCGCGCAGATGTTCACGCTGATGCTGAACATGCTGTACGGCCTGCTGGCCATGGCGGTGATCGTGGCGGTCCTCGGGGTGGTCAACACCCTGGCGATGTCCGTCTTCGAGCGCTCCCAGGAGATCGGCATGCTGCGCGCGATCGGGCTGGACCGCCGGGGCATCAAGCGGATGGTGCGCCTGGAGTCCCTGGTGATCTCCCTGTTCGGCGGAGTGCTCGGCATCGGCCTCGGCGTGTTCTTCGGCTGGGCGGCCGGTGAGCTGCTGGGTTCGCGGATGGCGACGTACGAACTGGTGCTGCCGTGGGCCCGGATGGCCGTCTTCCTGCTGCTGGCCGCGACCGTGGGCGTGCTCGCGGCCCTGTGGCCGGCCCGCCGGGCGGCACGCCTGAACATGCTCGCGGCGATCAAGTCGGAGTGACCGGGCACGTACGACGTCAGGGCCCCGCCTCCTCCGGGAGGCGGGGCCCTCGGTCGTTCAGGTGTTCCAGCTGCGGGCGCGCAGCGGCACCCCGGAGGCGCCGGAGTCGGGGGTCCGCACCGCCAGGACCTGGTTGACGCCGATGCGGTTGCGCTCGAAGGCCAGCGCGGAGGCGGCCATGTACAGCTGCCAGACGCGGGACCTGCCGGGACCGGCCAACCGGACCGCCTCGGCCCAGCCGGCCTCCAGGTTCTCGACCCAGCGGCGCAGCGTGAGGGCGTAGTGCTCGCGGATCGACTCCACGTCGCGCACCTCGAAGCCGGCACGCTCCAGCTGGGTGACGGTGGTGCCGACGGGGGCGAGTTCACCGTCGGGGAAGACGTAGGCGTCGATGAAGTCGTCGGCCTGGTAGGCCGACTCGTCCCGCCGCGGCCGGCGGGCGATCTGGTGGTTGAGCAGCCGGCCGCCCGGGCGCAGCAGCGCGTGCAGGTCCTCGGCGTACTCGAGGTAGCGTTCGGCGCCCACGTGCTCGGCCATCCCGATGGACGAGATCGCGTCGTACGGCCCGTCGGTGACGTCACGGTAGTCCTGCACCCGGATCTCCACCCGGTCGGTCAGACCGGCGTCCGCGACGCGTTTACGGGCGTACGCGGCCTGCTCCTGGGAGAGCGTGACGCCCACGACGCCCACGCCGTGCTCCCGGGCCGCGTGGATGGCCATGGATCCCCAGCCGCAACCGACGTCGAGGAGGCGCCGACCGGGGGTCAGGGCGAGTTTGCGGCAGACGATCTCGAGTTTGTCGTGCTGGGCGGTCTCCAGGGTGCTGTCCGGGGTGGGCCAGTAGGCGCAGGAGTACACCATGGACGGGCCGAGGACGAGTTCGTAGAAGTCGTTGCCGACGTCGTAGTGGTGGCTGACGGCGCGTTTGTCGCTGCGGCGGGTGTGCAGGTTCCGGCGGGGTCTGCGCACCTCCTCGCCGGGCGGGGCGGGCGGCAGCCCGGGTCCGGCGAGCCGCACCAGACCGCGGACCCCGGCGCGCACCTCGGGGTCGCGCAGCGCTTCGGTGAGTCCGCGGGCGTCCTCGCCGCGGTCCCAGATCAGTCCGGAGATCAGACCGAGGGCCGTGTAGAGGTCGCCCTCGACCTCCAGGTCGCCGGCCACCCAGGCGCGGGCCAGGCCCAGCTCGCCGGGCTTCCACAGCAGCCGGCGCAGGGCACGCCGGTTGCGTACGACGACGACCGGCGCGCCCGGCGGACCCGCCTGCGAACCGTCCCAGGCGCGGACACGCACCGGGAGCGGAGTTCCCACCACCTGCTCGAGCAGCCCCTCCAGCCGCGACGCGGCGTCAGTCATGGCGCACACCTCCGTGACGGTGATCCCGACACCACGTAAACACCTGCGCGCCCGGCACGCAGTCCCCTGTTCGCGTCATGTCTGGGCAAACCCTCCCCCGGCCGTATCGGACGGGAACGCCGAAGGACCCCCTGCACCACGGATGGCAGGGGGTCCTTCAGGCGTTCAGCCGGGGGTGGGCGTCAGGAAGCCTTGGCCTTTTCCCCGGTCTTGGGGGCCGCGGCGACCGGAGCGGGCTTCGCGGCCTCGTAGAACTCCTCGCGCGGGGACTCCAACGCGCCGAGGGCGACGACCTCGCGCTTGAGGAACATGCCGAGCGTCCAGTCGGCGATGACGCGGATCTTGCGGTTCCAGGTCGGCATCGCCATGCCGTGGTAGCCACGGTGCATGTACCAGGCGAGACGGCCCTTGACCTTGATCTTCATCTTGCCCATGACGATCATGGCCACGCCCTTGTGCAGGCCGAGGCCCGCCACCGCGCCCTTGTTGGCGTGGCTGTACTCCTTCTGCGGGAAGCCCCGCAGGCCGGAGACCACGTTGTCGCCGAGGACCTTGGCCTGGCGCAGCGCGTGCTGGGCGTTCGGCGGGCACCAGGCGTTCTCCACGCCGGCCTTGCGGGCGGCGAGGTCGGGCACCTGGGCGTTGTCGCCCGCGGCCCAGATGTAGTCGGTGCCCGTGACCTGCAGCGTGGGCCCGCAGTCGACGTGACCGCGGGGCCCGAGCGGGAGGCCGTAGCGGGCCAGGGCCGGGTTGGGCTTGACACCCGCCGTCCAGACGATCGTGTTGGCGTCGACCTCGAGGCCGTTCTTCAGCACCACGTGGCCGTCGACGCAGGAGTCCATGGACGTCGAGAGGTAGACCTCCACGCCACGGCTCTCCAGGTGCTCCTTGCCGTACAGGCCGAGCTTGGGGCCGACCTCGGGAAGGATCTTGTCGGCGGCGTCGACGAGGACGAAGCGCATGTCCTCGCGGGACACGGTGCTGTAGTACTTGGTCGCGTCCCGGGCCATGTCCTCGACCTCACCGATGGTCTCCGCGCCGGCGAAGCCGCCGCCGACGAAGACGAAGGTGAGCGCCTTGCGGCGGATCTCCTCGTCGGTGGTGGAGTCGGCCTTGTCGAGCTGCTCCAGGACGTGGTTGCGCAGGCCGATGGCCTCCTCGACGCCCTTCATGCCGATGCCCTGCTCGGCGAGGCCGGGGATCGGGAAGGTGCGGGAGACCGCGCCGAGCGCGACGACCAGGTAGTCGAAGGGCAGCTCGTACGCCTCGCCGACCAGCGGCGCGATCGCGGCGACCTTGCGGTCCTGGTCGATGGTGGTGACCCGGCCGGTGAGGATCTCCGCCTTGGGCAGCACGCGTCGCAGCGGGACGACGACGTGGCGCGGGGAGATGCTGCCGGCGGCGGTTTCGGGGAGGAAGGGCTGGTAGGTCATGTACGACCGGGGGTCGACGACCGTGACGGTCGCCTCGCCGTAGCGCATCTTCTTGAGAATGCGCCGAGCTGCGTACAGGCCTACGTACCCACCGCCTACTACGAGGATCCTGGGACGCTCCGTGGTGCTCATGCCATCGAGTATCCACCCACCTCCGAGGGGGAGCTCGTGCGCCCCTTCACAAGCATTTCCAGGCCCTGTGCTACACTCCCCGGCCCACGTGAGCCAGATCATGGTCACGATCGGGACCCGGGGTCCGTTACACCCGTTGTCAATGCCGCGTGAGCTGCCCCTCTGCCCCTTCGGCACCCTCACGGAAGCCCGGGGAACCCCCGCGCGCCGGGCCTTCGCGCCCCTCCATACACGGCCCGACTGAACATGTTCAAGACCCTGCTCACCCCTCGGAAGGGCCAACCTTCCCCCCTTCGCGCTCCCACCGGGCCGAATTCCTTGTGAAGAACTTCACGAACTTTCCCGGGCGGGCCCCCCGAAGGTGACGGCGACGGGGTCGCGGACCCTCTTCCGGGGCGCTCATACACCGCTCGACCTGCCCGGTCGACGACCACCGACGGGTGGCGCGCCGCCCGTCACCCGGCCGGGGTGGCCGCGAAGGCCGCGGCCGTCCACTCGGCCCCGGCGCAGCACCGCCACGGCGGTGGCGGTGGCGGTGACGAGGAGTGCACCGGAGTCATCGTGCTCCTGTGCAACTGACGGACGGCCCGCGCGGGCCGCGCGAACGGCCCCGGTACCTCACCCACGAGGGACCGGGGCCGTCCCGTGCCGTGCTCGCGCTACGCCGGCAGGTCGCCCGCCGCGTGGAAGGCGATGCCGTCGAGGATGTCGTGCTCGCTGACGACCACCTCGTCGGCGCCGATCCGGTCCATGATCGAAAGCAGCACCAGGGCTCCCGCGGCGATCACGTCGACCCGCCCGGGATGCATCGAGGCGACGGCCGCGCGCTCGGCGTGGGTGGAGTGCAGCAGCCACTCGGTGATCTCGCGGACCCGGTCCCGGCCGATCCTGGAGTGGTGGATGCGGGCCGAGTCGTACTCGGGCAGGTCCTGGGCGATCGCCGAGACCGTGGTGACCGAGCCCGCGAGCCCCACCAGCGTCCTGGCCTCGCGCAGCGGCACCGTCTCCTCGGCCAGGTCGAGGGCGGCCTCGATGTCCGCCCGCATCGCCGCGATCTGCTCCTCGGACGGCGGGTCGGACACCGCACCGCCCATGACCAGATGGCGCTCGGTCATCCGGACGCAGCCCACGTCGACCGAGCGGGCCGCGCGGACGTGGTCCTCGCCGACGACGAACTCGGTCGAGCCGCCGCCGATGTCCACCACGAGGTAGGGCCGGTGCACCTCCGCGCGCCCCGCCAGTTCCCTGGTCGCGCCGACGAAGGAGAACTCGGCCTCCTGGTCCCCGGTGACGACCTCGGGCTCGACGCCGAGGATGTCCACCACACCGCGCACGAACTCGTCCCGGTTCTCCGCGTCCCGGGAGGCGGAGGTGGCGACGAAACGGACCCGCTCGGCCCCGTGCTCCTTGATGATCCCGGCGTAGTCACGGCAGGCCGCGAAGGTCCGCTCCAGCGCCTCGGGGGCCAGCCGCCCGGTGCGGTCGACGCCCTGACCGAGCCGCACGATGGTCATCCGGCGGTCCAGTTCGGCCAGTTCGCCGGTGGCCGGATCCACGTCGGCGACGAGGAGCCGGATGGAGTTCGTACCGCAGTCGACGGCGGCGACGCGCGTCACGTGCCGTCCTCCTCGTTGGCCGAGGTCACGCACGCGCCCTTGCGCCACCACTCCGGCAGCATCGCCAGCGCCTCGTCACCCAGCGGGTTGACGCCCGGCCCCGCGGCCAGACT
Source organism: Streptomyces sp. NPDC002309 (assembly GCF_053593375.1). Lineage (NCBI taxonomy): Bacteria > Bacillati > Actinomycetota > Actinomycetes > Kitasatosporales > Streptomycetaceae > Streptomyces > Streptomyces sp. NPDC002309. Next base: position 25,337 of record NZ_JBSFCI010000040.1, on the reverse strand, counting down.
GTGCGCGACGAGCACATGCAGGCACTTCACCCGGTCCGGCATGCCGCCTGCGCTCGGGAAGTCCTTCAGTACCTCGATCTCGTCCCGGCGCCGGACATAGTCCTCGTGGGCGGCGCGGTACGCGGCGGCCAGCTCCGGGTCGGTCTCCAGCCGGGCCGTCATCTCCTTCATCACGCCCTCGGCCTCCAGAGTGCCGATGGCCGACGAGGCCCGCGGACACGTCAGGTAGTACAGCGTGGGGAAGGGCGTGCCGTCGGGCAGCCGGGGGGCCGTCTCCACGACGTCCGGCTGACCGCACGGGCACCGGTGCGCGATCGCGCGCAGTCCGCGCGGTGGCCGCCCGAGCTGCTGCTTGAAGGCCTCCACGTCGGCGTCGGTGGGCTCGGTGCGCGGGGTGGGCGGCGGGGGCGTTTCCATACCTGTCTCTCTGTACGTTCACCGGGCGCGGGCGTCCGGCTCATCGGTGGGCGGCGTCCGACTTGTCGACCCCGTCCCAGACGTTCGCGTACCAGGGGCGGTCGGCCGAGCCCTGGTCGGTGCGGGACTGCCGGGCCGCGTCCGGGTCGATCACGACGTAGCCCGTCTCGCCCGGCATCACGTGGTGCAGCCGCCGGCGGATCTGCTGCTCCGCGTACGCGTCGTCCTGCCAGCGGGCCTTGAGGTCGCGCAGTTCCTCGACCCGCGCCTCGGCCTGCCGCTTCTGCTCCCGCAGGTCGGCGATCTCGGCGCGCTGGGCGACGTACTGCCTTATCGGATAGGCGAGCGCGACGACCAGGGAGCAGACGACGAGGGCGAGCAGCGCCGCGCGGCCGGTCAGCCGGGAGCGCCGGGCCTGGCGGCGGGTCTGGGAGCGGTAGACACGGGCCGCGGTCTGCTCCCCGAGCAGCCTGAGCCTGGTCGCGGTGGAGAAACGGTCCCGTTCCTTCACAGCCATCTGGCTCCCGCCTCCCCATGTCTGCGTGCTGCACACGCGCGTACGTCCCCGCACACGGTACGGGACCGGGTGCGGGGACGTACGTACGACGCTTCCTACAGGGGCTTCACTCAGCCCTTGAAGCGGGGGAAGGCGCTGCGGCCGGCGTACACCGCGGCGTCGTCGAGGATCTCCTCGATGCGCAGCAGCTGGTTGTACTTGGCGACGCGCTCGGAGCGGGCCGGGGCGCCGGTCTTGATCTGGCCGCAGTTGGTGGCGACGGCGAGGTCGGCGATGGTGACGTCCTCGGTCTCACCGGAGCGGTGCGACATCATGCACTTGAAGCCGCTGCGCTGGGCCAGCTCGACGGCGTCCAGGGTCTCGGTCAGGGAGCCGATCTGGTTGACCTTGACGAGCAGGGCGTTGGCGGCGCCCTCCTCGATGCCGCGGGCCAGGCGCTCCGGGTTGGTGACGAACAGGTCGTCGCCGACGAGCTGGACCTTGTCGCCGAGCTTGTCGGTGATGGTCTTCCAGCCCTCCCAGTCGTCCTCGAACAGCGGGTCCTCGATGGAGACGAGCGGGTACGCGGCGACGAGCTCCGCGTAGTACTCGGTCATCTCGGCGGCCGTGCGGTCCTTGCCCTCGAAGGTGTAGACGCCGTCCTTGTAGAACTCGGACGCGGCCACGTCGAGGGCCAGGGCGATCTGCTCGCCGGGGGTGTAGCCGGCCTCCTTGATCGCCTCCAGGATGAGGTCGAGGGCCTCACGGTTGGAGCCGAGGTTCGGGGCGAAGCCGCCCTCGTCGCCGAGGCCGGTGGACAGGCCCTTGCCCTTCAGCACCTTCTTGAGGGTGTGGTAGACCTCGGTGCCCCAGCGCAGGGCCTCGGAGAAGGACTCCGCGCCGATCGGGGCGATCATGAACTCCTGGATGTCCACGTTGGAGTCGGCGTGCGAGCCGCCGTTCAGGATGTTCATCATCGGCACCGGCAGCAGGTGCGCGTTGGGGCCGCCCAGGTAGCGGAACAGCGGCAGGTCGCTGGCCTCGGAGGCGGCGTGGGCGACGGCGAGCGAGACGCCGAGGATGGCGTTGGCGCCGAGGGAGCCCTTGTTGTCGGTGGCGTCCAGGTCGAACATCGCCTGGTCGATCAGGCGCTGCTCGGTGGCGTCGTAGCCGACGAGCTCCGGGCCGATCTGCTCGATGACGGCCAGGACGGCCTTCTCGACGCCCTTGCCGAGGTAGCGGTTGGGGTCGCCGTCGCGGAGTTCGATGGCCTCGAAGGCGCCGGTGGAAGCGCCGGACGGAACGGCGGCACGACCCGTGCTGCCGTCGTCGAGGCCGACCTCGACCTCGACCGTGGGGTTGCCTCGGGAGTCCAGGATTTCCCGGGCTACGACGACGTCGATGGACGGCACGAGCATCTCCTTCGTGGATGTGACGCGATGGAGCAGGACCGCGGCGGCTCTGCGAGACGAGCCTAACCGGCTCCGTGCGATCGGCCAGCCGGTCACCCCTCTGATGGACGGAACCGAGAGTAAATTGTTTCCGAACGAAACAAAGACGGGGGTGCGCCGCGGGGCGAGCGGGACGCGAAAAGCCCCGCCCCGGTGCGTACGGGGGGATGACGCACCGGGGCGGGGAGCCCGTGGGGACGGGGGGTGACCCTCACGGGAGCCTCAGGGGCCTCCTGAAGGGAGGCCGCGCGAGTCGGAGCAGCGGGGGCGCCGTCCTACTTCAGGTGCAGCTGCTGACCCGGGAAGATGAGGTCGGCGTTCTCGACGACGTCCTTGTTCAGCCGGAAGAGCTTCTCCCAGCCGCCCTTGACGTCGTGCTGGGCGGCGATGGTGCTGAGGGTGTCGCCCTCGACGACCTCGTACTCGCCGTCACCCTTCTTCACCTTGTCGCCGGTCGGCGTGGTGACCGTCTCCTCGACGGCCGGACGCTCCGCGGACCGCGAGGCCGGCTGCTCCTCGGTGGCGCGCGTCTCGGTGCCGTCGCTCTGCGAATCGCCGGCCGCGGAGCCGCCACCGGTGTAGGCGGCGTTCGACAGGCCGGTGCCGCAGTGCGGCCAGGCACCCTTGCCCTGACCGGCGAGCACCTTCTCGGCGATCTGGATCTGCTGCTCCTTCGAGGCCTGGTCGGCCGTGCCCGCGAACTGCGTGCCGCCGTACGCGGCCCAGGTCGAGGCGGAGAACTGCAGACCGCCGTGGTAGCCGTTGCCGGTGTTGATGGACCAGTTGCCACCGGACTCGCACTGGGCGACGGCGTCCCACTCGGAGGCCGTGGCGGCGGAGGCGCTGCCGGCCGCGATCAGCGGGGCGGCGACTGCGGCGGCGCCGGTGACACCGACGGCGGCGATGGCGCGAACGGTCCTGGACGCACCGCGATGCTTGCCCTTGCTGGAAAACAGCATGGTTGATCCCCTCACCGACGCCTGCGAGGTGAGCTGTCGGGTTCGGGCCGGTTGAGTTGCCCGGCCGCACCTCACTGGGAGGTGCGGCTTCACCCCGAGCCGGTCCCGGCGCTGAGTCTCCTCAACTGCCGGACACGGCACTTACCTTGGGTCCCCCGCTCCTGCCTGCGGCGCTTGACGCGACGACTGTTCCCGGGTGGCCGCTGGCAGGACTCGGCGTTGCGGCAGCCGGGGCTCGTGGTGACGAGCGGTCATGACCGTAGACAGGCGATCGGCCGAATTTCAAAGACGATCAGGGCTTCTGAGACTCATCCCACACTTTCACCAAATCGGACATTCGACTCGAAGTGTGACGTGAACTCCCGCTGCCCCCAGGCCGTTTCCCGTCCCCGCTCTCCCCTACTTGCCGGCCGACTCCGCGCCGACGTCCAGCGACTGACCGGGGACGATGTGGTCGGGGTCGCCGCCGAGGGCGTCCTGGTTGACGACGTACAGCGCGGCCCATCCGCCCTGCACGCCAAGGGAGTCGGCGATGCCCCAGAGGGTGTCGCCGTCCTGGACCCGGTACGCGCCGTCGGCGCCCGCTCGGGACGTGGCGCCGTCCCGCGAGGCGTGGCGCCCGGAGGAACCGCCGGCGCGCTCACCGTCCTCGTCCGCACTGCCTCCCCGGTGCTTGCCGCCGCCGAGAAGGCCCGTGCCGGTGAGGTCCGATGCGCTCGGAGTGCTCGAGGGCACACCGGAGGGCGAGGAACTCAGGGGCGATTCGCCCGATTCGGGGGATTCGCCGAAACCGGAGGACTCGCCCGGGCCGGGCGATGCCGAGCCGTCGGCACCCGGGGAGCCGGCACCACCGGACGGGGTGGATTCGCCGAATTTTTTCGGCTTCGCGGAGTTCTTCGAGCCGGCGGAGTCCATGGATGCGTCGGCGCCCTGAGAACCACCGGAACGGGCACCACTGGACGAGTGGGACAATCCAAGCGAGTTGGACAGACCGCCTGAATCGCCAGATATCAGATGGGACGGCGTGCTGGACTTGTCACCGGCCACACCCGTGTCGACCGTGGCCGACTCGGAGTCGGCGTCCAGCCCCACCCGCGGGCCGCAGGTGGCCCACGCGCCGACGCCCTGGTCCGCGAGGACCTTCTCGGCGACGGCGATCTGCTGCGAGCGGCTGGCCTGGTCCGCGCTCGCGGCGTAGGTGAGCCCGCCGTGCTCCTCCCAGTCCCGCTGGGAGAGTTGCAGTCCGCCGTAGGAGCCGTTGCCCGTGTCGGCGCTCCAGGAGCCGCCGGTCTCGCACTCGGCGACACGGTCCCAGGTCGTCCCGCTCGCCGCGCTCGCGCCGGTGGCGGCGAGGAGGGGGAGGGCGATGGCGGAGCCGGTCACGCCGGCCGCGACGACGAGTGCGGGCGCCTGACGGGGGCGACGGTGACGACCGTTCCCGGAGAGCATGCGGGGACCTTTCGCGTGACAGCGGGGAACTGCGCGGCCGGTGAAACCGAAAGGCCGTGCTGATGGCTGAACGTATAGGCAGACGATCACTTGTCACAAGTTCATGCCGCGCAGATCACATGGAGATCACATAGTTGAAAGCGCGTCACTTCTCCCGCACCGGTGTGAACTCCACCGGAAGCGTCCGCAGTCCTCGCATGATGAGCCCGCCGCGCCACCTCAGTTCACCCGGGTCCACCGCGAGCCGCAGATCGGGCAGGCGGGTCAGCAGGGAGGCGAGCGCGGTCCGGCCCTCCAGGCGGGCCAGGGGCGCGCCGAGGCAGTAGTGGAGGCCGTGGCCGTAGCCGAGGTGCTGGTTGTCGCGGCGGGCGAGGTCGAGGGTGTCCGGGTCGGCGAACCGCTCCGGATCCCGGTCCGCCGCGGCGAGCACGACGAGGACGGGGTCGCCCGGCGCGATGTCCTGGCCGCCGATGCTGAGCGGCTGGGTGGCGAACCGCCAGGTGGCGAGCTCCACGGGCCCGTCGTAGCGCAGGAGTTCCTCGACGCCGGTCTCCAGCAGGGCCTGTTCACCGCGCGCCAGGGACTGCTGGAGACGGGCGCGTTGGCCGGGGTGGGTGAGCAGGGCGAGGGTGCCGTTGCCGATGAGGTTGACGGTCGTCTCGAAACCGGCGAACAGGAGGATGAAGGCCATCGCGGCCGCCTCGTTCTCGGTGAGGTGCTCACCGTGGTCGGAGGCGCGGATGAGGCCCGAGATGAGGTCCTCGGAGGGGTCGGGTTCGGCGGGGAGGGACTCGCGCTTGCGGTGGATCAGCTCGGAGAGGTAGCCCCGCATCATCTTCACCGAGCGCGCGACCCCGCCCCGGGGGCCTCCGCCGTGGCGGATCATCATGCCCGCCCAGTCCCGGAAGTCGTCCTGGTCCTCGCGGGGGACGCCGAGCAGGTCGCAGATCGCGTAGATGGGGAGCGGGAAGGCGAACTCGTGGATGAGGTCGGCGGAGCCCTCCTGGGCGAACCGGGCGACGAGGTCGTCGGTCAGCTCCTGCACGCGCGGGGCGAACTCGGCGACGCGGCGCGGGGTGAACGCCTTCGAGACGAGCCGCCGCAGCCTGGTGTGGTCCGGCGGATCGATGTTCAGCAGATGCGTCATCAGCTCGGCCTTGCGCTCACCGGGGATGCCGGTCCTGCCCCTGGCGTGCGCGGGCTCGGCGTGGTGCTCCGGGTTCTTGGACAGCCGCTGGTCGGCGAGGGCCTGCTTGGCGTCGGCGTACCGGGTGACCAGCCATGCCTCCACCCCGCTGGGGAGCCTCGTCCGGTGCACGGGGGCGTGCTCGCGCAGCCAGGCGTAGGCGGGATAGGGGTCGGTCGCGAACTCCCAGGTGAAGAGTTCCGGCGCCGGCGTCGAGCGGGGCGCGGGCGCGTCGGGGTGGTGCGGGTCGGTCACCCCCCCGACGGTATCCGCCGGGCCGGACGCCCGCGCCGCCCGGGCGTCCGGCCGTCCGCGCCGACACGCCCTCGAACCGGCCCGGCCCCGTCCGGGCGACGGGACTACGCGCCGGCCCCCTCCGCGGCACGGACCGCGTCCCGGTAGGCACGGGCCGCCGCGCGCAGCGCCGCCTCCGGGTCCGTGCCGGCGGCCTCCGCCCGTGCCGCCAGCGCCAGCAGCTCGTACCCGACGCCCTCGCCCGCCGGCAGGGGCACGTCCAGTCCCGCCGTGCGCACCCGGGAGGCGAGCTTCGCGGCGAGGGCCAGGCCGGGCTGGTGCAGCGGGATGCCCTCGGTCACCGAGGTCCGCCGCTTCTCCTCGGCCTTGGTGCGCAGCCAGTGCTCCTTGACCTCCTCGGGGGTGGCGGCGCTCTCCTCACCGAAGACGTGCGGGTGGCGGTGGACGAGCTTGTCGACGATGGTGCCCGCGACGTCGTCGACGGAGAACGGGGCCTCGGGGTCCTCCTCCGCGATCCGGGCGTGGAAGACGACCTGGAGGAGCACGTCGCCCAGCTCCTCCCGGAGCTCGTCCCGGTCACCGGCCTCGATCGCCTCGACGAGTTCGTACGCCTCCTCGATCCCGTACTTCACCAGGCCCTGGTGGGTCTGCCGGGACGACCAGGGGCACTCGACGCGGATCCGGTCCATGACCTGGACGAGGTCGAGGAGGCGCGCGCCGGGCAGGTCGTAGGAGGCGGGGAGCAGTTCCAGCTCGGGCATGGCGAGGCGCCCGCCGCCCGCGAGCCGCGCCAGCCCGTCCGTGAGGGCCGGCTCGCCCTCGCCGCCGGCGACGACGACGACGGTCCGCCCGCCGGCGCACGCGTCGACCAGTTCCCCGGCGGTCGGGGACGCCTCCTCCACCGCTATGCCCGCCTCGCGCAGATACGGCAGCTGCGGATGTGTCCCGTCGGCACACAGCACACGGTCGGCGGCGTGCAGCGCCCGCCAGGCGGGCCAGGAGAGCAGTCCGGGGGCCACACGGTGGCTGGTGGTGAGCAGGACGACCCGGCCGGTGCCCGGGGGCGTCGGCGCACCGCCCTTCCCGGCGTCAGGAGCTCTGTCGAAGCTGGTTGCGTTCACGGTCCGAACGTAACCCACGCCGCCGACGGACCGGCGCGCCGTCCACCGGCGGCCCCGCCGGGACTTACGCGGGCTGCTGCCCCGCCGTGATCTCGCGCACCCACGGTGTCTTCGCGTCCACACGGCTGCTCTTCTGGACGTCCCAGCTGCCGTAGCGCGGGTTCAGGTCGACGCTCAGCTTCTCGGACGCCTCCGACAGCGCCTTCCAGAAGGCGGGCTGGCTGGTGTCGGTGCCGAGCTTCGCGGCGAGCTTCTGGGCCTCCAGCTGGAGGCGGAGGTTCTCCTCCAGGCGCTCCGGCGCCACCCCGTACTGCTGCAGCCAGGTCGTCTCCAGCGCCTTCGCGCCGCCGACCTGCTCCTGCAGCCCGCCGCGCATCTCCTGGACCTCCTTGCGGCTCACCGAGATGCCGGCGTCCTGGGCGGCACGGTGCAGCACCCGGTCCAGGACCATGCCGTGCAGCGTGTCGCGGGTGAGGGTGCCGGTCTTGGCGATCACCTGCGCGTACTGCGTCTCGTCGGCCACCGCCGCCCGCTGCGCCTCGCGCACCTCGGTGACCCGGGTCTCCAGCTGCGACACGGTGATCCGCTGACCGCCGACGACGGCGGCCGCGCCCGCGTGCGCGTCACTCCCGCAGGCGGTGAGGGCGGGCGCCGAGGCGATCGCGGCGAGAAGAAGGAGCGCGGTGCGGCGACGACGGCGGTGCAAGGAAACCTCCCGAGGAGATTGTGCGACGGAGCACAAAGTCTTGCGGTGATCGATGGTAGGCAGCAGTACGGCTTTGGCCAACCCATTCGACCAACGATTCACCAGGACTTCGGGCACCGCCGCGCCGTCCGGCTGCCGGGCGACTATCCGCGCACCTGTCCCAGCCACTGCAGCGTCCGGCGCACCTCCACCGCCAGCGGATGCCCCAGACCGCTCGTCCGTTCGACGTCGTGCAGCAGCCGCGCCAGCGTGTCGTGCGCGGCGGCGCGGTCCCCGACGGCCAGCAGCAGATGGCCCATGCGGCGGCGGACGTCGAGGGCGAGGTGGGGGTCGCCGGAGACGTACTGGTTCTCGTAGTACGGCAGCAGCGCCCGGTAGGCGGCGAGCGCCGCCGCCGGTTCGCCGAGCTGTTCGAGGCACTGGGCGGCCTCGTAGCGGAAACGCAAGGCCTGCGGGTCGGCCTGGCCGGCCTCCGCGGCACGTTCGTCGGCGAGGCGGCGCAACTCGGGCAGCGCACGCCGGTACTGGCCGTCGTCCATGAGCGTCGCGGCGTACTGCTTGCGCAGCGTGCGCACGACGGGTGAGTGCTCGCCGTGCTGTTCGGCCGCGGTCGGCAGGATCGCGCCGAGGATGTCGACGGCCTGGGTGATGCGGCCCTCGCCGAGGAGCCGCTTGACCTCGTCGACGGCGCGCGCGACGTCCGGTCTCCCGGTGGCCGGCGGGACGGGGGCGGGCTGGGGCGCGGGCGTGCGGGCGCGGTCCGGCCAGGGGGCGTGCGGGCGTACGAACGGGCGCGTGGGGTCAAGGGCCGCCCCGCTGGGGGTGCCGCGCGCGGGCAGCAGCGGCGACAGCTCCTCGTACACCTCCTGCGCGGAACCCGGCCGGTGCTGCGGGTCCTTGGCGAGCAGGCGCAGGACCAGCGCTTCGAGGGCCTCGGGGACCTCGGGACGGATCCGGCGCACGGGGACCGGGGGCTCGTACAGGTGGCGGTGGAGCACGCCGAGCGCCGTGGATCCCGCGAAGGGGACTTCGCCGCTGAGGAGTTCGTGCAGCAGCACTCCGAGCGCGTACAGGTCCGTGTACGGGCCGACCGCGCCGCTCATCGCCTGCTCGGGCGCCATGTAGGCGGGCGAGCCGATCGGTGAGCCGGTGTGCGTCAGGCGGGTGGTGTCGGTGTCCATGACCGAGGCGACGCCCAGGTCGAGGACCGTGACCGTGCCGTCCTGCTTGACCATCACGTTGCGCGGCTTGAGGTCGCGGTGCACGATCGGCACCGCGTGCACCGCGCTCAGCACGGCGCACAGTTGCGCGGCGACCGCCACCGCCCACTGCCACGGGTACGGGTCGCGCCCGGCGAGATGGCCGGAGAGGTCGACGCCGTCCACGTACTGCATGACGAGGAACAGCTCCTCGGCCTCGCTGCCCGCGTCGTGCACCGTGACCAGGCCGGGGTGGTCGACCCGCGCGGTCACCCGGCACTCGCGCACGAAGCGCAGGCGCAGCTCGTCGGCCTCCTGCCCGGCCACCTTGTCGGGGCGCAGCAGCTTCACCGCCACACGCCGGTCGAGCCGCCGGTCGTACGCCGTCCAGACCTGGCCCATGCCGCCCTGCCCGATGAGCGTGGCCAGTTCGTAGCGGTCGGCCACGACGCGTCCCGCCGTCGCCGTCACCGTCCGCCCTCGGGCTCGCCGTCGCGCCGGCCGTCCTGCTGACGGAGGTAGTCACTCAGCTCGTCCAGCTCGGCCCGGACCTGGTCGATACGGGCGGGGGCCGGGCGCTGCGGGGGCGGGGTGGGTATCGGGGGCCGGGGGTGAGGTGTGTGCGGGCCGTGCGGGGGCAGGGGCGGCGGGGTCCGGGCCCCCGTCTGCGGCACCGTCGTCGCGTCGGTGTACGGCTGCTGCGGGTAGCCGTACGCCTGCGCCGTCCCGGGACCGTGCCGGAGCCGGTGGAAATGGCGTATCTCCGCGGCGAGGTAGTACGCCAGCACCGCCACCAGCGTGCCCAGGAGCAGCGCGAGGCCGGTCCAGCCGCCCGCGGTGTGGATCTCGTCGCCGGGTTCGGTGCCGAGGAGGACCACCGCGAGGATGTCGATGGCCAGCACGGCCACGAACAGGCCCCAGTCCAGCGACCGGCGCGTGACGATGGCCAGGCGCAGCAGCATCGTCCAGGTCAGGAAGCCGAGGCTGAGGACGGACATCGACACGAACAGCACACGCACGAGCACCAGCCACGCCGTCGGGGGCGGTTGCTTCACCGGCTGCGTGTAGCCGTGGCCATGCATGGCTGCTCCTGGTGCCTGAAGTGCGGTGACGGAGTCGTCCGGAGCCGGGCGACTCCGGTCGTGCGAGGGTCGCTTCGAGCGTATAGCCCGAGACCGACAACCCGTCATGCGTTGTACCGAACCGTTGCCACACTGATCACCCCGCGCGAAGCACACGCCCCTCGGCCCGCGCCGGCGACTCAAAGGGAGTGGCGCATCCACACGTTGGGCTCGACGTACACCGCGTAGCCGCGCTCCGGCTCGCAGCGCACCGGCACCAGTGCCCCCGGCACCTCGACGTCGCCCGCCGTGTCGAAGGGCAGCCCCGTCCAGCGGCGCCAGTCCTCCAGCGGGGCCGCCACGGTCATGGAGGCCGGTGCCACGGAGTCGAACGTGGCGCCGGCGCGCGCGTGCACCCGCAGCCAGGGGTCGTGCGGGAGCCCGTCGGGGCGGACCCGGCGGGCGTACTCCTCGACGGGCGTCCGGGGTTCGAGGTGCTTGGCGCTGGGGCGCACGGGGGCGACGACCTCACGGAAGCCGAGAGCAGCGGCGTTGGCGCGCATCGCCGCGAGCATCAGCTGGGACAGGCCGTGGCCCTGGGCGTGCGGCGCGACCACGACGGAGATGGCGCTGACCGTGTCGGGGCGGACTCCGCGGCGCAGGTCGGAGAACGCCCACGCGAGCACCTCGTCCCAGCCACGGGCCGGCAGCGCGCCCCGGCCGTCGGCGCCGAGCGCGAAGGGGACGCTGTGCGCGTGCGCGACGACCTCACCGTGCTCGTCCTCGGCGAACTGCACGTACTGCGGCAGTTCGGCGGCGATCCGCGGGTAGTGGGCGTTGCCGACGAGGTCGTTCACCACGAACTCGGGCCAGCTGTCGGCCATGCCGAGCACCCGGGCCGTCATGTCGGGCCGGTCGGCGAGGTTGGACGTCGTCAGCTCCATACGGCAACGCTAGGCGGCGGGGCCGGGCGGGCGGAACGGGTTTTTCCCCCGGGCGCCGGTCCCGGTGCCCCGGTCGACGTGCCTCAGTCCGCGTGGAAGCGGGGCGGCGCCTCGGTGGGGTTGCCCCCCGTGGGCAGCCGTTGCCCAGGGCAGTCGGCGAGGACGTCCGTCATCGCCGCCTTCTCGGCGGACGTCACCCACAGCCCGTACTTCTTCTTCACGGCGACCTGCGCGGCGACATAGGTGCAGCGGTACGACCGGTCGGGCGGCAGCCAGGTCGCCGTGTCACCGTCGCCCTTGGCGCGATTGGTGCCCGCGTCGACGGCGATCAGGTTCAGGGGATCGTTGGCGAAGGCTATGCGCTTGCCGGGGTCCCATTGCCGGGCGCCCTTCTGCCAGGCGTCGGAGAGGGCGACCACATGGTCGATGTCCACCTGGCTGCGGCCGCGCACGAAGGCGACGTCCTCGCCGGTGTAGGGGTCCGGGTCCAGCGTCCCGGAGGACACCTCGCAGCCGTCGTCACCGAACTCGGCGCCGGCCAGGTCCCGTTTGAGGATGTCGTCGCGGGTCCCGCAATTGTTCGAGTCCGTGTCCGCCCAGGGGGAGCCGAACCTGTCCCGGTCGTACCCCGTCCTCGGCGCCCGCCCCTTCACCGGCAGCGCCTGAGCGGCCGTGAGGGCCGCGCCTGCGGTCTCCGGCCCCCTCGGACCACCGGTGCCGGTGTCCGGTTCCGTGCAGCCCGCCATGGCCCACAGGACCGCGGCGACCCCGGCGGCCGCCGCCCCACCCCTCAGACGCCCCACGATGCGTCCCACCCCTTTGCCGTGCTCGTCGCGGCCTCACTCCGTGGGGACACGGTAGCCGTCGAGAGGTCCAGACCATAGGGGCTCTTTCACGGCATAGCGCTCTTTCCGGGCGTATCGTCGGTTCTGGGACACCTCTGGAAGGAGCTCTGGATGGGCATCCTCGACAGGTTCAAGAGCCACAAGGCGGCGCAGGACAAGGCCAGGCAGATGTCCGACGCCGCGGAGAAGCAGGCGAACGACAGGACGGGCAACAAGTACGAGAGCCAGGTCGACTCGGCCCAGCAGAACATCGAGGGCAGGATCGGCATGGACCGTCGCGACAAGCCCGAACAGCCGTAGCCGGAAGAAGCACGGGGGACGTCCGGACAGAGCCGCCCGCGGTGCGCAGCGTCCGCGGGCGGCCTCGCGTGCCCCGGCCGGGCTCCTACGACCCCAGGACCGACGCCAGGAACTCGCCGACCCAGCCCAGCAACTCCCGCCCGACCAGCGGCTTCCCGCCCACCTTCGCCGTCTTGGGACGCGGCACCAGCACCTGGTGCGCCGCCGCCTTGACGACCGTCCCCGGGTAGAGCCGCTGGAGCCGCAGCTCCTGCGACTCGCGCAACTCCACCGGCGCGAAGCGGATGTTGTTGCCCTGGAGCACGATCTCGCCCACGCCGCACGCCCGCGCGAGCATGCGCAGACCGGCCACCAGGAGCAGGTTCTCCACCGGCTCGGGCAACTTGCCGTACCGGTCGACCAGTTCCTCCCGTACGGCCTTGACGTCCTCCTCGGAGTTGGCGGAGGCGATCGCCCGGTACGCCTGGAGGCGCAGCCGCTCGCCCGGCGCGTAGTCGTGCGGGACATGGGCGTCGACCGGCAGCTCGATCTTGACCTCGAGCGGCGGCTCCTCCTCGATCCCGCCGGTCTCCAGCTGCCGGCGGTAGTCCGCGACGGCCTCGCCGACCATCCGGACGTACAGGTCGAAGCCGACGCCGGCGATGTGGCCCGACTGCTCACCGCCGAGGAGGTTGCCGGCGCCGCGGATCTCCAGGTCCTTCATGGCGACGTACATGCCCGCGCCCATCTCGGTGTGCTGGGCGATGGTGGCGAGCCGCTCGTGGGCGGTCTCGGTGAGCGGCTTCTCCGGCGGGTACAGGAAGTACGCGTAGCCGCGTTCACGGCCGCGGCCCACCCGCCCGCGCAGCTGGTGCAGTTGCGACAGGCCGAAGGTGTCCCCTCGTTCGACGATCAGGGTGTTGGCGTTGGAGATGTCGATGCCGGACTCGACGATCGTCGTCGACACCAGCACGTCGAACTTCTTCTCCCAGAAGTCGACGACGACCTGCTCCAGCGCCGTCTCCGACATCTGCCCGTGCGCGGTCGCGATCCGCGCCTCGGGGACGATCTCGCGCAGCCGGGCCGCCGCCCGGTCGATGGACTCGACCCGGTTGTGGATGTAGAAGACCTGGCCCTCACGCAGCAGTTCACGGCGGACGGCCGCGCCGATCTGCCGCTCCTCGTAGGGACCGACGAAGGTCAGCACCGGGTGCCGCTCCTCCGGCGGGGTGGTGATTGTCGACATCTCGCGGATGCCGGTGACCGCCATCTCCAGGGTGCGCGGGATCGGGGTCGCCGACATCGTGAGCACGTCGACGTTGGCGCGCAGCTTCTTCAGCTGCTCCTTGTGCTCGACACCGAACCGCTGCTCCTCGTCGACGATGACGAGGCCCAGGTCCTTGAACTTCGTCTCCGAGGAGAACAGGCGGTGCGTGCCGATGACGACGTCCACCGCGCCCTCCCGCAGCCCCTCCAGGACCGCCTTGGCCTCGGTGTCGGTCTGGAACCGGGACAGCGCCTTCACGCTCACCGGGAACTGCGCGTACCGCTCGCCGAACGTGCCGAAGTGCTGCTGCACCAGCAGCGTCGTCGGCACGAGGACCGCGACCTGCTTGCCATCCTGCACGGCCTTGAACGCGGCCCGCACCGCGATCTCCGTCTTGCCATAGCCGACGTCGCCGCAGATCAGGCGGTCCATCGGGACCGACTTCTCCATGTCCTCCTTGACCTCGGCGATGGTGGTCAGCTGGTCGGGTGTCTCCGCGTACGGGAAGGCGTCCTCCAGTTCCCGCTGCCACGGCGTGTCCGCTGAGAAGACGTGGCCGGGGGCGGCCATGCGCGCGCTGTACAGCTTGATGAGGTCCGCCGCGATCTCCTTGACGGCCTTCTTCGCGCGCGCCTTGGTCTTCGTCCAGTCCGCGCCGCCCAGCCGGTGCAGCGTGGGCGCCTCGCCACCGACGTACTTGGTGATCTGCTCCAGCTGGTCGGTGGGGATGTAGAGGCGGTCGCCGGGCTGGCCGCGCTTGGCGGGGGCGTACTCGACGACCAGGTACTCGCGGGTGGCGCTCTGCACGGTGCGCTGCACCATCTCGATGTAGCGGCCCACGCCGTGCTGCTCGTGGACGATGTGGTCGCCGGCCTCCAGGGTGAGCGGGTCGATCGTCTTGCGGCGGCGGGCGGGCATGCGCTGTCCGTCGCGTCCGGCGGCCTTCTGGCCGGAGAGGTCGGTCTCGGTAAGCACCGCGAGCCGCAGTGCCGGGTCGACGAAGCCGTGGTCGATCGAACCGCACGCCACGTGCACGACGGACGGGGAGATGTCGCCCAGGTCCGCGTCCAGCCGGGCCGCGATGCCCTCCCCGCCGAGCACCTCGACGGTACGGGCGGCGGGCCCGTGGGCCTCGGTGACGTACACCGTGCGCCAGCCGTCGGCGAGCCAGCCCTTGGTGTCGGCGAGCGCCTTGGCGGTGTCGCCCCGGTAGGTCTCCGGGGCGTGCATGCCGAGCTTGAGGGTGGCGTCGTCGAGCTCTTCGTCGGCGGCGAACGGCGACACCGACCACCACATGATGTCCAGCTCGCGGGCCCGGTCGCGGACGTCCGCGAGGGACCGCAGGGACGCCGCGCCGACGTCGATGGGCGCCTCGCCGCCGCCGGCGGTGGCCGCCCAGGACGCCTGGAGGAACTCCTGCGAGGTCGCGACGAGGTCCGCGGCACGCGTGCGTACCCGCTCGGGGTCGCACACGACGGTCATGGCGCCCTTCGGCAGCACGTCGAGCAGCAGTTCCATGTCGTCGACGAGGACCGGCGCGAGCGACTCCATCCCCTCGACGGCGATGCCCTCGGCGATCTTGCCGAGCAGCTCGCCGAGCTCGGGGTGCTCCTCGGCGAGGGCGCGCGCGCGGGCGCGCACGTCGTCGGTGAGCAGCAGCTCACGGCAGGGCGGGGCCCACAGTCCGTGCTCGGCGACTTCGAGGGAGCGCTGGTCGGCGACCTTGAAGTAGCGGATCTCCTCGACGTCGTCGCCCCAGAACTCGATGCGCAGGGGGTGTTCCTCGGTGGGCGGGAAGACGTCGAGGATGCCGCCTCGCACCGCGAACTCGCCGCGCTTCTCGACCAGCTCCACGCGTGCGTACGCGGCGGCGGCGAGGGCCTCGACGACCTCGTTCAGGTCGGCGGTCTGCCCGCCCCGCAGCGCCACCGGCTCCAGGTCGCCCAGGCCCTGGACCTGCGGCTGGAGCACGGAGCGCACGGGGGCGACGACGACGGAGACCGGGCCGGTCTCGGGGTCGTCGGGGCGGGGGTGGGCGAGCCTGCGCAGCACGGCGAGGCGACGGCCGACGGTGTCACTGCGGGGGCTCAGCCGCTCGTGCGGGAGGGTCTCCCACGCCGGGTAGTCCACGACGCCGTCCGGGGGCAGCAGCGTCCGCAGGGCCGCCGTGAGGTCCTCGGCCTCACGGCCGGTGGCCGTCACCGCCAGCACCGGGCGGCCGCTGTCGCGGGCCAGCGCGGCGACGGCGAGGGGGCGGGCCGCCGGGGGGCCGACCAGGTCGACGTGCGTCCGGTTGCCGTCGGTGGCCGCCTTGATCGCTTCCGCGAGTGCGGCGTCCTTGACGACGGCGTCGAGCAGACCGTGCAGGCTCATGGTGCTTTCCGTCCGGGATGACTGGGGCTGATGACTGACCGGGCTCGCGCTGGACCGGGGGCGGACAACGCGAATCACCCGACACGCGGTGCGGGCCGGGGGTCTCCAGAGTACGTCGCCCCCGCCCGAGCCACCCGTACGAGCGAACGACGACCGGCGAGGACCGGACGGCCGGGGCGGGGATAGCGGGGCGGGGCGTCTTGCGGAGGCCCGCTGTCACCGGCGCGGCGCGAGGCCCGGTGGCGGGAGTCCCTCCGGACTTCCGCCACCGGGCCCGTCCGCCGCAGCCCCGGTGTGCGGTGGCTACTCGGTGGCGATGGCGTTCAGGACGTTCATGCGGCCCGCGCGGAACGCCGGGATCAGCGCGGCGAACAGGCCCACGAAGGCCGAGCCGATGAACACCGCGCCGATCGTCGGCCAAGGGATCTCCAGCACGTCCAGCCCCTCCAGTGCGAGCAGCCGCTGCGCCGTCGCGCCCCAGCCCATGCCCAGCCCCAGGCCCAGCAGGGCGCCGAAGAGGGCGATCACGACCGACTCCAGGCGGATCATCCGGCGCAGCTGCCGGCGTGAGAGGCCGATCGCCCGCATCAGGCCGATCTCCCGGGTCCGCTCGACGACCGAGAGGGCCAGCGTGTTCACGACGCCCAGGACCGCGACGATGATCGCGAGGGCCAGCAGGCCGTAGATCATGTTCAGCAGCTGACCGATCTGGTCCTTCAGGGCCTGCTTGTAGTCGGTCTGGTCCCGGACGCTGTACTGCGGGTAGTCGTCCAGCCCCGCCTTCAGCGCGGTGTAGGCGGCCGCCTCCTGACCCTCCTCGGCCGAGGCGAACAGCAGCGTGTCGAGCGGCATCTTCTCGGCCGGCACGTATGTGGCGAGGGTGTCGATCGAGGTGTACATCGCGCCCTGGTCGATCACCGCATCGCTGCTGGTGATCGCCCGGACGGTCAGCCGTGCCTCGGAGCCGTCCTTGAAGGCCACGGCGACCTCGGAGCCGAGGGTGACGCCGTGGTCCTCGGCGAACTCCTCGTGGACGGACATCGAGTCGGGGCGGTAGGCGTCGGCGAGGTCACCCGCGACGGTCTCGACCCGCAGGTCCCGCGCGTACGTCGGGTCGGCGGCTGTGATGGCGGTGTCCTCGGACGTCTCGCCGTCGGGGGTGGTGAAGTCGGCCTGCGTCCACTTGTACTCGGTGACGCGCGCGACGCCGTCGGCGTCCTTCACGGCCTGGACCGCCTGCGGGGTGATCAGCTGCCCGCGGTCGGACTGCACGATGAAGTCCGTCCCCACGCTCTTGTCGAGTTCCTCCGTCGCCGAGGCGACCATCGAGGAGCCGACCACCGACAGGCAGGCCACCAGCGCCAGCCCGATCATCAGCGCGGCGCCCGTGGCACCGGTGCGGCGCGGGTTGCGCAGCGCGTTGCGCTCGGCCATCCGGCCCACGGGACCGAACATCCGCAGCACGATCGCGCCGAGCACCCGGACCACGCCGCCCGCCAGCAGCGGGCCGATCACGACGAAGCCGGTCAGCGACAGCACCACACCGGCGCCCAGCCACAGCGCGCCGTCCGCGGCGGTGTCGGCGGCCGCCGCGAGGTACAGCGCGAAGCCGCCGCCGCCCGTCAGCAGTGCGCCGATCACACCCCGGACCACGCCGGCCCTGGCGTCGGCCGGGGCGCCGGCGTCGCGCAGCGCGGCCATCGGCGAGACCTTGCCCGCGCGGCGGGCCGGGAGGTAGGCCGCCAGGACGGTGACCACGACACCGAGGACGAGGCCGACCACCGGGGTCGTCCACACGACCGTCAGGTCGTCCGTCGAGAGGTTCATGCCCATGGCGCCCATGAGCTTCATCAGCCCCACCGCGAGCCCCACACCGGCGCCGACGCCCAGCACGGAGCCGACGACGCCGAGCAGCAGCGCCTCGATGAGCACCGAGCGGTTGACCTGCCTGCGGCTCGATCCGATGGCGCGCATCAGGCCGATCTCGCGGGTGCGCTGGGCGACCAGCATGGAGAACGTGTTGATGATCAGGAAGACGCCGACGAGGAAGGCGATCCCGGCGAAGCCGAGCATCGCGTACTTGATGACGCCCATGAACTCCTGGACGTCCTCGGCGTTGGCGTCGGCGACCTCCTTGGCCGTCTGCACCTGGTAGGCGCCGTCGAGGGCGGTGGAGACGTTCTTCTTCAGCTCGGCGTCGCCGACGCCGGCCGCGGCGGTGACGTTGACGTTGGTGTAGACGCCGGTCTCACCGATCAGCGCCCGCTGGGCGGTCCTCGTGTCGAGGTAGAAGATCGCGGCGCCGGGGTTGGTGACGGCGAAGTCGGCGATGCCGGAGATCTTCGCCCGGTGGGTGCCGACGGCGGTGATGACGCCGATCCCGTCGCCCAGCTCCAGCCCGTGCTTGTCGGCGGTGTCCGCGTCGACCATCACCTGGTCGGCGCCCCGGGGCGCGGATCCGGAGGCGATCTTCATGGTGCGGGCGTCGTTGGCGTTCCAGTTGCCGACGATGGTGGGCCCGCCGCCGGTCGGGGAGAGGCTGTCGTTGTCGGCGTCGACGACGGTCACCGAGGTCGAGAAGACCGTCCCCTCGGCCGACTCGACGCCCTTCACCGTACCGACCTCGTCGACGACGGAGGCCGGCATGACCGGGGGCCTGCCGTTGTCGGAGGTGGTCTCGCCGGTGTCCGAGGAGCCCTTGGGGCTCACCGTGACGTCGGAGGCGGTGGCCGCGAACAGCTTGTCGAAGGTCGTGTTCATCGTGTCGGTGAACACGAGCGTGCCGCACACGAAGGCCACCGACAGCAGCACGGCGACGGCCGAGAGGGCCATGCGTCCCTTGTGCGCGAGGAAGTTGCGCATCGAGGTCCTCAGCACGGTCATGACGTACGCCCCCGCGCGTCGAAGTCCTTCATGCGGTCCAGGACGGCCTCGGCCGTCGGCCGCCGCATCTCGTCGACGATCCGGCCGTCGGCGAGATACAGCACCCGGTCGGCGTACGACGCGGCCACCGGGTCGTGCGTGACCATCACGATGGTCTGCCCCAGCTCGTCGACGGACGTGCGCAGGAAGCCCAGCACCTCGGCGCCCGCGCGCGAGTCGAGGTTCCCGGTCGGCTCGTCCCCGAAGATGATCTCCGGGCGGGCGGCGAGGGCCCGCGCCACGGCGACGCGCTGCTGCTGCCCGCCGGAGAGCTGCGCCGGCCGGTGCCCCAGCCGGTCGGCGAGGCCGACGGTCTCCACGACCCGGTCCAGCCAGGCCTTGTCGGGCCTGCGGCCGGCGATGTCCATGGGGAGCGTGATGTTCTCCACGGCGTTCAGCGTCGGCAGCAGGTTGAACGCCTGGAAGATGAAGCCGATCCGGTCCCGGCGCAGCTGGGTCAGCTTCTTGTCCTTCAGACCGGTGATCTCGGTCTCGTCCAGGAAGATCTGACCGCTGGTCACGGTGTCGAGCCCGGCCAGGCAGTGCATCAGGGTGGACTTGCCGGAGCCCGAGGGGCCCATGATCGCGGTGAACCGGCCGCGGGCGATGTCCACGTCGACATGGTCGAGGGCCACGACCCGGGTCTCCCCGGCCCCGTACGCCTTGACGACCTGCCGCGCCCGCGCGGCGACGGCCGTACGCTCTCCAGTGCCCCCATGACTGGGAATGGTTACAGCCGATGTCACGGTATGTCTCCTATGTCGGTCAGCAGTTGAAGCGGAAGTGTCCGGCGCCGGGCGCCTGGTGCCCCGTCGACGAGTCTCGCGGCGGGAGGGGGCGCCGCTCGATGGTGTACGGCCCCCTCTTCCCCTGAGGAAAACCCCACCCCCGAAGGTGCGGCGCACCGCCCCGTCCGCCCCCCGGCGGCGCCCGCGACGGCGTAAAGCCAGATTAAGAACCGCGCGGGCGTCCCTCGTCCTCCGCCGGGACGACCCCTCCCGGAGCCGTGGTACGGAGAACCCCCTAGGGGCCGTCACCCTCCGGACGGAGGCCGTCTCGGGGTCGGGTCCCCCTTCCGGCCCACCCAGGCTGCGCCCTCCCGTCGCGTGAGGGGCAAGTGGGAAGCTGTCGGGCAGCAGACAGGTGCAAGGGGAAGGAATCCGCGTGGGCAGCACCAGACCCGTCGCGCGGGGCACCGCGCAAGGCGCCGCGACCGACTCTCGGCACGGGCGCTGCGTCCGGGCCACCCGGCGGGCCGTCGCGGACGCGGTCCACGCGGTGTACCTGGGCGTGGCAGGCGCGGCCGCGCTCGCCTTCCTGGTGCTGCTGGTGCTGGCCCCGCGCCGCTTCCCGGTCGTCGACGAGTCGTGACGCGCGCCCGGCGGAACGGAGGTTCGGACTCCGCCGGCCGCCGAAAGTCGGAGTCGACGCGCGGGTGACACCGCAGGTCGTCGCCGGGTCGGCGGAGCAAGCGCATACCGACCGCTCAGTTTGGTGAAAACGCCGCGCGCCCCCTGACTCGCGAGTAGCGTGCGTGGCCCGCCCCCCACCTCCCTGCGGTCCGCCGCCACGGACCCGAGCCACGCAAGGAGCACGGGATGTCCCACGACCCGTTTTCGCCCCCTCCCCGACGCCCCTCGTACCCACCCCCGCCCGACGGCCCCCACCCGCCTCCTTTCCCCGCCGCCCCGCCCCCCTCGCACCCCACGCCCGCGCCCGCGCCGCACCTCGCGTCGCGGACGTACCCCACCTACCCCTGGCAGCCGGACGCGCATCCCCCGCCCGACCGGCGGCGGGCGCCCGTGCACGCGCCGCTCGGGCACCACAGCGACCTGCGCATCCTGCGCAGCGCCTACCGCTGGCAGCGGCGGGTGGCGACCCTCACCGCGCTCGGGTACTTCACGCTGTTCCTGGTGCTGTCGGCGTCCGCCCCGGGGTTCATGACGGCCGAGGTCGCCGCGGGACTGCCGGCCGGACTGCTGCTGGCGCTGGCCCAGCTGCCGGTCACCTGGCTGGCGATAGCCCTCTACGAGCACACCGCGCGGGTGCGCGTCGATCCCCTGGCCGACCGCATCCGCCGGCAGGCCGCGCTGGATGCCAAGCGGGGGGCCGCGCGGTGACCGGGTTCAGTGACTCCGCGGAGACGATGACGCTGGTCGCGTTCACCGCCGTCGCCACGATCACGCTGCTGCTGTGCGTGATGACCGGCCCCGACCGCGACGACCTCGACGAGTTCTACACCGGCTACAGCTCCCTGTCCCCGATGCGCAACGGCCTCGCGATCGCCGGCGACTACATCTCCGCGGCGACGGTGCTGGGCACCGGCGGGGTGATCGCGCTGTACGGCCACGACGGCATCGTGCTGGCGCTCAGCACGGCGCTGTCGCTGCTGCTGCTGATGTTCCTGCTGGCGGAACCGCTGCGCAACGCGGGCCGTTTCACGATGGGAGACGCCTTCGCGCGCCGGATGCCGGGGCGGTGCGTACGGGTGACCGCGTGCGTGGTGACACTGGCGGCGCTGCTGCCGTTGATGCTGGTCCAGCTCGCGGGCACCGGACAGTTGATGGCCTTTCTGCTCGGGCTGTCCGGCACGAAGGTGGAGACGGGCTGCATCGTCGGACTGGGCGCCCTGATGATCAGCTACGCCGCGATCGGGGGCATGAAGGGGACGGCGCTCATCCAGATCCTGAAGATGGTGATGCTGCTCGGTTCGGGCGCGGTGGTCGCCGTCCTGATGCTGAGCAAGTTCGACTGGAACCCGGCCGCCCTGTTCGACACGGCGGCGGAGCGGAGCGGGGTGGGCGCCGCGTTCCTCAGCTCCGGGCTGCAGTTCGAGGGAGGGCCGTTCCCCCGGCTCGACATGGTCAGCGCCGAGCTGTGCGTGGTGCTGGGCGGCGCCTGCCTGCCGCACGTCACCATGCGCATGTACACCGCGTCCAGCGCCCGCCAGGTACGCCGTTCGATGTCCTGGGCGGTGTCGAGCGTCGCGGTGTTCGTGCTGATCATCACCGTCGTCGGATTCGGCGCGACCGCGCTGATCGGCCGCGAGGCCATCGCGGCCGCGGACCCGCAGGGCAACTCCGCCTATCTGCTGGGCTCCCAGGCGGCGTTCGGGCCGGAGGTGACGACCGGGGAGACGTTCCTGTTCACGGCGGTCACGACGGCCGTCTTCCTGACGGTGCTCGCCTCGGTCGCCGGGATGATCCTCGCCTGCGCCAACTCCCTGGCCCACGACGTCTTCGCCAACCGGGTCCAGGAGCTGTCCGCCCGCCGCGAGATGACCCTGGCCCGCCTCTCCGCCGTCGTGATCGGCATCCCGACGATCCTGCTGGCCACGATGGTCCAGCACCGCAGCCTGCAACCCCTGGTGACCCTGGCGTTCTCCCTGGGCGCCTCCGCCCTCGCACCCGCCCTGGTCTACGGCCTCTTCTGGCGCCGCTACACCCGCGCCGGCCTGCTCAGCACCCTCATCGGTGGCTCCCTGGCGGTGCTGGTCCTGATGCCGGGCACCAATCTGGTCTCCGGCTCACCCGTCTCGGCGTTCCCCGAGGCCGACTTCACCTACTTCCCCTTCACCACCCCGGGCCTGGTCTCCGTCCCCCTCGGCTTCGCCTTCGGCTGGCTCGGCACGATGGCCTCCGGCCGCCGGAAGGCGGAGGAGCAACGGCGCCAGTACGAGGCGGTGGAGGCGTGGATCCTGGCGGGCGCGGTACGCCGGAAGGGGTGAGCGCGCGCGGTACGCCGGAAGGGACCAGCGGGCGCCGAACGCAGCGTGCGCGATGCCGCGGGCGCGGAGCCCGTGCCCGTGCCCGTGCCCGCAGCCTCATCCGGACGCCGGGTACCGGGTCCGGGCGGACCGCCGCCGGGGCGCGTCGGTGGGTGCGGGGGCCTCCCGCGGGCGCCCGCCGGGGACCGCGCCGGCCACGCCGTCCCTCATTCCGCCGGCGCCCGCCCGCCGCTCAGCGCCGCGAGGCTTTCGCGTACGACGTCCATCTGCGCCTGGACGTCGTCCCAGCGCTCCCCGTGCTCCCGCAGCACCTTCTCCGTCTCGCCGGCGATGGCTTCCTCCTCCGCCCGCGCCTGCGCGAGCACCTCCGCGGCCCGCACCTGCGCCTTCTCCTGCTCGTGCGCGAGGGTCTGCTCGGCGTCGGCGAAGTCCCGCTCCGCCTCGGCCAGCGCGGCCTCCGCGCGCGCCGCCCGTTCGGCGTGCGGCGCGTCCACGGCGGCGTCGCCGGCCTCGCCCACCACCGCGGCCCAGCGCTGGGCATGCTCCTTCTCCTGCTCGGCGAGCCTCGCGGCGGAGCGATGCCGGGCCTCGCGCAACGCCGACAGCGCGTCCGTGCGGCCCTCCTTCACCTCACGCCGGGCCTCGACACGGATCTCGTCCGCCACCCCGCGCGCCTCGACCAGCCACTGCCGGGCGCTTTCCTCGACCTCCGCCACGAGCGCGTCCGCCTCGTCCTGCGCCGTCCTGCGCACGCTGTCGGCGTACGCCTCGGCCTCCGCGACCTGCTCGCGTGCCTCGCGGCGCGCGCGCTCCCGTACCTCCCTGGCCTCGTCCTGCACCGCCTCGAAGAGGCGCCGCGCGCCCTCCCCCAGCGACTCGTACGTCTGCGGAGGAAGCTCGGCCAGGGTCTCGCGCAGGTCCTCGGCCTCCTCCTCCATCTCCCGGGCGAGGACGGTGAGACGGGCGGCCCGCTCCCAGGCGGCGTCACGGTCGTCGGACAGGGCCTCGACGTACGCGTCGACCTCTTCGGGGCGGTAACCGCGCCCCCGTACTGTCACGAAGTCATGCGCCGACACGGATGGGCTGCTCATTCCGGCACTCCTCGAACGATGTCGATTTAGCGCATATCTTGAGCTATCAGACAGAAATGGTCATAATCCGACACTCCGCGCCGGGCGCTCCTCGTGCACGTTCCGGAAGACAAACTCGCGCACGTTCCGGAAGACAAAGAGGCCGGGCCCGGTCTCACGACCGGGCCCGGCCCTCCCGCCAGGGATGTCAGCACACCGCGGACATCACAACAGCCCGTCCCACATCTGCTCCAGCAGCACCGACCACCAGCTCTCCGGCGAACCCAGCGCCGCCGGGTCGAGCGCCGCCAACTGGGCCTGGAAGTCGACGGTCCAGCGGCCCGCCTGCTCCTGGTTCAGCCCGAACCGCAGCCGCCACATCCGGCCGAGCAGCGCCAGACAGCGCACGAACTCCGGCAGCCCGGTGTTCACGAACTGCGGCGGCACCGGCGCACCGCCCGGCCCGGCCTCCACCGGCACGGCCACGATGTTCGCCGTGCCGTACTGCACACAGATCGCCTTGCCGAAGTCGCTGCCCATGACGAGGTACGAGCCCGCGTCCGACGCCGACTGCACCCCTCGTTCCTGCGCCAGCTCGGCGAGCGTCGGCACCGGCCTGCCCGGCTGTGCCTGCGCCCAGAAGAACGGACCCATGTCCAGCGGCAGTCCGGCCACCACCAGCGTGTGCGCCACGACCTGCGGCACGCCCTGCCTCGACACCGCGGCCTGCTCGAACCGGAACACACCCGGCCCGAACGCCCCCGCCAGCTCCTGCGCCACACCCTCCGGCGCGAGCGGCGGCGCCGGCTGCACCGGTGTCAACGGCGCACGCACCGGCGCGGGCCGCGCGGGACCGTCCGCCACCTGGTGCAACTCGCCCTGGTGCGCCAGCAGTTGCCGCATGCCCTGCTGCCGGCTCGCGTGATCCGTGCCGTACGGCGCGATGCTCGTGATCCGCGCCTGCGGCCACTGCTCGCGGATCATCCGCGCACAGTACGCGCCCGGCAGCTCGCACGACTCCAGCTCGGTGTGCAGCTCCAGCACCTGGCCCGGCGGCACGTTCATGGCCCGCAGCTCATGGAAGATCTGCCACTCCGGGTGCGGCGTACCCGGCGCCGAACGCCGGATCAGCTGCTGCTCCGAGCCGTCCTGCGCCCGGTAGCGCAGCACCGCCTGATAGCCGGGGCCCACAGTCGGCTGCCCCTGCTGGGGGTAGCCGTACGCCGCCGGAGGCTGCCCGGGAACCGGCTGCCCCGGCACCGGCATCCCGGAAGCGGGCGGCGGCACCGCACCCGGCACCGGGTGCATCGGCTGCCGGCCACCCGGCGGCATACCGGGAACGCCCGGGGCCTGGGGCGGCGGGGGTACACCGGGGCCACCGACGGCGGGACCGGCGAGCATCGTCTCCGCGTGGTGCACGGCACCGTGCGCACCGCCGGCCGAACCCTGGGGTGCGCCCGGAGCCTGAGGCGCGCCAGGGCCGGGTACCGGCTGCCCGGGGCCGGCCAGCATCGTGGCCGCGTGGTGCGCTCCGCCGGGCACTCCTGGCGGTACGCCGCCCGGTGGATGGGGTGAGGGTCCTTTCCAGAATGGTGCGCAGTTCGGCCAGG